>NZ_BAOL01000020.1 GCF_000350145.1 Ilumatobacter nonamiensis YM16-303 | reverse complement strand
GAACCATCCGGTGTCTGACACCGGATGGTTCAGGTGTCGCGTGGGGCGCGGCCGGCGAGGAAGTCGATGGAGCGGTGGACGGTGGCGGCGACGAATCGCTCGAGCTTCGGCGCGTTGAGGAACAGCGAGACGGCGTCGAGCGGAAGCGCCGTGTCGCGACGTCGCGCCTCGAGTGCCGCTGCCCGCGACGTCTTGACCGCGTGAGCATGGACGATGAACGCGGTCGTCCCGTCGGTCTGGGACTGGCGCTGGAGTTCGTCGCCGTAGGTTCCAACGTCGGTGGACAGCGGTGCAACGTCGTGGCGATCACCGACGTGGGTGTGCCATTCGTGGCGGCCGGTCCAGTAGCCGAGGAACGCCGAGAAGTAGGCGAGTCGCACGAGGTCCTCCGAGAGCGATGGATCGGCCCGGTCGACGTGGTGGTGGTGCCATCGGATCGCGTGGGCGTAGGTGATCCCGTGGGTGATGTCGAGCCAGCCGAAGTCGTCGTCGAAGTCGAACTCGCCATCGAAGTCGTACCGGAGCATCCGCTCGCTCACCGCGTCGACGACGACGTCGAGGACCCCGTCCACCCCCGCTCCCTCGCGCAACGCGGTCGTGACGGCGGCGACCGGTGCGACGCGATCACGCCCCAGGATCGCGGCTTCCAACCGGCCGTCGTCCGACCATCCGGGGTCGGCCTCCACGCGGGTGAGCGAACCGAGGTCGACGTCCGCCATGGCTTTCATGAACGGCCGCATGTACGGCAGGCCGTCCTCGCGGGTGCCGTACACGATCGTCGGAACGAGGTGCGGGAGCACCGTGTCGGCGCGTTCCCAGCCGATCATGTCGAGCAACTCGAACGCCTTCTGGCCGTAGATCGCGGCGTGCCCGTAGGACAGGTGGTGATCGCTGACGATCTGTGTGAACCACGGGCGGAGATCGTCGGCGGTGTCGCCGCGGTGGATCGCTCCCCGCAGGAGCGATTGCGCCTCGCCGAGCGCTTCGGCTTCGACGGCGGCGCGAAACGCCGGCGCGGTGATCGTGCGCGGATCGGTCGCCGGATCGGGCAGGACCTGCACCGGTCGGTACCGCTGCGTTTCGGCGATGCCGGCGATCCCCTGCACGATCGGCAACGCGCGTTGGTCACCGTCGTAGAGGTCGATCATCGACAGACAGTCGGTGGCCGAGGCGATCGAATGTCCCCAGCCGAACTCGCCGCGCGGCGCCCCGTGAGCGATGCCCTGCCAGATGAGTTCACCGGGATGCTCGTCGGCGCGCAGCAGACGGACCACGTCACGTGAGACCTGACCGACGTAGTCCCGTTCGATCCCGCGCCGCAGGCTCTCCGTCACCCGCACCCGCACCTCGGCGGGGTCCGGTCGGTTGAGCGTCACCCGCACGCCTCCCTCGTCGTCGACGGTCACGCCGTGGGTCTGGACGTTCTCCTCGCCGAGCACGCAGGCTCCGTCGCTCACGCGGAACTTCCAGTTGTGCCAGGCGCACGTCAGCGTTTCGCCGTCCAGCACGCCCTGCGTCAGGCCGTATCCCTCGTGTGGGCAGGCATGGTCGAGCGCGTGGACGCCCGACGCGGTGCGGACCAGGCACACCCGTTGGCCGTCGACCTTGACCATCTTCATCGACCCCTCGGGGAAGTCGGACAGTCGGGTGACGGGTTCGGTCTCGAGGTCGGTTGCGTTCATGTCGGCCAACGGTAAAACTTCAACAATGGTTGAAGTCAACACGTCGCCGGAGACGGCCTCGGGGAACGCTCGGGTGTTCACGATCGGGGAGTTGGCCGGTCGGGCAGGTTTGGCGACGTCGGCGATCCGCTTCTACGAGGAACACGGGCTGATCACGTCCGAACGCAACGAGTCGGGACACCGCCGGTTCCGCGCCGACGCGCTCCGCCGCGTGAGCTTCATCAAGGTCGCCCAGCGCGTCGGACTCAGCCTGAGCGAGATCCGCGACGCACTGGACACGCTTCCGGCGTCGCGCACACCGAACCGACGCGACTGGGCGAAGCTCGCGCGCGGGTGGAAGCCGCTCATCGACGAACGGATCGCGCTGCTCGAAGCAATGCGCGAGAAGCTCGACGGCTGCATCGGCTGCGGCTGCCTCAGCCTCGACACGTGCGAGATCTACAACCTCGACGACGAAGCCGGCCAGCTGGGCAGCGGTCCCCGTTGGCTCCTCGGCGACCGCTCCAGCGTCGACTGACACCGGTTCGCGCGCTCGGCCTCAGGTCGGGAGGACGAGGTCGACGATCGCTGCGACCTCGTCGGGCGGATACGGATCCGGCGTGAACATCCGGCGGTGGAAGAGCGGCCCGACGAGTGTCTCGGCGACCAGCCGCGCGTCGAGCGACGGATCGATCTCCCCCGTTGCGCATCCCTCGTCGATGACGTCGATGAATGCCTGGCGCCGTTCCGCACCGAACCGGTGGTGGAAATCGCGCACCGAGTCGTCGTACTGCGCGGCGCTGACGAGAGCGGGAAGGCATGCCGACGCGCTCGAGTCACCGGCAAGGAACTCCGCCAACCACGTCAGCATCACCACGAGTCGATCGCGCGTCGAGCCGTCGGCGGGCACGACCATGTCCGCCTTCACGAGGTCCAACGCCGACTCGACCAGGTCGAGCTTGCCATCCCAGTGTCGGTAGACGGTCGCCTTGCCGACCCCGGCACGTTTCGCGATCGACTCGATCGTCATCGCGCCGTAGCCGACCTCGGCCATCTCGTCGATCGCCGCCGAACAGATCAGCTGCCGCGAGCGTTCGACGCGCGGATCGACGCTGCGGGAAGTCACGACGCTCCGTCGGGTCCAGCGTCAGCGAGCGCGACATCGTCCGGTTCGGAGTCGACGTCCTCCACGATCTCGTCGGTTCGCCGGCCGACCACGAGCACCAGGATCCCGATCACGAAGGCGACGACACCGGCGACGCCGAGCGACGTGTTGAACGCGTCGGAGAATGCACCTTGCGCCCCGGCGCGCAGCGCGTCGGCAGCCTGCGCGGGAAGCCTCGGGTCGGAGGCGATCTGGATCGCGGCTCCGACGCCCTCGGATGCGGCATCGGCAGCCGCTTCGGGGAGCCCGACCAGCAGATCGGCGTCGACCCCGCTGCGATAGGCCGAGTTGGCGATCGAGCCCAGTACCGCGATGCCGAGCGCACCACCGACCTCGCGCGTCGTGTCGTTGACCGCCGACCCGACCCCGGCCTTGTTGAGCGGGACGGCCGCCATGATCGAGCCGGTCGCCGGCGCGACCGTGATCCCCATGCCGATTCCGAGCAGGACGAGTCCGAGGGCGATCCACAGGTAGCTCGACGAGGCGTCGACCTGGGTGAACACTCCGAAACCGAGCGCGACGAATCCGAAGCCCACGCCCATCACACGGCTCGCCCCGAGTCGTTCCGCGAGCAGCGCGCTCCGCGGCGACACGACGATCAGCGCGGCTGCAAGCGGCAGCGTGGCCACACCGGCATCGAGCGGCGAGTACCCACGAACGAACTGCAGGAACTGCGTCACCAGGAAGAAGAAGCCGAACATCACGAAGAAGGCGAACGTGATGACTCCCGACCCGAGCGAGAAACCACCGTTTCGGAAGAAGCGCATCGGCAGCATCGGGTGTTCGGCGCGGAGTTCCCAGAACACGAAGCCGACGAGGCCGACCACCGCGATCGCGAATCCGGCGAGCACCTCGACACTCGTCCACCCCTTGACCGGACCTTCGATGATTCCGTACAGGAGCGCGGCGAGCCCGACGATCGAAAGCACTGCGCCGACGGGGTCGAGCGGGGTCGCTTCATCGTCCTTCGAACGCGGCGACCAGATCGTGACGGCGGTCAGCACGATCGCGACGGTCACGACGTTGAAGAGGAACGCGGCGCCCCACCAATACGCCGGGAACACCCACCAATCGGTGAGCAGGAATCCGACGACGAGCGGGCCGAGCGCCCCACCCGCTCCGGCGAAACCGGCCCACACGGCGATCGCCTTGGACCGCTCGTGCGGTGGAAAGACGGCCGAGATGATCGAGAGGGTGGCGGGCATGATGAACGCGGCCCCGACGCCCATCACGGCGCGCGACACGATGACCAGCTCGACGGAGTCGGCGAAGGTGCCGAGCAACGATCCGAGCCCGAACAGCACGAGACCGCCCTGGAGGGCGCGTTTGCGACCGAACCGGTCGCCGATCGCACCGGCCGACAGGAGCAGTCCGGCGAAGATGATCGCGTACGAGTCGACGATCCACTGCAGATCGCTCGACGACGCGTCGAGCGAGCGTTGGATCGAGGGAATCGCGACGTTGAGCCCTGACACCGCCATGACCACCATGACCAGGCTGAGGCACATGATGCCGAGGAGGAACCAGCGTCGGGCGTGGATCTCGGGCTGCTCGTGCAGCGGAACTTCGGGGGCGGCGTCGGGGACGACGGTCGACATGATTCTCCAGGGGGTTCGACGGATCCGAGGCGGATTCGGGCCAACGGAACGTACCCGTATCGCTCCGATACGTCAACGTTCCACTCCTTCGGGTGGTACTCGTCACAGCAGGCAAACACGTACGAAACCGACGTAGCGACGAGCCGTCCAACCATTACGATGATGCCATCGAAGAACGACCCTCCTCCGTCCGACGCGCCTCGCAGTCGACTCGCTCCGGCGATGCCGGTGCGGTCACACGCGCTCCGATCATCGCCGCCACGGCGCTGATCGCGGTCATCGTCGGAGTGGGTGTCGTGGGCGCGGCGGGAAATGACGAAGAGGCTCAGCTGCCGCCGTCCGCAACCGTCGCGCCGTTCGTTCCCGCGAGTACCGCGAATCCGACCACCACGACGCCGCCCTCCTCCACCACCGCGCCGATCCCGCCGCTCAGCACAACCCTGTTCCAGGGCGTCCAGGGACCCGAGGTGAAGGCGGTCCAGGAGCGGCTCACCGAGCTCGGTTTCGACCCGGGTCCGGCCGACGGCGTCTTCGGTCTGATGACCACGCAGTCGGTGTGGGCGTTCGAGAAGCTCGTGCTCCAGACGCCGCGTGCCGAGGCTGACGGCGTCATCGACCAGGCCACGTGGGAGGCCCTGATGGGCCGCGTGAACATCCAGCCGCGACGCTCCACGAACGGTCAGGCCGACCACACCGAGGTGTACCTCGAGGAACAGGTCATGATCGCCTTCGAGAAGGACGTCCCCGTCCTCATCACGCACATCTCCACGGGCGAACTCGACGCCGAGGGCGAGCCCGCCGAGTACTGCGAGGAAGCCACCTACGACACCGACGCCCAGGGCCGTGAGCTCGAGGAGCCGGTGACGAAGGCGATCTGCGCCCTGGCCAAGACTCCCGGCGGAGTCTTCGAGTACGAGCGTGCGGTCACCGGGACGCGGGTGAGCCCGCTCGGCGCCATGTGGGACCCGGTGTACTTCAACTACGGCATCGCCGTGCACGGCGCGTTGAACGTTCCGCTCGAGCCGGCGTCGCACGGTTGCGTCCGGATCCCGATGCACATCTCGGAGTACTTCCAGGACGTGATCGAACTCGGTGACCAGATCCTGGTCTGGAACGGCGAGGACGAGCCCGAGGACGTGTCCGAGCGCGAGTCGCTCCCCTCGTTCGACTACCCGGACCCGTCGGCCACCACGACGACGACCACCACGCTGCCCGAGACGACCACCACGACCACCACCACGGTCGCCCCGGCCACCACGCAACGGCCGACCACCACGACCACGACGACGACCACCACGGTCGCTCCGGCCACGACGGTCGCACCTGCTCCGGCAGCCGCTGCCGGAGGCTGATCGACTCAGCCGTCGGCGGCGAACTGTTCGGCCGCCACGTCGAGGACACGACGTGTGTACGCCATCGCCTCGACGAACGGCATCGCGGAACCGGCGTTGACGCACTCGTCGAACCGCTCGTCGCCCAACTCCTCGCGGAGCCGATCGATCATCGGCGGCAGGTGTTCGGCGATGCTGAAGCCGAGCGGGACGCTCGTGCCGTACACCGTGGCCGCGACCTCGGGCCTCCCCAGCTGCCCGAACATGACGGTGATGTCGCCGAGCAGCGTGGCGGCACTCGCACGATTCCCGGACACGCGATAGCGGTCGATCACGGTCGCGAACTTCTCGATCGCCTCGGCGAGCCCACCGTGAGTGCCCTCCAACGCGGCGATCTCGCGCAGGACGATGACGCCGATGTAGTCGATGCGATACTCCCGCGTGTAGTCGAGGCATGCGCGGAGCGCGGCCAGCGAGGCGACGGGATCGCGCGACGCATGAGCACGCCCCCACGAGGCGCGGGCCCACGCGATCCAGAACGGAGTGCCGAAGGCCTTCGTCTCGCGGACGATGGAGTCGGAGATCGCCATCGCCTCGTCCTGACGCCCGACACCCGCGAGCGTTCCGAGCAATCCGCATCGGCCGATGATGCGCGCGAGACCGTCCTCCTCGGACAGCCGCTCGCAGATGCCGAACCACCGGTCGAGGTCGCCGAGGTAGCGATGACCGATCGCCTCCCAGAACAGACTCCAGCCCTGCTCGAACGGATCGCGCCACGGATCGGCCTCGAGCTCGATCGCGACCCGCGCGTGGTCGACCGCGTCCTGGTGGCCGCCGGCGAGTGCAGCAACGCACGCGGCCGTGTGCACCCGCGGCAGTTGTGGCAGATCGGCCGCCGTTGCCGGCTCCACGATCTCGTCGACCCACGACACGGGCTCCAGTCGCAGGATGACGAACGAGAGCATCGCCGTGTGGCTCGCGATGCGTGCCGCCGTCTCGATCTCGCCGTGATCGGTCGCCCACCGGAAACCGGCGCGCAGCTCCGCGAACTCGACGTCGACCCAATCGATCGCCCGGAGCTGATCGGATCCGTTCCACACCTCCCACATCGCCTGAGAACACCCGGCGAAGTACTCGGCGTGCGCGCGACGGGTGAGCGTGGTCTGTCCGAAGTCGTCGAGCCGCTCCTCGGCGAACTGCCGGATCGTCTCGAGCAGGCGATACCGGGTCCGGTCCTTGTTCAGGTCCACCACGAGCAGCGACTTGCGCGTCAGGGAGTCGAGGAAATCCAGCAGCTCGTACTCACCCCACCCGTCGGACTCGGCGACCGCGCGCACCGACTCGAGTTCGAATCCGCTCGCGAACACCGAGCACCGCGCGAGCAATCTCCGCTCGTCGTCGTCGAGCAGGTCGTACGACCACCCGACCGTGTCGTAGAGCGTCCGGTGGTGTCCGGCCGCGATGGGACTCGGCGACCGCGACAGCAGCTGGAACCGGTGGTCGAGACGCTGTGCGAGATCGTGCGGGGTCATCGACACCGTCCGCGCGGCAGCGAGTTCGATCGCGAGGGCCAGACCATCGAGGTCGCGGCAGATCGAGGCGATCGTCGCGAGATCGTCGGAGCCGAGAACCGAGTCGAAGTGCGGATTGACGGCCCGGGCGCGCTCGATGAACAGCGCGACGGCCTCGGACTCGGGGTCCACCCCCACCTCGAGCGGAGGGACGGGCCAGACCCGCTCACCGGCGATCCCGAGGTTCTCGCGCGAGGTCGCGATCATCGTGACCGTGGCGGTGCTCTGGCGGATGGCGTCGGCCAGGACCTGGACGCCGGGGAGCACGTGCTCGCAGTTGTCGAGCAGGATCAACATGGTCCGCCCGGCGAGGGAATGGAGGATGCTGTCGGTGGGCGAGACGTCGGCCTCGACGGTGACGTTGAGCGCGTCGGCGACCAACGCGGGCACGGCGTGTGACGAGCTCGTGGCCGCCAATTCGACGATCCACGTTCCGTCGGCGAACTCGTCGGCGATCACGTCGGCGACCTCGTTGGACAACCGTGTCTTGCCGACCCCACCGGGACCGGTGAGGGTGACGAGCTGCTGATTGCGCACCGTGTCCACCAGGGCAGCGAGCTGAGCGGCGCGACCGACGAGCCGCGAGGTGGGAGCGACCCGGTTCCCACGCGTGACGCCGACGGTCCGCAGGGACGGGAAGTCGACGGGAAGGCCGTCGACGGCCACCTGCGTCAGCCTCATCGGGGTCGAGATGTCACGCAACGTGTGGACACCGAGGTCGATGTACGTCGCGGTGTCGACCAGCGCGGCCGTCGAATCCGCCAGCAGGATCTGTCGTCCGTGACCGGCCGACATCACCCGGGCGGCGCGGTTGACGGCAGACCCGAAGTACTGGCCGTCACGCCACTGGGCATCTCCGGACGCGAGCCCCATGCGTACCGGGAGTTCGAGTGTCCGCTGCGCCGCGATCGCCGCCGCGACCGCGTCGGACGCCGAGTCGAACGCCGCTGCCGCTCCGTCTCCCGTGTGCTTGAACTGATGTCCGCCGTGGCTCTCGATGGCGTCGAGGATCACCGTGTCGTGCATCTCGAGCGCGTCGCGCATCCCGTCGGGGTCCAGCTCCCAGCGGCGCGTGGAACCTTCGATGTCGGTGAACAGGAACGTCTTCACCTCGGCCCGCCCGTCTGCACGTGCTCAGAATGTCATACCCCGGCGAATCGCAGCACGCCGACGGCGGGCGCCGGAGTGTCAGGATTCGAGTCGACCGTCGACGATGTGGACGCTGCGGTCGCAGAACTCGGTGATCCGTTCGTCGTGGGTGACGACGATCGCGGCGGTCCCGCGCCGCTTCATCTCGGTGCGGATCAGCTCCATCACCTGCTCGCCGAGTTCGGTGTCGAGCGACGACGTCGGCTCGTCGAAGAGCACCAGCTTCGGGTCGTTCATCAAGGCGCGTCCGATCGCCACCCGTTGACGTTGACCACCCGACAGCTGCGACGGCATGTTCTGCTTCCGGTCGCCGAGTCCGAGTTCGCCGAGCAGGTCATCGGCGCGACGCTGCGCTTCCTTGCCGGTGCGCGCGCCGAGCTCGTCGACGACCGTCAGGTTCTCCTTGGCGTTCAGGAACGGCACGAGGTTGACCGACTGGAAGACGAAGCCGATCGACTCCTGGCGGAACTTCGTGAGTTCCTTGTCGCCGTAGTCGGAGATATCCTCCCCCGCGACCACGATGCGGCCCTCGGTCGGCGACAGGATCCCGCCCGCCATCGAACACAAGGTCGTCTTCCCCGATCCCGACGGACCGACGAGCGCGATGATCTCGTCCTCGGCGACGGTGAGGTTGGAGCGGTCGAGTGCGACGACGTCGGAGCCGTCGCCCATCGTGTACACCTTGCGGACGTCGGTCAGTTCCAGAGCATTCATGGGTTCATCCGATGGCTGAGGCCGGGTCGACCTTGAGGACCCGGCGGAGAGAGAACGAGCAACCGATCACGGCGGCCAGCAACAACAGCGCCGCGCTCGACACGATCGAGCCGATCGACACCGCGATCGGGATCGACCCGGGTGGGATCACCACGTCGAGCAACACGACCAGCGCGCCCGCGACGGATGCCGCGATCAAGGTCACGACCACCGCCTGCACCAGGAGCCCACCGAAGATCGTCGACGACTTCGCCCCGAGCGCCTTGAGCACGCCGTACAGACCGACCCGTTCGACCGTGATCAACGCGAAGAACAGCCCGATCACCACCAGCGCCACGGCGATCGTCACGCCGATGATCTGGTTGAAGGTGCCCTGTTGCTCCGACACGCCAGGAATCGCGTTGACCGCCCCGTCGACCGTGTAGCTGTCGGTCGCTCCGTCGGTCGCGGAGTCGATCGCTCCCGGTTCGACATCACCGCGCACGACGAGCGCCTGCCAGACGCCGTCGGCGAGCTGGGCATCGGGACGGTTCTCGGCGAGGGTCGACCGCCAGGTCGCCTCCGACGCCCACAGTCCGCCCTGGCCGTTGAAGCTGGTGTCCGACACGAACCCGATCACGTCGACCGGGGTGCGCGCCGGGCCGATCTCGATCGTCATCCCCTCCTCGACGCCGTCGGCCTTCAGCACCTCGTCGGCGTAGGCCTCACCGTCGGCCGGGGGCTCGGGCACGCCGTCGGGCGCGAGTTCGTATCCGAACAGCGCGACGTTGGCCAGGTCACGTGGACCGTTGCCCGGGACGCGGGCACCGAGTTGGACCACACCGAGTCCACCGACCTCGTCGACCCCGTCGACCGACTCCACTGCGCTGCGGATGTCGGGCTCGATCCGGCTGCGCTGGAACGACGCCTGCGCCGAGGCCGAGTACACGATCGCGTCGGCGTCCTGCGCGCGGATCGCTCCGGTCGAGGAGGCGATCAACCCGTCGAGCAGGCTGCCGAGGAACATCAGCAGGACCGCGATCAGGGTGAGGATCACGGTCGCCGTCGCGAAGCGTCCCGGCCGTCGGCGGAGTTCCTTCAGGGCGAGTTTCACGCGCCGACCCCCGCCCCGGTCGTCGCCTCGATCGGGTCGATCCGCAGCACCCGGCGCGCGGCGACGAGCGAACTGGCGACGCCGAGCGTCAGCAGCAGGATCGACCAGAACAGCACCGCACCCGTCTCGAATCGGAGCTCGAGTCCACCGAGTCCGGTCACGGTGAGCGGGAAGTACAGGGCGGTGCCGATGACGAGGCCGCCGCCGATCATCAGCACGACCTGGATCAGGAGCGACGCGACCAATCGTTTGGCGGGCGCGCCGATCGCACGCAGGAGCGTGAGCGCGTCGGCCTTCTGGAGGGTGACGATCAGGAAGAACAGCCCGGTCACGCACGGCACGACGAGCCCGTAGAGGAGGAAGATCAGCTGGAACGACTGCTGCACCTGGGCGACGCCGGGCGTCTCGGACGCGGCGTCGTCGCGGGTCAGGGCGTCGAGGTCGAGCGAGCGGTCGTTGATGTCGGTGACGAGTTGGTCCGCCGTGACGCCCTCGGCGGGCGCCGCAACCATCACGTTCGGGAGCGGTTCGCCGGCGTCGGGGTTGACGGACTGCACGGCGTCGGACCAGGTGCTGTACGAGACGAACAGGGTCGGTGACACGTTCAGTTGGATGTCGTCGGCCACACCGACGATCTCGATCTCGAAGCCACCGGGTTGGAGTACCACGGTGTCGCCGACCGCGAACGCGTCGTCGCCTCCCGTGCTCCCCACCGCCTCGAGTTCACCGCTGGGATACCGTCCGTCGACCAGCTCGCTCGGCGCGCCGAGTCCCTGGCCGTCGTCGCCGAGTTCGTAGCCGAGGATCGTCGCATCCAGCGAGTCGCCCGACGAGGTGGTCGACGTCGCCGTGAACGTCCCCTGACCGAGTCGCCCGACGGTGCCGAGCCCGTCGACGTCACGGACTTCGGCTTCGAGATCGGGGGTGATGATGCTGCCCTGGATGACCCGCTGGCCATCGACCGAGTACACGAGGACGGGTGCGTTCTGGTTTCGGATTGCGCCGACGAACCCGGTGATCAGCCCGTTCTGCAGCGACTGCTGGAACAGGATGAGGAAGACCAGCAGCGCGATCGCCGCGACGAGCAGGCCGAAGCGGGTCTTGGCCCGGGACATCTCTTTGAGCGCGAGGAACATGGATCGAGCGGATTGTTCAGCCCATTCGAGCCGCGCGTCCAGTCGTGCGCGACATCGACAGCCAAATCAGGTTCAGTGCTGGTGGAAGTACTCGTCGGACTCCCGGTTGCCGTAGAGCGCCCACAGCACGAACACCCCGACGAACAGGCTGAACACCGAGCGGTAGACGTAGCCGCCGACGTGATGGGCGGTGAGGCCGTAGATGGCCGCCGCCATCGAGATGCCCTGGACGATGGCGACGAGGAAGCGGACGCCTCGATTCCCGCGCATGATCCCGGTCGCGACGAAGAACAGCAGAATGGCCATGATCCCTTCGGCGATGAGCGTGCCGTTGTACGCGGCGCCGGAGATCGGCGACCCCTCCTTCTCGAGGTAGTCGAGCACCGAACCCCGCCAGATCAACATCGTCAGGAGCGCAACCACGGCCATGAACGCCTGGATGTAGAGGATCGCACCGATGAAGGTGACCGCTCCCGGTCGCCGGACCGGCGCGGCGTATTGATTCGTCATGTGCGACACAGTACGACTCCGCGGAGTCGCCGTCGGTGATCAACGGTGGCCGACGGCTTGGACCAGAACGGGGCACGCAGAGTGGCGCACGATGTAGTCCGACGTCGAGCCCATCACGGCACGACGGAGACCACTGCGCCCGCTGTTGCCGATCACGACCACCGACGCCGGAAGCGAGGTGACCAGCGTGCAGATCGCCTCACCCGGCGCGCCGACGACACACATCAACTCCGGGTCGTCGAGCCCGAGCGCGTCGGCCGTGGAGTCGAGGATCTCCTTCGCCTGACGATCTCCGCTCGTCTCGATCTGTTCGGCCAACTCGGGGGACGATCGACGGCCGGCGAACCCGGTTCCCGTCGTCTTCTCGGCGTCGACCGGTGACTCGACCGTGACGAGGATCGTCCGGTCCGCGGGAGCGAGCAGCGGGAGCGACTTGCGCAGGGCCTCGATCGACACGTCGGAGCCGTCGGTACAGAGCAGGACGATCGATGCCATGGTCCGATTCTGCCAGGCGGGACGCGATCTCCTCGGATTCCCATTCTCGGCGTTTCCGTCGGGTCTCGCGACCTCCACGACGTGCAAAAGTGAGCGGGTGAGTTCCGACGAGGGCCTCGGTGTTGCGGCGGGTGGACCAGCACGATCACGCCGAGGAACTCCTGCGTCCGTGGCTCGGTCGCTATCCCGGTGGGCATGAGGCGGCGATGCGCAGGTTCGGTGCGACGGCGTCACCGATCGATCCGACCCACGACCTCGCGTCGTTCGAGGATCTGCTCTCGCACAGCGAGGAGATCGTGACCCAGGTGATGGGGAACTCCGACACCGCCGATTCCTGACGTCGACCGCGCGGTCAGCGGACTCGGGCGCGGACCTCGCCGAAGATCATCGGCGCAACATCGACCCGACGCCAGGTCCCGGTGGCGGACGGGTTCCGGACGAAACCGGCGCCTCGCGCCCGGTTTTCGTCATCTGTTCGTAACATGGGCGGTCCCGACCACCAGGCCCGGCCATTCTTGGCCCGACCCGCTGCGCCGTGCGGACCGTCCGGTCCCCCGCGCCGAGGACTGTGATGACCCCCCGATCCCCTTCTGGACGCCCCCGCGCGCCTCGCACCCCCTTCCGATCGATCGGCGCGCTCGCGCTGGCGGTCGCCACGATCGGCGCGACGCCGCTCGTCGCCCACGCGTGGGACGGTGACTCGAACGGCGAACCGGCGTACTCCGCCGCCACCGTCGAGTTCACCTCCGCTCCCGCGACGCCGACCCGCCTCGTCGACGCGGCCGGGATCGCGGCCGTGACCGAGTTCGCTCCAGCTGCCCCCGACGACGATGTGTCGACCACCGAGCCCTCTGTTGAGCCCGAGGTCGTGACCGTCTCGGTCGCCGAGCCGAAGCTCGAGCGGGTGACCCCGGCTGTACCGGAGCCGGAACCCGAGCCCGCTCCGGAACCGGCGGTCGATCCGCTCACCGCGCTCCTCACCGACTCCTACGAGTGGGACGAGCGCAGCCCGCGGGTCGAGGCGCTCCAGGAGGCGTTGGGCGTGTCGGCGGACGGTTGGTACGGCGCGGCGACCGCGCGCGCCCACCGGGACGCGGTCGAGTTCGCCGAGCTTCCCGCCGACAACCTGCCCGAGCCGGTGCTCCCGCCGGGCCCGTCGGCGGAGGCATGGGCCGCGCTGCGCGACTGCGAAGCGGGGGGCGACTACACGATCACGAATCCGTCCGGGACCTACCGCGGTGCGTACCAGTTCAACCGGTCGACCTGGGACTCGGTCGCCGGTCGTCATGCACCCGACCTCGTCGGTACCGACCCCGCCGCCGCCGCGCCCGCCGACCAGGACGCGATGGCTCTCGCCCTCTGGCACGAGCGCGGTTCGGCGCCGTGGCCGCACTGCGGCCGCCATCTCCGCTGATCGGTTGGTAGATCCGACGGTCTGCGCGCAGTCGACCAGCGTCTACATTGCCGTCTCGTGGGCGAAGTTGAACCGGGGCTCTACGAGTCGCTCGTCACGGCTGACCTCGCCGGGCGACTCGCGTCTCTCGAACCGCTCACGATCGACAGACGCGATCTCCACACCGCCGAGGCCCCCGACCGAATCGCTCAACACCTGTCCAGACAGATCGAACGCGCCCTACGTGACGTTCGGGACGATCAGCGGCTCGAAGTCGGCATCGCGGTCGCGCGTGACCTTCTCACTCGCCTGAGCGAGCTCACCCAAACAGAACCGCAGGACCTGCCCATCAGTCCGGCAACCATCCTTCACGCGATCCTCGGTACCCGGCCAGATGGCACGCCTGCACCCATGGGGTCACCCCTCATCCCGTTGCTCGACACCACTCTGCTCACCAACGCAACGGGCG
Organism: Ilumatobacter nonamiensis YM16-303; assembly: GCF_000350145.1. Lineage (GTDB taxonomy): Bacteria > Actinomycetota > Acidimicrobiia > Acidimicrobiales > Ilumatobacteraceae > Ilumatobacter_A > Ilumatobacter_A nonamiensis. Next base: position 63,212 of record NZ_BAOL01000020.1, on the reverse strand, counting down.
AGCCGAGCTTGTGGAACCAGCTGATCTCCGAGATCGAGTCGTCGGAACGAATCGACGTCGTCATGGCATTCATCCGACTCAGCGGCATCCGCCCGCTTGTCGATGCACTGACACAGCACTGCGCAGCCGGAAAGTCGCTGCGCATTCTCACCACCATCTACACAGGGTCGACCGAGCGGGCGGCCCTCGACAAGCTCGCCGGGCTGGGTGCGGATATCCGCATCTCGTACGACGTCACGACCACCCGACTCCACGCCAAGGCGTGGGTCTTTCACCGAGGGACCGGATTCTCGACGGCATACATCGGCTCGTCGAACCTCACGATGTCGGCTCAGGTCACGGGGATCGAGTGGAATGTGCGGGCATCGGGGGCACGGAACCCGGACGTGGTTTCGAAATTCGATGCTGTGTTCGACAGCTACTGGTCCAACGGCGACTTCGTCGACTATGACTCGACTCAGTTTGACGACCACGCTGAGCAACAGGGTCGAGTGGAGAACGGGCCCCACGTCATCCTCAGTCCAATCGAACTGCGTCCTCATCCGTTTCAGGAGCGGCTGCTCGAGCTCCTCGCCGTCTCCCGTGAGAAGGGCCGCCGCCGCAATCTGCTTGTCTCGGCAACTGGCACCGGCAAGACCGTCATGGCAGCAGTGGACTACGGGCGCCTTCGGCAAACGATGTCCCGGTCGCGCCTGCTGTTCATCGCCCACAGGGAGGAGATCCTCGACCAAAGCATTGCCACCTTCCGCCACGCGCTGCGTGACGCGACCTTCGGTGAAAAGTGGGTCGGCGGAGCGCGACCATCGCGCTACGACCACGTGTTCGCATCGATCCAGAGCCTCAACGCTGCAGACTTCGATCTGCTTGAACCCAGCCACTTCGACGTCGTCATCGTTGACGAGTTCCACCACGCCGCAGCCACCTCGTACGCGAAGGTTCTCGACCATCTGCAACCGATGCAGTTGCTCGGCCTCACCGCCACACCGGAACGCAGCGACGGGCTCCCGATCCTGCACTGGTTCGACGACCGTATCGCCGCCGAGTTGCGGCTCTGGGATGCCATCGACCAGCAGCATCTGGCACCGTTCGTCTACTTCGGCGTCCACGATGACACCGATCTGAACGACGTCCCGTGGCGGCGCGGCCATGGATACGACGTCACCTCCCTGAGCAACCTGTACACGAGCAACGACGCGTGGGCGCGCCTCGTCGTGAAACAGGTCGATGACCACGTCGAGGTAGCGACGATGCGCGGTCTTGGATTTTGCGTCAGCGTCGCACATGCGGAGTTCATGGCGGACCACTTTGAGCGCAGCGGCATCCCTGCGGTCGCGGTGTCGGGCGAAACACCGCACGACGAACGCCACCAGGCCCTGGCGCGTCTTCGCAACGGCGACGTGAGCATCGTGTTCTCGGTCGACCTGTTCAACGAAGGCGTCGACGTACCCGATGTGGACACCATCCTCATGCTCCGTCCGACCGAAAGTCCGACGCTGTTCCTCCAACAACTCGGGCGTGGACTACGAAAAGCCAATGACAAGGCTTTCTGCACTGTCATCGATTTCGTCGGGACACATCGCCGCGAGTTCCGCTTCGACCGGCGATACCGGGCACTGCTCGGAGGAACACGGCGGGAACTCGAACAGTCGATCGAGCGGCGCTTTCCCTTCCTCCCAACCGGATGCCACATGAACCTCGATCGAGTCGCCGAAGGCATCGTCCTTCGAAGTGTCCGCGAAGCGATCCCCACCCGATGGCCGGGAAAGGTCGACGAACTTCGTTCGTTGCGTCGCGAGCGTCCCGACATCGACCTCGCTGAATTCCTCCACGAATCTGGCCTCGAGCTCGATGATGTGTACGACCGCAATCGGGGATGGTCGGATCTGAACGAGGACGCAGGCGCTCCAGTGGCCCCGGCGGGGCCGCACGAAGCGAAGTTGCGTCGAGTCGTCGGACGGCTCCTCCACGTCGACGATCAACAACGACTGACGACGCTCACCGAGCTTCTCAATCGTTCTGTTGCCCCGCGCGCGAACCGTCTCGACATCCGAACCCGCCGGACGCTCCACATGCTCATCGCTCCACTCGTTGACCAAATTGTCGGAAAGAACAAGATGATGGCGAAGGACACCGACCTTCAGGCTGCGACCGATGCCGTCTGGTCCCACCCGCAGGTCCGGAGCGAACTGCTCGAGGTGTTTGGCCTTCTCGCCGAGCGGGTCGATCATGTCCATCGCCCGCTCGAAACACACCCGGACTGCCCACTGCAGGTCCACGCTCGCTACACCCGCCTCGAGATCTTGGCGTCGCTCGGGCTCGGGGCCCGCCGTGCTGATCCGGACAGCACTCGAGCGAAGATCCCCGCATGGCAGAGCGGCGTCTACGACGCGTCGGTGGCCGGAACCGACCTTCTCGCATTCACACTCGACAAGAGCGGCGGCGGCTTCTCGCCGACCACTCGGTATCGCGACTACGCAATCAGTCGCGAGCTCATCCACTGGGAGAGCCAGTCGACGACGAGGGCCGACAGTCAGACCGGTCTCCGCTATCAGCATCATCAATCCATGGGTCGCTCGATTCTGTTGTTCGCTCGGATGAGGGCCGACGATCGTTCCTTCTGGTTCCTCGGACCCGCCACGTATGTCCGCCACGAAGGTGAACGACCGATGGCCATCACCTGGAAACTGACCCATCAGCTCCCCGGCGACCTATATCAGGAGTTCGCCGCTGCCGTGGCCTAGACAAGCGCCATCGGCGGCTGCGTCGCCAGCGCTTCACGTCCTCGCCAGTTCGTGTATCTCCCCGGTCGAACCAAGTTCCCGCTGAAGAGCTCGCTTGCGCGGCGCAGCTCCGAGGCCGCACTGCGTTCACCAGCGCGTCGATTCCGCCGGACCGTTCCGACGCGTGAACCGCGACACACAGCACCACTTTTTCGTGGCGTTGCCCTCGCGCTCAGGCGTAGTGTCGACCACTCAAAGTGAACAGGGGGCATCATGCAGGTGAACACGTGGGAAACACCGAATCCGGGGCCGTGGCAGCAGGACTCGGCGCACTCGCCGTGCGTGACCACGGCGGCGCTCAACGAGTTGTACCCGGACGGTTTCAACCGAGGGTTTAGCGAAACCTTCGCCCGGTACGGGGTGTTGTTGGATCGACTGGCGATGGCATCGATCAACGGATTCACCTACCACCAGCCGCAACCCTTCGACATGCCGGGGCCGGACGGCCCGCTCACACCCGAGCAGATCGGCGCCGAGATCGAACGGCGCGCATCGATCGCCGGGCAGGCGTTCGAGACCAAACTGTGGCGCCACGACCTCGAGCTCTGGGACAGCATCTGCAAGCCCCAGGCGATCGCGAAACATCGCGAATTCGCTGACGTCGAGTTGGAGTCACTCACCGACGACGAACTCGCCGACCACCTCCGACGCGTCACCGCCCATCTGAGCGAGATGGTGTACCAGCACCATCGCTTCAACGTCGCCGCGATGATGCCCGTCGGAGACTTCGCCCTCCACGTGGCGGGCTGGACCGGGCGGCCCCCGACCGAGGCGTTCGGCGTGCTCGACGGCTACTCACCGGTGTCAGGGTCGCTTCCGCAGGAGATGGTCGACGCGGTCGAGGCGATCCGTTCGAACGACGAGATGCGAACACTGCTCGATGGCGACGGCGCTCTCGACGCAGACGACGCGAGCGCTCGGCTCGACCAGCTCCGAGCAGCGCTGCCCGAGGTCGACGAATACGTGCGCTCGGTCGACTACCGCGTGATCGAGGGTTTCGACATCACCGGACCGACGCTTCGGGAACAGCCCGACGTGATCCTCGGAAAGCTGGCGACCGGCCTGCACGCGGATGCCGAGGAAGCCCGCCGACGGTCGGACGCGGTCGCCGCCAGGCTGCGCGCCGATGTGCCCTCCGAGCATCAGGACGAGTTCGACGAACTGCTGGGCGAGGCCCGCGCCGTCTACCGGCTGCGGGACGAGCGCGGTCTGTACAGCGACGTCGCGGCGATCGGACTTCTCCGGCTGACGATGCTCGAGGTCGGGCGCCGCGCCGCCGAGCGCGGATCGCTCGACGACCGCGAACAGGTCTTGGACGCCACGGTCGACGAGACGATCGCGCTGCTCGACGGCGCGGGTCCTGCCGCCGATGACCTGGCCGCACGTGCCGAGTTCCGTCGCGCGCTGAACGCCGACGGAGCACCGCGGCACCTCGGGCCACCACCCCCTCCGCCACCTCCGCTCGACGCCCTGCCGCCGGCCCTCGGTCGGGTGATGGCTGCGGTCGGCCTGCTGATCGAAGGTGTGCTCGGCGAACTCGACGCCGCCGCGGGTGACGATTCGACGGTGATCGGGATTCCCGGGAACGTCGGCGTTCACGAGGGGGTGGCGCGGCGCATCGACGAGATGGAGGATCTGCTCCTCCTCGAGGACGGCGAGATCCTGGTGGCGAGGTCGACCGGGGAGGCGTTCAACGCGATGTTGCACCGCGTCGGCGGCATCGTGACCGACCACGGGAGCTTCGCCTGCCACGCCGCGATCATGGCGCGCGAGATCGGATTCCCGGCCGTCGTCGGCACCGTGAACGCAACCGACCGCATCGCGACCGGCGACCGGATCCGCATCGACGGCTCGAAGGGCGAAGTCACGATCCTCTGATGGCCCGGCCACCGGGGGCTGCGCCCGCGCCGTCCGTCGCAACCGTCCTCGGCATCGCCGCGGCCGCGGGACTGGTCCCGCTCAACTCGACGATGATCGCGGTCGCCCTGCCGACGATCGCCGAACAGTTCGACATCTCGACCGGCACGGCGAGCATCCTGATCACCGTCTACCTGTTCGCGATGCTCATCGGGCAACCGATCGCCGGACGGATTTCGGATTCCCTGGGCAACCGCCGCACGGTCGCGTTCGCGCTCGTCGGCCTGATCGCCACGTCGCTCGCCGGCGCGCTCGTCCCGACGTTCGCGCTGCTCGTCGTGGCACGAACCCTGCAGGCGTGCTGCGCTGCCGCTCTGGGACCGAGCGTCCAGGCACTGCTTCGCGCGATCACGCCACCGGACGAACAGGGGCGCACCTTCGGTCTGATGGGCTCGGTCCTGGGGACCGGAGCCGCGTTGGGGCCGGTGATCGGCGGGGTCCTGACACAGGCGATCGGTTGGGAGGCGATCTTCTACGTCAACATCCCGATCGCCGCCGGTGCGCTCGCCATCGCCGTGCGCATCCGAGTCCCCGACGCGCGCGACGATGGCGCCGACGGACGGGTGCGATCGACGGACACGCGGGTGGTGGACGGTCGGATCCTCAATCGGGTGTTCGTCGCGTGCTTCTCGGTCCAGGCGCTCTCGACGGTCGCACAGTACGCACTGCTGTTGCTGACCCCGATCATTCTCGATGCTCGCGGGTGGCCGTCGGGATCGATCGGCCTGTGTCTGTCCGCACTCACGATCGGCATGATCGTGATGGGCCCGCCTGGTGGTCGGGCCGGCGACACTCATGGTCGACGACTTCCGACGCTGATCGGGCTGACGGTGGGATCCCTCGCGGTCGGTGCACTCTTCGTCGGCGGGCCGTCGGTGGCCGCGGCACTGCTCGTGGTCGCGCTGGCCGTGTTCGGTCTCGGCTTGGGAGCAGCGACGCCCAACCTGATGTCGTCGGCACTCGAATCGGTCCCCATGTCACGCACCGGCGGCGCGGCAGGCGTGTTGTCGATGAGCCGGTACGTCGGCAGCATCACGACGAGCCTGACGATTTCCGCCGTCGTCACCGCCGACGCCGGCGGAACCCGCATCGTGCTGGCGATGTCGTGCCTCGCCATGGTCGCCGCGGTCCTCGTGACGAGCCAATTGCCCTCGGTGATCGCACGCCCGCGACGTGTCGTCGAGGTCGCCGCGGATTGACCGCCTGATTGCGCGACAGGCCGGGCTCGGGCCCGGGGTCCATCCGATTTCGGCGCTTGGAGCTCCCATCTTCAGCAACCTTGTGACACCCCTGTCGTACACTTGTTCGTATGAAGTCGTCCCCGATCCCGACACCGGCCGAGGTGGACGAGCTGTCGGGCGCCGAACTCGATCAGGCGCTGGTCGAACTCGAGGCTGCCCGTCGCACGCTCGAAGCCACCTACGTCGCCGTGTTGGATCGGGCCGACGCCACCGAGCGGTACCGCCACGACGGGCACGTGTCGGTGCGTGGCTGGTCGACGGCGCTCACCAACGCCTCGCCGGTCGAGACCCGGCGTCGGCTGCAGACGATGCGTGCGTTGCGCGATCTTCCCGAAGCTCGCGATGCGTTGGCCGACGCATCGATCGGGGTCGACCAGGTGCGGGCCATCGCTCAGCTCCACGCGAGTCCGCGGCTGCGCGATCTCGTCGTCGATGGCGACGCACAGTTGGTCGAGCACGCCGGGAAGGACTTCGTCACGTTCAGCGAGGTGCTCCATCGCTGGAATCAGTTCGGCGACCCCCAGGGTGATGAGAATCGTCACGCGCAGGCGCACGACCGTCGGGAGGCGATGGTGTTCGAACGCGACGGTGTCGTCCACGTCCACGCCAAGTGCGGTGCCGCTCAGGGTGCCGCGTTGATGGAGATGTTCCAGAAGCAGTGCGACGCCGAGTTCCTCTCCGACTGGGAAGCTGCGAACGCCGAGGGAGTCGACTGCCGCGACGACACGCAGGGCGACCCGATGTCCCGTCTCGCCCGCACCGACGCCCAGCGACGGATGGACGCACTGCACCGCCTCATCGTGCGGGGCGCAGCTGCCGCACCCGGCGCCGCGACGCCCGATCCGTTGGTGAACATCGTGATCACCAAGGCCGAGTACGAATCCGAACTCGCCGCGATGATGGGCGGCCGGCCGGTCCGACCGGCGACGATCGAGAACATCGACACCGAGCGGTGCGACACGTCGAACGGCGTCACGCTCAGTCCACGGGACGCCGTGATCGCCTCGATGATCGGCGAGGTCCGACGGGTGGTGATCGACTCCGCTGGCCGGGTCACCGACCTCGGACGCCGACGACGCTTCACCGGCGCCGCCCGCGACGCGGTACTCCTCGACGGGCGGCGATGTCTGTGGCCCGGATGCGGGCGTGACTCCCAACGGAACCAGATCGACCACACCCACGAGTACTCGAGGGGCGGAACGACAACGCCTCACAACGGCGGCCCGATGTGCGGACGCCACAACCGCTTCAAGTCACAGGGCTACACCGCCCACCGCGACGCCGACGGCACCTGGCACGTCCACCGCCCCGACGGCACCGAACTCACCCAACCCGCCTTCGCCGCCTGAGCCGATGAGCGACGTGTCCCCCATCAAGCATTGCGAGCCCGGAACGCATCGGCGTCGGCCCGGTATCCGGCTTCGTCAGATCCCGAACGAGGCGGAGTTCGCGGCGGCGACCGACTCATCGTCGCCGAACAGTTCGACCGCGGCGCGCTCCTGGCGTCCGTGGACGAACATCACCAGCTCGCCGACGGGGCCGCGCACGGTGACCGACGGCTCGGCCTGTTTGACGGTGATCGGCGAATGGTCGTCGTCGGGTTCGAGCACGATGCCGACCGGCGACTTCGAGACGAACCGCTTGCCCGTCTTCTTCAGCACGTCGTACAGCGCGTCGACCAGGTCGTCGTCGAGGGAGCGCGGCTCCCACGTCGGCTGTGCCCGACGCACGTCCTCGTGGTGGACGAAGAACTCCGCAGTGTTCGCCAAGGCGTCGACCGCGGCGATCCGGGTCGGTGACCAGAACGGCGGGCCGGAACGCACGGTGTCGACGAGGTCGGACCACTCGGCGTCGGCGACTCCTGCCTGCACCTTCTCGGTGTAGCCGGCTGCCTTCGACACCAGGATCCCGACCGCAGCGTCCGGCCGACGCTCGCGGATCACGAGGTGCGCCGCGAGATCGCGGGTCGTCCATTCACCGCACAGCGTGGGCTGGTCCGGGCCGAGCTCGAGGAACAGGTCACAGAGCGCCGCACGTTCACGACGGGCAGGGTTCGTGTCGTTCGCCATCGGGTCACCGTACCCGGGCGGCCGAACTCGTCGCCGACGAGGTCGCCACCCGCGCCCTCGGGCCGTACGCTGGCGCCGCAGTTCAAGGCCTCTCTAGCTCAATGGTAGAGCAGTGGACTTTTAATCCATTGGTTCTGGGTTCGAGCCCCAGGGGAGGCACCGAAGCCTCACGCCGAGCCGGTGACGTCGTAGAACGTCTCGATGGTGAGCTCGGAGGTGGTGACGTCGAGCGCGCTGCCGAACGTCGAGATCACCGACAGGTAGGTGGCAACCCGACCGTCACGGCGGATCGTCACCGGCAACGCCGGCACGGAGGCGGACGGTTCGGCCAGTTCGACGGCCCCGGGCACGTACGACTCGCACTCGTCGAGCAGATCACTCAACTCCACGTCGCCCGCCACGGCAGCCTGGCGTCGCAGATGATGCAGCAGATGTGCCGCGACCTGGTCGAGGTCGTCGAGATACGGGGCCAGCCCGTCGGGGTGCAGCGTGAGGCGCAACACGTTGATCGTCGGCGACAGCAGGTGCTCGGCCACGCCCTCGGTCAGGGCGAACGCCGACTCGTTGGCCATCAGCAGGTTCCAGTGACGGTCCATCACCAACGTCGGGTTCGGTTCGCTCCCGTCGAGGATCGACCGGAGCGCGGCGACGACCGGCGCCATCTCCGGGTCGGTCAGATCGAACTGGCGATACGCCGGCGCATGGCCCGCGGCCAGCAGGAGGTCGTTCTGTTCGCGGGGCGGGACGTCGAGATGGCGTGCCAGGTGCAGGACGAGCTCGCGGCTCGGTCGGGACCGGCCGGTCTCGACGTACGACAGGTGCCGCGTCGACACCTGCGCCGCCGACGCCAGATCGAGCTGGCTCATCCGTCGTCGCGCACGCCACGTCCGCAGCAACGGACCGACGCCACGCTCGACCTGCCCGCGGCGGTCCGCAGATCGGGTCGTGTCGAGGGGGACCACCGTGTCGCCGGCCATGCGATCACCGTACCGACGGAGCGGAGCCGGTTCGATGACCTCGGAGGTCATCGACTCCGCACACCGACAGGTCACACGATGACGCCATGACCGACATCATCAGCACACCCACCACCACATCCACCACGTCCGACTCCACCACTCCCGCTCGACGGGACCACGAACGTCAGCTCCGGATCGTCCTGCGGGTCAACGCGGTCAGTTCGTTCGTGGCCGGCATCGTTCTCGCCGTCGTCCCCGACCGGGTGGACCAGGTCCTCGACACCGGCCACCCAGGCTGGGTGCGCGTCGTCGGGCTGGCACTGCTGCCGCTCGCCGCGTTCTACGCCTGGGTCTCGAGTGCGTCGCTCACGGCGCTGCGCCGGTTCACGCCGGAGATCGCGATCGCCGACGTCGCCTGGGTCGTCGCGAGCATCGTCACGGTGCTGCTCGGCTGGTACTCCACCGGTGGCGCCGTCGCCGTCCTCGCGGTGGCCGCACTCATCGACACCTTCGCTCTCCTACAGTGGCGGGGATGGCGACGGATCCGCTCGACCCGCTGACCGAGATCCGACGGATCTGCCTCGGGTTCCCGGAGACGAACGAGCGCATCAGCCATGGTGCACCGTGCTTCTTCATCCGCGACAAGAAGTCGTTCATGTACTTCCGCGAGGAGCACCACGACAACGACCGGGCACACCTCGTGTGTCCTGCACCGCCCGGCGTGCAGGAGCAGATGGTCGAGGCCGAACCCGAACGGTTCTTCCGTCCGCCCTACGTCGGCGGACGCGGCTGGCTCGGCGTGTACGTCGACGTCGATCCGGACTGGGACGAGATCGCCGGCATCGCGGAAGAGGCGTTCCGCCACGTCGCGCCGAAGACGGTCGTCAAGCAGCTCGACGTCTGATCGGCTCGATCAGGAGACGGCCACGGACAGGTTGTCCTCGATCCAGGGACCGACGCCGCTCATCCGATCGACGGTGACCCGCACGACCACGGCGGTCGGCGAGTCACGCAGCGCCAACGGGTGCCGTTTCAGGCTCGTGTACTTCTGCGCCAGCCGGTCCATCAGTTGCGGATCCGGGCCAGGCTCGACCTGTGCCCGACCGCGGATCACGAGGTGACGCTGATACCCACGTTCGTTCCGCTCGACATCCTCGATCGACAGGATGACGCGGTTGTCACGGGCGAGGTTCCGGGCCTTCATGCTGCTGGCGTCGGTGCCGAACAGGATCTCGTCGCCCTGCGCGATCACCCACACCACCGAGACCTGCGGACTGCCGTCGGCGTTGGTGGTCCACACGTGGGCCACCGCGTCGGATCCGAGCATCGCCTGAGCTTGGGCGTGGATGGCGGACATCGGGCACCTCCTGGTCGTGCCGACGACACTAGTGCACTTGTGATCGGGTGGCCAGCGACCCGGACGTGGTAGCGACAGCACCCGGATTCCCCATCGCTCCGCCGCCGCATCCGGACCTACGATTCCGCGATGCTGACCGCGTACCGCGATGCCTTCACCGGCCAGGGTGAACTCACCGAGCGGCAGGGCGGTCTGCTCGTCGTCGGTGCCGGCGTGCTGTTCAGCGTCACCGCGATCGCCTACGCCGCCGTCGAGGACGCGACCGACTTCCAGTTCCTCGCGTACCGCGGCGCGTCGACCGCGCTCGCGATGGTGATCCTCATCGTGCTCCGACGCGGCGGTCGGCCGGTCGACTTCTCGACGGTCACCCGCACGACGTGGCTCGCCGGCGCAGTGCTGGCGTGTACGTCGATGCTCTACATCCTCGCCCTGTCCGGCACATCGGCGGCGACGACGCTGTTCCTCCTCGCGGCGGCACCGATCTTCGCGGCGCTGATCGGTTGGATCTGGCTGCGCGAGCCGGTGGCGCGAACGACCGCCATCGCGATCGGCATCACGCTGGTCGGCGTGACGATCACGGTGGGCGCCGGCCTCGAGGTCGGATCCGCATCCGGGCTGCTGTTCGCCGGGCTGATCCCCGTCAGTGTCGGCACCTACAGCGTGCTGATGCGCTCGGCTCCGAGCGTGGATCCGGTCGTGCCGACGTTGATCGCCGGTTCGATCCTCGGCCTCGGCGCCGGCATCGTCGCAGTGGCACAAGGTGAGGGGCTGGGCGTGAGCCTGCGGGACGGAACGATGGCATGCGTGTCGGGCGGCGTCGCGCTCGGGTTCGGGCTGCCGTGTTTCAACCTCGGCCATCGGTCGGTGCCCGCGGCGAAGGTGCCGCTGCTCCTGATGACCGAGGTCGTCCTCGCTCCACTCTGGGTGTGGATCTGGCCCGGGGAGGTGCCGAGCGTCGCGACGCTCGTCGGCGGTGCGATCATCCTCGGTGCGGTGATCTGGCTGGTGCTGGTGTCGCGCGATGCACCCGCGCCGCGATCTCGGCGCGGATCTCAGCCGGCGAAGTTCGCGGCGATGCGCTGTTCGAGATAGTCGGCGGCGGTGATCGGGGCGTGCGTACCGCTGGGACTCTCGATGATCGCGTCCCGATCCGCCTGCGCGAAGTAGGCCATCGAGTAGCGCGGGCCGAGGCGGTCACCGACGATCTCGTCGGGTCGCGGCATCCGCACGCGGTGCAGGGTGGACGGGAGTTGGTCGTCACTCCAGCGCATCAGCATGTCGCCGATGTTGCACGTGACGGTCCCGGGCACGGGCTCGACGTCGGTCCATCCGAGCGGATCGTTCGACTCGCGGCTCGCCGCCTCGGCGCCCGGACACAGCTGGAGGCCGCGCTGGCCGACCCGCTGGTGGAGCAGCGTGAGGCAGTCGAAGTCGGTGTGGGCGCCGGCGCGCCACTCCCCCGGGCGCAGGTCGCTCGCGTCCATCGGGAGGTAGTGCAGGATGCGCAGCGTCGACTGGTACTCCGGCGAGGAGGGGTCGTGACGTTCGGTGAAGAACGCTTCCGGGAATCCGAGCTTGCGGGCGAACGACGACAGCAGCCGCATGGCGAGCGCGTGGTTCGCCGCCTCGAACTCGGAGAGGATCCGCCGGAAGTCCGCGATCTCGTCCTCGGTCGGCCAGAGGTCGTACTTCTCCATCCGCGAGATCGTGACCTGGAACGTCTCCTTGTGGTCGTACGTCCCGGTCGAGGGCCGCTTCTGTGACTTGAACTCCCAGCCGCTGTTGGTGCGCGGCGGCATCGACCGTCGCTCCTTCACCTCGGTCGGCAGGTCGAAGAACCGTTCGGTGATCGCGAACGCGGCATCGACGTCGGCCTGCGCGATGCCGTGCCCCGTCACCTGGAAGAAGCCGGTCTCGGCCGCAGCGGACCACAGCGCGTCGTCGATGTCGTCCTGCGACGAGCTCGGATCGGACAGGTCGATGATGCGGATCTCGCGGTCGACGTCGACGCCGTCGCCGCCGAAGGTGCGCTCTTTCGCGAGTTCGGTCTCGACCGATCCGGTTGCGGCGCGGGTCGCGTCGGTGGGTGCAGGCATGGTGATCTCCTCGTGGTTGCGAGGGGCAATGACCTGCGCGCCGTCGGCGTGCTGACTGCTTCTACCCGGTGTGCGTTCCACGATATCGAACCCGGCGAGTGTTCCAGCGATGCGGGTTTCCCCGCGCAGGCCGTCGAAGTGATAGCACGTCGTCGGTGACCGCACCGCGCCTTGTCCTCGGACCACTCCTCCGCCACGTCGGCGAGCGCGACGCGACGGTGTGGGTCGAGGTCGATCGAGCGTGCGTCGTCGAGGTCCTCGACTGCCGTGCAAAGACCTTCGAGGTGGCCGGACACCACTACGCGCTGGTCATCGTGCGCGGACTCGAGCCCGGTACCGCGACGCCGTACGAGGTCCGCCTCGACGACGCGGTCGTGTGGCCGGACCCGGACGCCGACCTCCCCCCGTCGCGCATCCGCACGTTCGATCCGGCGAATCCGATCCAGTTGCTGTTCGGGTCGTGCCGATACGCGCGACCCGATGCGGTCGAAGACGACAAGCGCTACGCACCCGACGCGCTCGACACGTACGCGCAGCGCCTGCTGCAGATGCCGGAGGACGAGTGGCCCGATGCCGTGCTGCTCCTCGGCGATCAGGTCTACGCCGACGAGACGACCGACGAGACCCAGGACCGCATCCGCGAACGCCGGAGCATCGCCGAACCACCGTTCGAACAGATCAAGGACTTCGAGGAGTACACGTGGCTGTACGAGGAGAGCTGGACCGATCCGGACATCCGTTGGCTGCTCTCGACGTTGCCGACCGCGATGATCTTCGACGACCACGACATCCACGACGACTGGAACACGTCCGGGTCGTGGCGCCGGGACATGCAGGAGACGTCATGGTGGAACGAACGCATCATCGGCGGCCTGTCGTCGTACTGGGTGTACCAGCATGTCGGGAACCTGTCGCCCGACGACCTGGAACACGACCTGACGTACCAGCAGGTGACCGCTCACGACGGTGACTGCGAGCCGCTCCTGCGCGAGTTCGCCGCCGCTGCCGACGCCGAGGCCGACGGAGCGAAGGGCGCGCGGTGGTCCTACCGACGGATCTTCGCCAACACCGTGTTGCTGATGATCGACTCGCGGTGCGGTCGGATTCTCGAGGGCGATCGCCGATCGATGGTGTCCGACGACGAGTTCGAGTGGATCGAGGAGCAGGCGAACGGCACCTACGACCACCTGTTGATCGGGACGTCCCTGCCGTGGCTGCTCCCCCGATCGTTCCACGACATCGAGTCGTGGAACGAGGTCTTGACGAAGGGCGAACGCGGCGAGCGGATGGCGCGCTGGTCCGAGAAGTTCCGGCGGGTGGCCGACCTCGAGCACTGGGCATCGTTCCGGGAGGGATTCGACCGGCTGACCGCGCTGTTCGAACGGGTCGGAAACGGTGAACACGAGGGTTCCGACGGTCGGTCCCCGGCGACGATCTGCGTTCTGTCGGGAGACGTGCACCACGCGTACGCGGCGCGTGCGAACTTCGATCGGGACGTCGATGCGGCCGTCTACCAACTCACGTGCTCACCGGTCCACAACTACGTGCCGGCCTTCATGAAGATCGGCTTCCGGGTGGCGTGGAGTCGTGCGGCCGCGGCCGCGACGCGGGTGCTGCTCCGTCGGGTGGCGCGCGTGCCCGACCAGCCGCTGACCTGGACGCGCGAGGCCGGACCGTTCTACGGCAACGAGATCGCCACGCTCTCGATCGACGGGCGCCACGCGCGGATGAAGCTCGAGCGCTCGGGCCGCAACGCGGACGGAGAGCCCGAACTCACCGAGGTCGTCGACCTCGAACTCGCCTGAACGACGAGCTCGGCAGGCCGCCCGGGCAGAGGTGCTACGTTCCACGCCCAGGGGGAACGAGCATGGATGCCGAACAACTGCGGTCGATACCACTCTTCGACGGGCTCGATGAGGGCAACCTCGCGAGTTGTGCCGAGCCGTTCACCGAGATCGAGATGGTCGCGGGGAGCAGCCTCGCGAAGCAGGACGATTTCGCCTACAAGTTCTTCGTGGTGCTCGACGGCGAGGTCGATGTCCACCGCAACTTCGAGTTCGTCACCAGTCTCGGGCGCGGCGAGTTCTTCGGGGAGACCGCGCTCGTCAAACACGAGAAGCGCAACGCCCGCGTCACGGCGAAGACCCGTTGTCGCCTGGCGTGCATGATGAGCTGGGAGTTCACGGCGATGACCGAGCGGTTTCCCATCGTCGCCGAGCGCATCGAGGCCGTCGTCCGCGAACGCGAGGCGTAGGGCAGACGACCGGCTGGGCTCGGCTCAGCCGCGACCGACGAAACCGGCACCGACGACGATCGTCTGCGCGTCACGCACGTAGCGCGGCCCGAGATGGGCGCGGATGATCTGCAGCGCGTCGTCGGCCGACGCGACGCCCGCACGTTGGAGTTCGTCGAGGTCGGGGAACGTCGCCTCGATCGCGCGCCCGAGCGCCGTGTGCGCCTCGATCACGACGTCGCGATCCAGCGGCGCGGGGAGCTTGTCGAGTTGCCCGAACGTCGCGCCCCGATCGCGGACACGATCGGCCGCGTCACCGGACGCGTCACCGAGCGCCGCGGCAGCATCGGCGAGCGTGCGGATCATGTCGTTGTGTTCCTCGACGAGTTGCTCGTCGAGCACCGGCAGCGTCTGACGCAGGCTCTGGATCAACGACTGCATCATCTGCGCGGTCGCGTAGGCCTTGGGGTTCGTCAATGCAGGGAGGATCTCGTCGTCGAGAGCCATGATCAGCCCTTCGAGGATCTGATCGACGGACGGCGTCGTGTTCATGCGGGGACCCCTGGGTACTGGAGCAGCTGGGCCATCCCGGGGAGGGCAGGCGTGCTCGACTGGACGAGGTAGAGGTGGAGCAGTTCGTGGTTGTCACCGTCGGTGCGGCGTTTGATGGCGGTGTTGATCGGCACCGCGATGTTGGCGGTGCCGAAGAGGATGAAGTAGCCGATCTCCTGCTCGGTGATCTCGAACCCGGTCAGCTTGTTGTAGTAGGCGAGGAAGCCGCCTTCGTCGGCGGGGTGGTGCATCACCTTCGTGTTGGACAGGTCGTCCATCATCAGCATCCAGCCGATGTCCTCGCGCGGGTCGCCGACGCGGGAGTTCTCCCAGTCGATGAGCGCCGTCACCTTCCCGTTCTCGTAGAGGAAGTTGGCCGGGTTGAAGTCGCCGTGGATCAGAGACAACGGGAGTGGCCGGGGCTTGTTCCGGCGCAGGGTGAGGTAGGCGTCGAGGAGGATGCAGAGCATCGGGTCGCGGTTCGTCGACGGGTAGCTGTCGAGGTAGTACTCGAACGTCGACTCCATGTAGCTGTCCCAGCTGCTCGCGTCGATGCCGACGCCGCGCGGGTCATCGAGGTCGCCGTGCGGATTGAGCGTGGCGATGTCGGTCTGGTGCAACTCGACGAGCGACTCGCACAGGTGACGGGCAACGTCGTCGGCCTGGTCGGTGTCGGGACCATCGTTGAAGAGGTCGGTCGTGAGCGAGTTGCCCGGCGCACGGCGGAGGATCATCGCCGCCTCGCCGAGGATCGACCGGTCCATCTCGAAACCGAGGCTCTGCGTGACCGGGACGCCGGTCTGGAGCCGGACCGCTTCGATCAGATCGTGCTCGACGGCGCGGCTCGTCTGCAGGATCGCCACCGACTCGGGCGGGTCCTTGCGCAGGATCAGCTCGTGACGTTGCTGGCCGCCGGCGGCGTGCACGATGGCGTCGAAGCGGAACGTCTCACGCGAGAAGCCGCCCGGAATCGGTCCGAAGTCGACGATCTCGACGTTCGACGATCCGGGGAACAGCCCCGCGACGACCTTCTTCACCGCTTGCTCGATGCCCCCATCCATGTGACGAACGTAACACCTGGCCGACAGGGTTCGACACCTGGCTATTCGGGTTCGGCTGCTCCACCGTCGTCGTCTCCGTCGTCGTCGTCGCCGTCGCGGGCGACCACGTAGCCGGCCGCGGCCACACCGATCGCGGCGGACACGGCACCGAGACCGATGAGGCCACCGAGTGCACTTCCCGCCGTGATGGCGCCGACTGCCCCACCGATCGCCGCAACGCTGGCCACGCGCCCGTGCTGCAGCTCGATGTGATCGCACACGACGACGAGATCGGTCGAGATCTGCTGGGACAGCAGGTGCGCGAGCCGACCATCCGGAAGCTCGAGCGTCGAGTCGGGAAGTTCGTCCGGGTGCGTCGCCTTGCGCCCGCGGATCGTGACCCCGCCGAAGCCCACCACGACCGCGCGGGCCCCGTGGGAGCTCTCGATCGCGTCGTCGAAGGAGTCCCGCTCGCCGTCCTGTTCGTAGACGGCGATCTCGTCGTGGGCGATCGCCACGCGCGCCGCGTGGAGGGCGTCGGCCGAGCGGGTGTCGGCGTTCGACCGGTCGCCTGCCAGGCGCAACACGTGGAGTGGACTCCGAGTCGTGCCGGCGAGTCCCGCGGCGAACAGGGCCGCGAACCCGGCGTCGGCGTGGGCCGGATCCAACTCGACGACCGGGCCGGTCGTCGGAGCATCGGGATGAACGATGGTGACCGCCAGCACGGGCAGACCCTCGACCTCGGACTGCGCGGCAGCTTGGATGATCTTGCGGAGGAACTCGCCCGGATGCCGCTCGACCCGGGGAACGTACGCCGCGTAGATGTCACGCTCGCCGCACAGCGCGAGCGCATGACGGATGCCGGTGTGCGGTGCGAGCTCGACGATGTCGATCGGGACACCGGCGTCGGCCGCGTCGGCCCGGTTGGCGGCGGTGTTCGGGGAGTCGGACGCAGTCGCCAGCACGATCTCGGCGGCGTGGTCGAGCGCCCGCGTCATCGCGGCGCGGGCGTTCGGCGTGCCGTCATCGAAGACGAGCACGGGGATGCGGTCGGAATCAGACATCGGAGGACCAGTCTCGCGTGTGTCGACTCACCGCTTGCGTTTCGCCCGGGCGGCCTTGTCGAACGACGACAGTCCGGCCGACGGTCTGCCCGACTCGGTCGCCGGCAACAGGCCGGCCTTGCGGGCCGCTCCGACACGTTTCGGACCCGATGCGGGCGACAGCCCGCGCGCGATCGCGACGTTGGCCGACGGTTTGGGTGAGCCGAGCGCCACCGACAGCAGGTAGACCAGCGCGTCCACACGCTCCTGCTCCTCGTCCGGATGGTCCTCGACCACGCCCGGCCATCCACGCTCGCCGAGCACCTCGGCTTCCATCGCCTGGTCGACGAGGTCGCCGATCGCGACGCGAATGATGCCCGCCATGCGAACGGGTTCGTCTCCGGCGGTCAGGAAGGTCGCCTCGCGGATGGTGAGTCGACGTTCACGCTCGTCCCACTTCGTCTCGAATCGCAGGTCGTACGGCTCGAGATCGGTGACCTTGATCGTGAACGACGACGGGACGGTGACGGTCGGACCGCCCGGTGGACCGACGGATTCCCGGGATCGGCTCGCCTTCGTCTCGAATTGCATGTGTCAATCCTAGTCCGTGGTGGCCTAGGTGTGAAGCTTTCCTGGGTTGACAATCAGTATGTGACGCCTGACCCTCTGTCAACCACGTTGGGTGTTGGTTGACTACTTGCCATGGCTTGCAGTGAGAATCGACAGGGGGAAGCGGCGTGCGACAGATGAACGACTCCCGATTCTCCACCTGGACCGGCCCCGCGCCCGTGCGTCCTGACGCGTCGATGACCACCCGCCGCCTGATCGACCTCGTCAACCTCGTGCCACCGGCACGCTGGGTGAGCGACGAGGACCTCGCACTGGCCTACTCGGCCCGGTACGGGAAGCCGATGACCGTCCACAAGCTCGCCGGCGCGCTGCTGCCGGATCAGCAGGCGAGCGTCGCCGACTGGGCGCTGCCGTGTCACCGTCTCCGCCTGGCAGACGGGCGACCGATCTCCCGCAAGTACGGCATCCTCGGGTCCGACGACGACTTCAACCGGATGTTCGAGGCCGAGAACGGCGAGGTTCGCGATGGCGCCGCCACCCGCGACTGCCACTTCGACCTGCTGACCGCCGTGCGGACGTCCGGTTCACGCCGCCAGGAACGCTGACGCCGCAAGTCGGCCCCGGCGCGTCCGGTGTCGACTCGGACGTCAGTCGCCGTTGATCGGAGCGATCACCTGCTCGACGAAGCGGAGCGCCGGCTCGACGTCGAGTGGATGACCGAAGTCCATGACGAAGTGTTCGACGCCGAGATCATGCAGATGGGTCAGTCGCTCGACCCACTGCTCCGATGCTGCATCGGAGTCGGGGAGCTCGCCGGCGACGGTGACGCTGCACTCGATGTCGGCGGGGTCACGTCCCGCATCACTCGCTGCCGAGTGGACGATGTCGCGCATCCGCAACCACGACTCGTCGCCGCCGCGGAGTGACCCGTTCCAGATGTCCGCCTGACGGCCGACGATCGGCAGACCGATCTGCTCACCGGAACTCCCGATGCAGATCGGTGGAACGACGTCGGGTCGCGGCGTGGCGGCGGCGTCGTCGATCTGGAAGTAGGTGCCGTCGAAGGTGGGGTGCGCCTCGGTCCACATCAGTCGACAGATCTGCACGACCTCCTCGAGTTGGCGGAGGCGGGTCGCGGTCGACGGGAAGTCGTAGCCGTACGACTCGTACTCGTCCTCGCGCCATCCGCCGCCGATGCCGAGGACGAACCGGTTGCCCGACAACACTTGGAGCGTGGAGGCCATCTTCGCGGTGAGTGCCGGATTGCGGTAGCCGTGGCCGAGAACGTGATGACACAGCATGACGTCGGGAAACCGCGCCGCGAGCCAGGTGAGGGTGACCCACGCTTCGAGGAAGCCCTCCGTCTTCTCGGAGTCGAATCCGTAGAAGTGGTCGGCGATCCACAGCGAGTCGAAGTGCGGCAACGCCTTCGGCAGGATGTGCTCCTCCTGATACATCACGATCGGCTGGAAATCGCTCCCCGCATGTCCGGCAACCGGCGACAACCATCCGAATTTCGTCATGCCGACAGGTTCGCACGTCGGATCCCGGTCAGCACTCTCACTCGAACGGCCCGAAGTGCCATGATCTCCCGATGCCGACCACCACCGCGAACGACATCGACCTCTGCTACGAGAGCTTCGGGCCCGACGACGCTCCCCCGCTGCTGCTCGTGATGGGACTCGGGGCGCAGATGACGCTGTGGAGCCCGGGGTTCATCTCCGAGCTCCTCGAGCGCGGGTTCCGGGTGATCCGATTCGACAACCGTGATGCGGGCCTGTCCACGAAGTCCGACGCGCCACCTCCGGACGTGATGGCGGTGTACGCCCAGGCGTTGGCAGGTCAGCCCGTGGAATCGCCGTACACCTTGTCGACGATGGCGGCCGATGCGGTGGGTCTGCTCGACGCGCTGGACATCCCCGCCGCGCATCTGGTCGGTGCGTCGATGGGCGGGATGATCGTGCAGATGATGGCGATCGAACACCCCGACCGGGTGCTGTCGATGACGAGCATCATGTCGACGACCGGCGCGGGTGACGTGGGCCAGCCTGATGCGGCCGCGATGACCGCCCTGCTCACGCCTCCGCCGACGGACCGCGCCGGTGCGATCGACGCGACGGTTGCGACGTCGCGCGTGATCGGCGGTTCGCTGTTCGACGAGGCCGAGGCACGGGCGCGAGCCGCCGAGGCGTACGACCGCTGCTTCCATCCCGCGGGAACGGCCTTCCAGATCGCCGCCGTCGCGGCGACCGGGGATCGCACCGAGCGCCTGCGGAGCGTGGAGGTTCCGACGCTGGTGGTGCACGGCCGCGAGGACCCGCTGGTCACGCTCTCGGGTGGCGAGGCCACGGCCGCTTCGGTTCCCGGCGCCGACCTCTTGGTGTTCGGACTCATGGGCCACGACCTGCCACCGCTCTACTGGTCGCAGATGGCCGACGCCATCTTCGGTGTGGCCGTGCGCGCCGAGTCGTACTGACCCGGGCCGTCCGCGGTCACCTCTCGGTGAGCAGGCCGCGCAGCTCCGGCTTCGGTGCACCGTAGCTGACGAGGACCACGTCGAGATCGGCACCCTCGTGGCAGGCGACGGCGCGTCGGATCGCGTCGACGATCCACTCGGTCCGGTTCCCGAACACTCCACCGCCGACCAGCGTCAGGAACACCGAGCGGTTGCCGGTCGACTCGGCAGCGATCGCCGCGGCCGAGAGTGTCGCCTCGTACGTTGCGTCGAGGACCAGTCGGGCGAGCGGCTCCCACCTTCCCGCCGGCTGATCGGAGTAGCCCACCGGGACCGCCGAGCAGTACGCCTGGCTGACGAGGTGACCGGCTGTCCCCGCGGCCGTCCCGAACGTCACCTCGGTGTCGGACTGCAATCCGATCCGCAGATGCCCGAGCAGTTCGTCGCGCTCGTCGACCGAGCAGCCTGCGACCACGTCCTCGACCCGATCCAGACCGCCGGCAGTTGCGAACAGGTAGCCGTTCTGCATCGTCCAGAGATCGCGGCCATCGGGTCCACCACCCAACGCCGCACCGAGGTTGGCGGCGCAGTCGATCTGGCGCTCGGCGGTCTGGCCGATCTGGTCACCGACACTCGCGAACCAGTTGCGTTGGATCGTTCCCGCACCGCAGGCGACCGCGCACGCTGGTCCTTGCGTCCGATCGTTCCAGTACCCGGTGACGCCGCGTTCGGGTGTGACCGAGGGACCGGGCATCTCCAGCAGGTTGAACTGCGACGCGACCTGGAACACCGCTCCCGCGTTCGCCGGATCGAGGTGCAGCGCACGCGCATCGGCGACGATCTCCCGAACCGAGACCGGTCCCTCCCGCGCCGGGCGAGTGCGGCGCAACTCGGCGAGCGATGGCGTCGTCAGCGTCCCGCAGTGCATCGAGCGACCGTTCACGCTCGACCGCAACACGTCGCCGTCGATCGTCAGCGATGAACGGACCGCCTGCTCGCTCTCGTCGAAACCGGTGAGCTCGACGAACCAGTTCATGCACCGATCGTAGGCACGGTGGCAACGCCGCGGTGTCCGTCCGCCAGGCACGCACCGGCCGGCCCGGAGCCCTACCGAAGCAGCGAACGCACGGTGGTTTCGAGCACCCGGGCGGTCGTCGCCAGCTCGGCGATCGAGATGCGTTCGTCGACGGCGTGGGCGTGGACGATCTCGCCTGGTCCGTACACCGCGCACGCCGCACCGGCCTCGCGCCGCCAGAGTGCCATGTCACATCCGTAGGGCGCGCCGATCGTGCCGGGCCGGACGCCCGTCTCCGACTCGGCGGCACCGCGCAGCGCTTCCACGAGCGGGTGGTCGACCTCGATCGACGACGACCCGAACGCGGCGCCGGTCCGTTCGATCCGCGGCGGATGGGCGTCGAGCCACTCGTCGCCGGTGATCGCCTCGCGCAAGGTCCGCTCGAATCGGGATTCGGCCTCCCGGACCGTCTCGTCGATCGTCACGCCGACGCGCAGTTCGGCGGTGATCTTCTCCATCACGTTCGACGCCCACACGCCGCCGTTCACCACACCCACCGTCGTCGGGTACGGCAGACCGGTCGTCACCATCGCCGGGTTCCGCTCGTTCTCGTTGACCTCCCGTTCGAGCCGCTCGACCGCCCGGTAGACGGTGATGAAGTGATCGAGCGCCGACTCACCGAGGAGCCGGGTGGCGGCGTGCGCTGACCGCCCGTCGACCTCGATCGTGTAGGTCAGGGCTCCGCCGTGGGCGACCACGACCTGCGGGCCGTCCGGACCCGACGTGGGCTCGGGCACGATCACGAGATCGCCGGTCCAGCCGCGCCGGATCGCGGCGAGGGTGCCGGTTCCACCGTCCTCCTCCCCCGGCACCGCGACGAACCGCAGCTCGCCCGCGAAGTCCCGGTCACCATGAGCGACACGGGTGAACGCCTCGATCGCGGCGACGACTCCACCCTTCATGTCGGCCGAGCCGCGCCCGTACAGCACGTCGCCGTCGAGCTCGCCGGCCGGATCACGGGACCACTTCACCCGGTCGCCGACCGGGACCACGTCCGCATGTCCGGTGAGCACGACGATCGGACCGGGCCGGTTCCCGACGATGCGCGCGGCCACCACCGGGACCTCGTCGCGCTCCACCTCGCGGCCCGGATACGCCGGATCGGACTCGAGGTCGGCCATCGGCGTCACCCACCGATCGACCTCGTCGGCAACCGGGTCCAACCACGACGCGATCAGGTCGATCGCGGGGTGCTCCTGTCCGGTCTCCGATGGCGCCGCAACCAGCGCCAGCGCCCGCTGCGCGAGGTGCTCGTCGACATCGGAGCTCGTCGCCATGCGCCTCACCGTAGAGCACCGTTCTCCGCGGGGCGACCGGTCGTCACCCCCATCGGATCAGGCGCCGGGTCGACTCGCGCCCGGCGCGACCGTGCGCGCCAGGATGCCGAGCGTCGCGCGCAGATTGGTCTCGGAGATGACGGGGAAGATGTCGCCGGCCATCTCGCTGTAGTGCTCGTGAATGTCCGACCAGTCGTAGTACGAGGTCACCCTGGTGCCTCCCTCGACCGGCTCGAGGCGGTACCCGTAGACGTGACCGATCGGCGGCTGCATCTGCCCGTCGATCGTCCACGCGATGTGGCTGTCCTGGTCGAACTCGGTGATGACCACGGTGACGTCGTATTCGCCGAGGTCGAAGTCGCGCAGCGAATCACGGTCCATGTGGACGACGAACCGGTCGTCCACGGCCGAGGCGGGATCACCGGTCGACGACATCAGCATGCCCGACGCGTCGATCTGCACGTGGCCCTCGGGACTCCGCAGGACCTCGAAGATCACGTTCGGCTCCGCGGCGATCACCCGGTCGACTTCGATTCGCTGTTCGCTCATTCCCTCACTCTGACACGTCGAGCGTGTGACGGCGGGGCGCTACCGAGGCAACCTGGCAGAGAAGCGATGTTGCGTGCCGAATCAGCGCGACAGGATGGTGCGATGCACATCTCGATCCTGCTCTTCGACTCCGTCGATCTCCTCGACTCGGGCGGCCCGTACGAGGTGTTCCTCACCGCGAACCGACTCGCCGCGCGCGACGGCGGTGACGCTCCGTTCGAGGTCGACACGGTCACCCTCGACGGAGAACCGGTCACGGCGTACGGCGGGCTCGGGCTGATCCCGACCGCGTCCGACGATGTGCTCACACGAACCGATCTGCTCATCGTGCCCGGCACGATCGATCTCACGGCGCCGCTCGCCGACCAGGATCTCCTCGCGGCGATCGACGCCGTCGCACGGCGGGACGGGGCCACGCTCGCCAGCGTGTGTACCGGGGCATTTCTGCTGCACGGTGTCGGTCTACTCGCCGACCGTCCGTGGACGACCCACTGGGAGGACATCGACAGCCTCGTCGAGCGAGCCGGTCCCGACGGTGCGCGCCGCCGCGTCCGCTGGGTCGATTCCGGCCGCGTCGTGACGGGCGGCGCCCTCAGCGCCGGCATTGCGATGGCACTGCACCTCGTCGATCGATTCGCGGGACGCGCCCTCGCCGAACGCACCGCCGAGCAGATCGACTACGTCTGGACCGAAGACTCCACCGGCGGTCCCGAGGCGGTCTGAGCGAATTCGTACGGCTGACATACTGACCGCATGTCGTCCGTCGCGGTGGTGCTCGGAGCCGGGGGCATCGTCGGCGCTGCGTACCACGCCGGGGTACTCACGGCGCTCGCCGAAGCGGGTTTCGACGCTCGCGATGCCGATCTGATCGTCGGGACGTCAGCGGGTTCGGGCGTGGCCGCGACGTTGCGCGCCGGGTTCCCACCGCTGGACCTCGCCCCTCGCAGTCGTGGCCGATCGATCTCGGCCGAAGCCGCAGCGGTCGTCGGCGATGCCACCGGCCCACCGACGTTCGACTTCACGCCCACGCCGTGGTCTCGCCCGCCACTTCCGTCGTCACCCGGTCTGCTGTTCCACGGGCTCCGACACCCGACGAAGGCCCTCGCCGGACTCATGCCGACCGGCACGATCCCGTCCGACGTGATCGGCGAGCGGATCGACGCCATGTACCGCGGGCGGGCGTGGCCCGACCGTCCGACCTGGATCTGTGTGGTCGACCTCGGGTCCGGCGACCGGGTCGTGTTCGGCCGGAATGACGTCGACCCTGCGATCGGGATCGCGGTGCAGGCGTCCTCGTCGATCCCGGGGTTCTTCCGCCCGGTCGTTCACGAGGGTCGGCGCTACATCGACGGCGGAGCCCACTCCCCGACCAACGCCGATCTCGTCGCGGACGGCGGATACGACCTCGTCGTCGTGGTCTCGCCGATGTCGGCAACGACCGACGCGAACCGCAACGTCCGCCCGACCACCCGCCGAATGCACGCCCGACAACTCGCCGGCGAGATCAAGACGGTCAGGAAAACCGGCGCTGACGTCTTGACCTTCCAACCCACCGCGGCCGACCTCGCGGCGATGGGACCGAACGCGATGGACTCCTCGACACGAGCAGCGACGACCGTCGCCGCGCTCGCCTCGACCCGCGAGCGCCTCTCCGATCCGAACGTCGCGGAACGACTCGACATCCTCCGCCGAGTGTCCCGACGCAGGTAGGCGTCACCCGCCGGCGGGCCGGAGTACGCCGAGTCAGCCGGCTTGCCGAGCGACGGCTTCCGCGTGGCGAGCGTGGAGGCGGTCGCGGAGTTCGGACGGGTTCGCCTCGATGTACTCACGCCGCTTGCGCTTCACCGTCGCCGTTCCCGCAGCGACACCCACCGCGGCGGCGCCCACCACACCGGCGAGACCGATCCACTTCCACAACTTCATCGCTCAGTACCGTAGATCTCACGATGACCGACACCGACGATGCCTCGCGAACCCGGCTCCGGCACCACCGCGACCACCCGCACTCGTCGATGTCGTTCGACGAAGCCGCCGGTCTCGCCCGCACCGGCGACGTCTGGCTGTTCCGCGGCACCTCGACCGCCGATCGGGCGATCCGCGCGTTCACGAACAGCCCGGTCAACCACGTCGGCATGGTGATCGCACTGGACGACCTCCCGCCGCTGATCTGGCACGCGGAGCTCGGCAAGACAATCCCCGACGTGTGGGCCGGGGTCACCCATCGCGGCACGCAGCTCCACCGTCTCGCCGATGCGGCCGGCCAGTGGAGTCACCGATACGGACAGACGGCGTGGATGCGCCAGATCGACATCGACGTCACGACCGAGATGGAGGACGCTGCCATCCAGACCGTGGCCGAATTCGACGGCCGAACCTTCCCGGCGACGCGTTCGCTCGCGACCGGCTGGGTCAAGGGTCGGATCCGCCGCAGGTCCGAGCTCGAGACGCTGTTCTGCGCCGAGGTCGTCGCCATCACCTACGAGCGGATGGGTCTCCTCGACGAGAAGCGACCGCCGAACTGGTACGACCCCGGCAAGTTCTGGAGCGGCCACCGCCTCGAACTGCACGGCGCGACGCTCGGCCCCGAGATCGAGATCACCGACATTCCGCCGTTCGAACTCGCCACGTAGTCGCTCGACGGGTCGGACCCGCAACGCGACGCTCTACCGGTGGAACTCGACGGCGAATCGGACCGGGCCGTCGATCACCACACGGTGCGGTCGCGCGGGTGGAATCACCTGATGCTCACCCGCAGACAGCGTCCGTAGCTCGTCGCCCGCGTCCTCGAAGACGAACCCGAGCGACCCCGACTCCACGACGAGCCGACCCCACACCCCGGTCGCCACCTGATGCGCGGACCGCAACCCCGCAGGTGTCGTGTGCTCGTCGAACGTCGGCGTCGTTCGTTGCAGGGCCATCCCTGCCGGAAGCTCGTCGTCGGTCATGCCTCCACCTCCCCGGGCTGCGAAGCATCGGACGCGGGCAGTCGGTCGACCGGCAGTTCGATCGAGAACGTCGCCCCGTGACCGGGCACCGACGCGACCGCGATCGTGCCGCCATGTGCCTCGACGATCGACTTCGCGATCGCGAGTCCCAGACCCGACCCACCCGTGGCCCGAGAACGCGACCCATCGCCGCGCGAGAAGCGGTCGAACGCAGTTCTGACCGCGTCCTCCGACAGTCCCGGACCGGTATCGGCCACGACGATCGACACGCCGGCACCGGCGTCCGAACCCGACCCCACACCCGAGGCCCGCAGACTGATCGACGCATCGGTCGGCGTATGGGTCACCGCGTTGTCGACCAGTCCGGCGACGACCTGGTGCAGGCGGAGCCGGTCCCCGACGAACTCGAGCGCGTCCGGGGCATCGACGTCGACCGCACGCTCCGGGTGTCCCGCCATCGCCAGCACGGCGACGTCGCGCACCATCTGCGCCACGTCGAACGCCGCGGTGTCGAGCGGCTGCTCCTCGTCGAACTTGGCGAGCAGCAGCAGATCCTCGACGAGCAGACTCATCCGTTCCGCCTCGCCCTGCATCCGCCGCATCGCGTCATCGAGTTGGCCCGGTTGTCGGAACCCGCCCTGGGTATAGAGGTCGAGATACCCCCGAATCGACGTGAGTGGGGTGCGGAGTTCGTGCGACGCGTCGGACACGAACGCCCGCAGACGATCCTCGGTCTGATCGCGCTCGTCGAGCATCACGTTGAACGCCGTGGCCAGACGACCCGCCTCGGTCGTGTCGGCGTAGTTCCCCGCGCGACGCGTGCGGTCACCATGGGCGATCGCATCGGCGGTGTCGGTCATCTCCTCGATCGGTCGGATCCCGAAGCGGTTGACCCAGGAGCCGATCAGCACGAGCACCAGCAGCACGATTCCGGCCACCGCGAGCAGCGTGTAGATCAACCGGTCCATCGTTTGTTCGATGTCGTCGATCGGCAACGCCACGAGCGCCGCCGCTGACGTCGGTGATGCAGGTTCGTACAGCACGCGGAACGTCGACTCTCCGTCCACGCCGTCCACGGTCAGGATCGCGGTGTCGGTCGGAGCTTCCGCGATCAACGCCTCGAGGTCGGGAACGTCGGCGAGGCGTTGGCCCTGGACGGCGACGCGCAGGTCCCCGGCGTCGTCGACGAACGCGAGGTAGAGGTCGGAGATGCTCTGGTCGTCGGCCGGCCCGGGACCGGGTGGGAGTGGTGCGCGGGCAGGGCCCGGCATCGGTGTGGAGGTGAGCTGAGCGTCGACCTCGTCGTACAGCTGAGCCCGTTGGGTCCGGACCGTGAACACGCCCGCCACCACGACGACCAGGAAGACCGCTCCGAGTCCGAGCAACAACCGCGTGCGCAGGGTCACGAATCGACCCGCAGGCAGAAGCCGACGCCGCGGATGGTGTGGATCAGCTTCGGCTCGACCTGATCGAGCTTGCGCCGCAGGTAGCTGATGTAGGTGTCGACGACCGTGGAATCGCCACCGAAGTCGTACTCCCACACGTGGTCGAGCAGCTGCGCGCGTGTCAACACCCGACCCGTGTTCGCCAGCAGATGGTGCAACAACTTGTACTCCGTCGGCGACAGATCGACCGTGGCTCCGGCCCGCGTGACGCGATGCGCATCGACGTCGAGCTCCAGATCGGCGCAACGCAACACGGCCGGCCGGCCGAAATCACCGCTCTGTCGCAGACGCAACTGGACCCGGGCGACCAGCTCGGCGATCGCGAACGGCTTGACCATGTAGTCGTCGCCGCCGACCGTCAGGCCGCGGACGCGGTCGTCGGTGGAATCGCGAGCGGTCAGGAAGATCACGGGAATCCGCGATCCGGAGTCACGCAGCCGAGCCAGCACCTCGAACCCGTCGAGTCCGGGCATCATCACGTCGAGCACGATCAGGTCCGGTCGGAACTCCTCGACCATCGCGAGGCCGGCGCGCCCGTCGGCCGCACCGGCCGTGTCGATGTCCGCGAGCTGCAGGGCCGACTCGACGAGGAACCGGATGTTCTCCTCGTCGTCGACGACCAGGACCCGCGGCGCAGCGGTCATCGTGCTCCGTCGGCGTATGCGGTCAGCGCTGCGGCTTCAGCCATGACGACATCCTCGCCCACCAGGTCGGACGCTCCGTCGATGAGCACGTCGCTCCAGTCTGCGATCACGTCGTCGACAGTACCGCTGGTGAACAGGAGCTCCGTGAGCTCGTCGGTCTTCTGGGCGTACAGCGCAGCGAACCCGTCGTCGGCCATGAACCGCTCGACCAGGATGTTGGACCCGCCGGCACCAGCACCCGGAAGGTCACCCGCGGGCGGACCGCCGACCGGGCGTTCGCCGGCTGCACCGGCGGGCGGACCGCCGACGGGGAGCTCGCCGGGGACACCGCCGCCGGGAGCACCGCCGCCGGGGACACCTCCACCCGCTGCGCCTCCGCCCCCGCCACCGACGTTGGCGGTGCCGAAGGCGAGGTTGAGGTCCCACGACACGACCGTGAACTGGTCGGTCGTGGTGTCGTACTGGAGGTAGGAGTTGTTCCCGCGGCCGTCGATGTCGTCGTCGTTGCCGATCAGGTCCTGGTACGCGAGGTAGGTCGCGAAGGCGTCGACGTCGAGGCGGTCGCCCAACTCCGCCGCGAACGTCGCGTCGTCGGAGTTGTTGATGAAGTCGAGGAACCCGATCAGCGGCGTGAGGTCGTCGTCGCCGGCCTCCTGGTCGAAGACGTCGTCGTACGCATCGGGATCGTCGCCGCGGTAGCTGTAGTCGCCTTCGCTGTCGGCCTTGTAGAGCAGGCCGTCCTGGTCGTCGAAGTTGTCGTCGTGCCAGGTGCCATCGGGGTTCTCGACCGCCAGCCGGAGTTCCGTTTCACCGCCGTTGACGGTGAACGCGGTGGCGATCGCATCCTGCGACGCCAAGCCGGTGAGGCTCAACAGTTCCTGCGCGACCGCTTCGTTCATCCCGGTCTCGGTCGAGTTCGACCGGATCACGATCTCGTCCACACCGTCGTGGTCCTGACCGTCCACGAACTCGTCGAGGTCGATCAGCCACGGGAGGTCCTCCGGGTTGTCGGCGGTCTCGGCACTCAGACCGAACAACGACGAGTTGCCCTTCAGTCGCATGCCGGCGTTCTCGTAGGTCTCGCCGTCGATCGTGACGTCGATCGAGATCCAGTCCTTCTCACCGGTTTCGGTGAAGGTCTGGATCATGGCGTCGTACTCGGTCTCGTCCAGGCCGACCGAGATCGTGTGGACGGTGCTGGAGTCGAACAGCTCGCTGGAGACTGCGAGCGAGTCGGTGTCGGTGGCGTCGGGATCGGTGGCGACGGGCTCGTCGCCGGCGGCCTCCGATGCGGGAGTGCTGCATGCAGCGAGGATGGCGACGAGCGCCGACATGGCTGCGAGGCGGGGAATGGTTCGGATGGGAGTCATGACACCAGACAACGCCGCCACCTTGCGCGGACGATGCGAGGCGCTTGTGAGTTCCCTGTGAACCGCTGATCTCGTGAACGGTTCGCGCACGAATCACACGCAACCATCCGACGGTTCACAGACGGCTCACAAGGTCGAGGCGTTGGCTGGTCGGCATGTCACAACCAGCACTCGTCGCCGCCGACCTCGTCGCCATCGCCCTCCTCGTGTTCGGCCTCTACTTCCCCCGCCATCGACGGCGCGACATGATCGTCCCGATCCTCGGGCTCAACGTCGGCGTCCTCGCCGTCGCGACCGCTCTGTCCACCGCCGAGGTGAGCGCCGGACTCGGCCTCGGGCTGTTCGGTGTGCTGTCGATCATCCGCCTGCGGTCGTCGGAACTGGCGCAGCAGGACATCGCCTACTTCTTCACCGCACTGGCGATCGGTCTGCTCGGAGGGATCGCCGTGTCGCCTGCGTGGCTCACCCCGGTCCTGATGGGCGCGATTCTGGTCGCCCTGTACATCGGCGACCATCCCGCGCTCTACTCGCGGAGTCGCAACCAGACGATCACGCTCGACACCGCCTATCCGAACGAGCGCGACGCCATCACCCGCCTCACCGAACTCCTCGACGCCGACATCACCCGCGTCGACATCCGCAAGCTCGATCTCGTCAACGACACCACGGTCGTCGACGTCCGCTATCAAGTCCGACGGGCGACGCCGGACAACGCAATCCACGATGACGTTCGCGTCGACATCGGCCGGATCGGGTCCCGCTCATGAGTACCGCACCGACGCTCGAACGCCCACGGATCACACTCGACCGCGTCGACGAGATCGCCGCGCTCCAGACCCGAATCGACCGAAAATACCTCGTCGATGAGGTCACCGCTCGCGACCTCGTCGACCAGCTGCCGATGTCGGCACACGTGCTCGAGATCGATGCCCGGATCGAATTCGGCTACCGCTCCACCTACTTCGACACTGCCGACCTGGCCCTGTACCGAGCAGCGGCCCATCGGCATCGTCGCCGCTTCAAGGTCAGGACGCGGACCTACACCGACACGGGCGACACCTACCTGGAGGTCAAGACCAAGGGTGCCCGAGGAGCGAACGTGAAGTCGCGGATCGAGGTTCCCGATCTCACCACCGGGTGCCTGACGACGGCCGGGCGCACCTTCATCGACGAGACCACGGGAACGCACGACGTCTCCGAGCACCTCGAACCGGTGTTGACGACCGAATACACCCGGAGCACCATCGTCGACGTGGATGGCGGCGGCCGGTTCACGATCGATCGCGACCTCCGCTGCAGTGACGGCTCGGGACGCAGCGCGACGCTCGACCGGGTCGTCGTCGAGACCAAGTCGAGCGGTGCTCCGAGCGCGGCAGACCGCTGGTTGTGGCAACACCACGTGCGACCGCAACGGATCAGCAAGTTCTGCACCGGCCTGGCCGCGCTCCATCCCGACCTGCCGTCGAACCGGTGGCATCGGGTGCTCGACCGGTGCTGGCACGCGGATCAGGCGGCGTGAAACCCCGCTCTGCCGGTGACCGCTGCGCTGCGCATGCGCGCTCGTGAGTCTGATAGGACACCGCCATGACCGCAGATCTGCTGACCACCCACGCGACGAACCAGGGCGACAAGCTCGCGGTGATCGACGACCGCGGCGACGGGAACGTCCGCACGCTCACCTACGCCGAACTCGAACAGGAATCGAATCGTCTCGCACACGTACTCCTCGAGCACGGTGTCTCCCACGGCGACAAGGTCGTGTGGTGCGGCCAGAACTCGACCGGCAT
Organism: Ilumatobacter nonamiensis YM16-303; assembly: GCF_000350145.1. Taxonomy (GTDB): domain Bacteria; phylum Actinomycetota; class Acidimicrobiia; order Acidimicrobiales; family Ilumatobacteraceae; genus Ilumatobacter_A; species Ilumatobacter_A nonamiensis. The sequence continues at coordinate 31,808 of NZ_BAOL01000020.1, read as the reverse complement.
CGTCACGATGGTCAACGCCGCCCGCAAGGTCGGAGCGACGGCGGTCCCGCTCAACTATCGCCTGTCCGACGAGGAGGCGGCCTACGTCGTCGACCACAGCGACGCCACGACGGTCTACGTCGACGCCGAGTTCGCGCCGCTGTTCGAACGGGTCCGCGATGACATCCCGAAGGTGACCAACGTGTTCGTGTTCGATGGCGACGGACCGGGCACGCTCGTCGACCCACTCGTCGCCACCGCTCCCGACACCCCGCCCGACGTTCCCGACGCCGACGAGGAAGCGGCGACGATGATCTACACGTCGGGCACCACCGGCAAGCCGAAGGGTGCGTATCGCAAGACGTCCGGAAGCACCGCCCAGGCCGGCGCGCTGTTGGCATTCATCGGGTACAGCCCCGACGACACCTACATCACGACCGGCCCGCTCTACCACTCGGGACCCGGCGGCTTCATGGGGATCGGCCTCGCGATGGGCCAGACCATCGTGCTCCAACGCAAGTTCGATCCGACCGACTGGTTGCGCCTCGTCGACGCCTACCGCGCGACCACGACGTTCGCCGCGCCGACGCCGATCCGGATGATCTGCAACGTCGACGAGGAGACCAAGGCGCGCTTCGACACCTCGTCGATGCGGGTGATGATCGCCAACGCGGCGCCGTGGAGCTTCGCCCTCAAGCAGCAGTACGTCGAGAACTTCCCGCCCGAGTCGTTGTTCGAGGTCTACGGATCGACCGAGCTCGGCGTGAACACGGTGATGCGCCCGGAAGACCAGATGCGCAAGCCGGGATCGTGCGGCAAGGAGGCGCCGCAGGTCGAGATCCGGCTGTACGACGACGCCGGCAACATCGTCACCGACACCGGTCCCGAGGCGACCGGCGAGTTGTACGTCCGGTCGGGCTCGGTGTTCAACGACTACTACAAGCAGCACGACAAGTTCGAAGAAGACCATCGAGACGGATTCCAGACCGTCGGCGACATCGCCTACCGCGACGACGAGGGCTTCATCTACATCTGCGACCGGAAGAAGGACATGATCATCTCCGGCGGGATGAACATCTACCCGGCCGAGATCGAAGCGGCGCTCGAGGCGCACCCCGACATCTTCGAAGCCGCCGTCTTCGGGATCCCGAACGAGGAGTGGGGCGAGTCGGTCCACGCGGTGATCGTGCGCGTGCCCGGCACCGAGTTGGACGAGGCGGCCGTCGCCGTTCACGCTCGCGCGCACCTCGCCAACTACAAGATCCCCCGATCCATCGACTGGATCGACGAGCTCCCCAAGACCGGCTCCGGCAAGATCCTCAAGCGGGAGTTGCGTGCCCCCTTCTGGGCCGGATGAGAGTGACGCCGTCGCCGAGGGTGAGGATCACCGATTCACAGTCGTCTCGACCCGCGACGTGGTCGTTGAAGTCACGCAGGGCGACCGTGTTGTCGTCGGTCGCGTCGGCGTCGAGGATGCGGCCCGACCAGAGCACGTTGTCCACGAGGATCGCACCCCGTTCCGTGAGCCGCGGAAGCAGCAGGTCGAGATAAGTGCGGTAGCCGCCCTTGTCGGCGTCGAGGAACGCGAGATCGACATGCGGCTCGTCCGGGAGCTGTGCGAGCCCGTCGGCGGCGGGTCCGATCCGCATGTCGATCCGATCGGCGACCCCAGCGGCGGTCCACGCTTCCATCGCGGTCTCGAGGTACGTGTCGACGAGGTCGAAGCAGATCAGGCGACCGTCGGTCGGGAGTCCTCGTGCGAGCCACAGTGCGGACATCCCGGTGAACGTGCCGACCTCGACGATCGTGCGCGCTCCGGTTGCCTCGACCAGCAACTGCATGAACCGACCCTGGTCCTCGCCGATGTTCATGCCGGCGAGATCACCGAAACGCTCGCGCGTCGCCGTCGCCAGCTGTGCCGCGATCGGGTCCGTGTCGAGATGGTCGACCACGTACTGCTGGATGTCGTCAGGGATGCCGAAGGATCTCATCGGCCCATGTTCTCACCGAAGCAGTTCGTTGCGGTAGCTGTGGGTCCCGTCGAAGCGGGACAGCAGATACGGCCCGGTCACCATCGGCTCGTGCCGTGGCGGCTCCCCGGCTGGCACGCACGTCGGGATCGCCGAGATCTCCAGATGGAATGCCGGCTCGACGAACAGCGGCGACGAGTACCGGTCGACACCGGGCGGGTTCACGACACGGTGCGGGTTCGACACCCACCGGTCGTTCGTCCAGATCGCCATGAGGTCACCGAGGTTCACGACGAGCTTGCCCGGCGGGACGGACACGTCGACCCACTCCCCCGACCGCTCGCACACCTGGAGCCCACCGTTGCCGTCGTCCGCGAGCAAGGTGAGCGTGCCGTAGTCCGTGTGCGCCCCGCAGCCGAGCTGCCCCGGTTCCGGCGTGACCGTTTCCATCGGCGGATAGTGGATCAGCCGCAGGTGGTACATCGGCTCGCCCGGCTGTCCCTCGATGAAGAACGGATCGAGGCCGAGCGCCATCGACATCGCCCGCTGCATCCGCAGCACCGCCTCGATCATCGCCTCGCGGTAGGCCTCCACCGCCTCTCGGAAACCGAGCAGATCGGGCCACTGGTTCGGACCGTGGAGCGGTGTCCCCGCGACGACCTCGGGATGATCGGGAGCGTGGTCGATCCCGGTGTCGAGCGTCTCCTTCAGATCGCCCGCCATCCCATCGAGCGATTCGGTCTCGAAACCGACGTAACCCCGGTGGCAGTCCGAGAGCCCGATCGCGATCGCCTCCTTGTCGGACTCCGGGAGGGCGAAGAACTCGCGCATCGCTGCGAAGTACCCCGCGCGGATCTCATCGGGAACACCGTGTCCGTCGACGAGGAGGAAGCCGGTCTCGCACAGCGTCTGGTCGATCAGACCCGCGGTGCGACGCGCAGCCTCCGATGAGAGGTCGGCGCCGGTCGCGAACGGAGAGAGATCGAAGCTGTTCAGCACGATCTCGCCGCCCACGGTCCCGAGCATCGGGTGTCCATCGTCAGAGCCGTCATTCTCCGCTGCGTTTGACCTCGCCCCACGCCTCCAGCATCGACTGCGCCATCTTGCGGTGCTCACGAGCGAGGCTGCGCGCCTCGTCCCCTTCGGCACGGCTGCCGATCGCGCCCGCACCGAACATGTTCCCTCGGAAGTACGGGCCGAACATCTGCGGAGTGAACGCACCCCGCTGATCCACGTCGACTCCTTCGACCACGGGACCACCCGCCGGCGGGTCGATCGGGTCGAGCCCGAGGCCGTCGAGCACATCGATCAGATCGTCGTCGTGAGTGCGATCCGCGTAGTCACGTCCCCGGTATCCGAACACCTCGTTCCCGTCGGGGTCGATCACGAACAGCCCGGGCAGCGCGATCCCGTCGCGGTCCTCCGGGTTGAACATGTCCATCGGCTTCAAATATGTCTCGCCACCGGGGTCGCTGACGTACAACACGTTCGGAATCGGCCAACGCTCGAGCATCGCCGCGTTCCGCTCGTCGGAGTCGACACTGATCGCGATGATCTCCGCGCCCGCCTGATGGATCCGGTCACTCACCGATGCCAGCTTCACGAGCTGGCCACAGCAGTACGGTCACCAATCGCCGCGATACGTGAGCAACACGACCGCGCTCCCGCCGCGCCGCAATCCGAGGATCGGCTCGTACACATCCGATGAATCGACCATGATGGGATCATGGCAACGTTCGACGATGTCCGCCGCATCGGGACCGCGTTTCCCGACGTCGAGGAGAGCACGTCGTACGGAACTCCGTCGCTCAAGGTGAAGAAGAAATCGTTCTGTCGGATGTGGAGCGACCGCGAGTACGCACGCGACGGCATCGATCCGGACGACACCGAGGTGCTCGTCGTGATGTGCGATGTGGAGGAGAAGCCGGCGCTGCTCGACGAGTTCGACGTGCTGTTCAGCACACCGCACTACGACGGCTACGGCGCGATGCTGGTCCGCCTCGCCGACGTGTCGGACGTCGATCTCGCTGACTTCCTCGAGGACGCCTACCGCCAGAAGGCGCCGGCGAAGCTCATCGCCATCCTCGACCAGGCGTCGTCCGACTAGAGATCGGACAGGTCGATGTCGACCATCAGTTCGTTGGCGAGGCCTTCGAGGGCCGCGGCGAGTCGGTCTTGGTCGAGGCCGGCGGGTGCGCGCAGCAGAGCGTGGGCCTCGAACAGGATCTCACCCGACATCGGCGCGCTCGTCGACGCCGTCTCGAGTTCGTCGATGCTCACACCGTGAGCCGCCAACGCTCGCGAGATCTCGTGCACGATGCCGGGCCGGTTCTGGCCCACCAGGTCGAGTGTGAGGAACTCGTCTGCGCCGCCGGCCGCTGCGTCGCCATCGTTGTCGGTGCCCGCGTTCTCGACCCCGATCTCGAGCAGACCCTGCGACGTGAGCGGGTCGAGATCGGCGACGAGCGCATCGACCAACCGGTCACCGACGCTCACCTCGACGATGCCGGCGAACTTCGTCCCCAACCGCGCCATGCTGCTGCGATCCCAGCTGGCACCGTGTCGAGCCACCACTTCAGCGACCGCCTCGACCAGTCCCGAACGGTCGTCGCCGATCACCGTCAACACCAACGTCCCCATCCGCGCACCCTACATCGCCCGCCTCGACCCTCGATCGGACCCACGCAACTCGGCCGCGAGCAGGACCATTCGGTGTCTGACACCCGATGGCACACCCGATGGGGTGGGGTCAGCGGACGAGGGTGATGGCGTCGGACCAGTCGATGAGCAGCGACGGGTAGAGGCCGGCAACCAGCGTGAACACCGCGGCGAAACCGATGGCGATCGCGGCACTGACGGGGACCGTGATCGCGGGGGCATCGTCTTCGACGTCCTTCTGCCACATGGCGACCATGATCCGCAGGTAGACGAAGGCGGCGATGACCGCGGTCACCATCGCGATGATCGCGAGGCCGTAGCTCTCGGCGTCGACCCCGGCCTGGATCACGCCGAACTTGGCGATGAACCCGGTCGTGAACGGCACACCGGCCTGTGCGAGCAGGAAGATCGTGAACGCACCCGCCAGCAACGGCTTGCGCTTGGCGAGGCCGTCGAACACCGACAGGTCGGCGTCGGCCTCGCGGGCCACCAGTGCGACGACTCCGAACGAGCCGATCACGATGACGGAGTAGAGCAACAGGTACAGCTGCACCGACGAGATCCCCATCCCGCCGTCGGCCTCACCGGCGGTGTGCGCGGCCGCTTCGACGCCGACGAGGATGAAGCCGGCGTGGCTCACCGACGAGTAGGCGAGCATCCGCTTGACGTTGCGCTGTACGACGGCAAGGAACGAACCGACGACGAGCGACGCCACGGCGAGCACCCAGATGATCGGCTGCCAGTCGTCGCGGAAGCTCGGCAGACCCGAGATCAACACCCGGATCAGTGCGCCGAACGCGGCGGCCTTGCCCGCCGACGCCATGAACGCCGTGATCGGAGTGGGGGCGCCCTGGTAGACGTCGGGCGTCCACACGTGGAACGGTGCGGCGGCGATCTTGAAGCCGAGGCCCACGAGCAGCAGCGCGATGCCGGCGAGGGCAAGGACGTCGTTGCCGCTGTCGCCGCGATTGGCGAGCGAGGTGACCATCTCGCCGATGTTCGTCGAGCCGGTGGCACCGTAGACGAGGGCGATGCCGTACAGGAAGAACGCCGAGGCGAAGCCGCCGAGCAGGAAGTACTTGAGCCCGGACTCGGCCGATGCATCACTGCGCCGATTCGACGCCGCCAGCACGTAGAACGCCAGCGACAACGTCTCGAGGCCGAGGAACAGCACGATCAGGTCGTTCGCCGACGCCATGACGATGCCGCCCGCTGCCGCGACGAGCAGCAGCGCGTAGATCTCGGGACCGTCGTTCGGCGTGTCGCGGATGTACTCGTCGGCCAACATCGAGACGAGCACGACGGCACCGCTGATGACGATCGTCGACCACATCGCGAAGGTGTCGAACGCCAACGCTCCGCCGACGAGCGTGGCGGGGCCGTTGTCGGAGATGTCGTCCCAGTTGAAGATCGCGAGAACGCCGGCTGCACCGCCGATCATCGCGGAGACGAACGCGTAGAGACCGCGTGGCCACTGCGGGGTCAGCGCGCCGACCACCATCAACAGGAGCGCTCCGCCCACCAGCGTCAGCAGTGGCGACAGAGCGAACCACCAGATCTCCGGTTCGGAGATCGGCAGCGTGTCAGCTTGAGCGAGCACGTTCATCAGCCCTCGCCCTCCTCGTGGTCGTCGGCTTCGTCGCCGTGGCCGTCGTCCTCACCGTGGCCGTCATCGCCGTGTTCGGGCTCGAACTCGCCGCGTTGCGTGGTGTAGTCGGGGTCGGCATCGATGTCGGTGTTGTCGGCGACGTGAGCCACCAAGCGGTCGACACTCGGCTCGATGCGGTCGAGCAGCGGCTGGGGATACACACCGACGAACACGATCGCCACGAGGAACGGCAACAACACGAGCCCCTCCTTCATCTTCAGTTCCGGGAAGGAAGCGTTGTCCTCGTCGGGCTCACCGTGGAACACCCGCTGATATGCCCAGAGCAGGTAGAGCGCCGCCAGGATCACGCCTGCGGTGGCCACGACGGTCCACCAGCGGGCGCTCTGGAACGACCCGATCAGGATCAGGTACTCACCGATGAACCCGTTGAGACCGGGCACGCCGATCGATGACAGCATCACGACCATGAACCCGGCGGCGAAGATCGGAGCGACCTTCTGCAGACCGCCCAACTCGGCGATCTGGCGGGTCTTGCGACGCTCGTAGATCATTCCGACGAGCAGGAACAGCGCGCCGGTCGACACGCCGTGGTTGACCATCTGCAGGACCGAACCCGAGATCGCCTGCGACGTGAACGCGAACGTTCCGAGCACGATGAAGCCGAGGTGGGCGATCGACGAATAGGCGACCAGCCGCTTCAGATCCTTCTGCATCGTGGCGACGATCGCGCCGTAGATGATGCCGATCACGGCGAGCGTCAGCCACAGCGACCGACTCCACACCGAGGCTTCGGGGAAGAGATAGAGCCCAAACCGGAGGAAGCCGTACGTGCCGAGTTTCAGCATCACGCCGGCCAGGACGACCGAGCCGGCCGTCGGCGCCTGGGTGTGGGCGTCGGGCAGCCACGTGTGCAACGGGAAGATCGGGACCTTCACCGCGAACGCCACGGCAAAGCCGAAGAACAGCCATCGTCCGGTGGACGCGGCGAAGTTCGATCCTTCGGCGATGTCGACGAGGTCGAACGTGAGGTAGCCGAGATCGTCCCGGGCGAGCATCGCCGTGGCGACGAGCGCGACGAGCATGAACGCCGAACCGAGGAAGGTGTAGAGGTAGAACTTCGTCGCCGCGTACTCGCGGTCCTCATAACCCCACCCACCGATGAGGAAGTACATCGGCACGAGCACGATCTCGAAGAACAGGAAGAAGAGGAAGAGATCGAGCGACAGGAACGATCCGATCACTCCCGCCTCGAGCATCAGCAGCCACGCCAGGTACGGCTTCTCGTCGTGATGTGGGTCGATGCCGACGATCGCGAGCGGGAACAACACCGCGGTCAACACGATCAGGAAGAGCGAGATCCCGTCGACACCGAGATGCCAGCCGATCCCCCAGTCCTCGATCCACGTGTGTTGCGACACGAACTGGAATCCGTCGGCGCTCTGGTCGAACTCCTTCAGCATCCACAGTGCCATCGCACCGGTGACCGCCGAGAACATCAGCGCGAGCAGCTTCGCGAACTCGGGGCGCGACCGCTGCGTGAACAGGAGCGCGACCGCACCGACCATCGGCACGGCGATCAGTGCCGTCAGGAGCGGGAACGCCCCCGCACCCGCGTGCGTCACTTCGGCAGCCAACATCACAGAATTCCTCGAATCACCACGAACCAACCGAGGAGCAACACGACACCGATGCCGATCACCCCGGCGTATTGCCGCACGTAGCCGGTCTGGCCCTTGCGGGCTTCACCTGCGCTCACGCGCACGACGGTGGCCACGCCGTTGACCGCACCGTCGATCACCTTCTGGTCCTCGTCGGCGATCTCCTGGAAGGCCGCCCGACCCGGGTTGCCCATGAACCACGAGATCGCGTCGTCGTAGTGCCAGCCGTCGCGCAGCAGTTCCGGCTCGAACGCCTTGATCTTGCGCTTCTGGTACACGAGCCAGCCGACGACGATGCCGAGCAGTGCGCATCCGATCGCGACGAACATCAACGGGATCTGCAGGTCGTCGGCGGTCGTCCCGACGATGATCGCCTCGCCGATCCCGCGTTCCTCGGCCGAGGGCCCGAACTCGACGATCGGATGGAGCCAGTCGAGCAGCTTGTGCTGCCACTCGGAGGGAATGATCCCGACCGACGGCAACTGGACGAGCCCACCCACGATCGACAGCCCGGCGAGCACGATGAGCGGCAGGACCATGAACGGCGGCGACTCGTGGGGCTTGAAATCACCCTGCGCCTCGTGGTCGTCGGCGTTGTCGTGCCAGTGCGCCTTGCCGAAGAAGGTCATGATCACCTGGCGGGTCATGTAGAACGCCGTCAGGATCGCCGTGACGATGCCGATCGCATAGAGCACCCAGCTGTCGGCGGCGGCGAAGAGCAGGATTTCGTCCTTCGACCAGAACCCGGCGAACGGCGGCACCCCTGCGATGGCGAGCCAGCCGATGATGAACGTCGACGCCGTGATCGGCATCAGCTTGAACAGCTTGCCCATCTTGCGCATGTCCTGCTCGTCGTGCATCCCGTGGATCACCGAGCCGGAGCCGAGGAACAGCAGCGCCTTGAACATGGCGTGCGTGATCATGTGGAAGATCGCCGCGACGTACGCGCCGGTTCCGACGGCGAGGAACATGTATCCCAGCTGTGACACCGTCGAGTACGCGAGCACCTTCTTGATGTCGTTCTGGGCGAGCGCGATCGTGGCGGCGAACAACGCGGTGAGCGCGCCGACCCAGGCGATCGTGGTCGGGACCCAGTCGGCCGCGGCGCCCAGCACGGGGTTCACCCGCACCATCAGGTACACGCCCGCGGTGACCATGGTGGCGGCGTGGATCAGCGCCGACACGGGGGTGGGGCCGGCCATGGCATCGGGGAGCCACACGTAGAGCGGAAGCTGCGCCGACTTGCCGACCGCACCGACGAACAGCAGTGCGCCGATCCCAGTCGCCGTGGCCACGGTGAGCGTGCCGGCGAGCGCAGAGTCGTTGATGACCGCGTAGTCGAGCGAGCCGACCGCGCCGAACGCGAGGAACATCGCGAGCATGAAGCCGAAGTCGCCGATGCGATTGGTGACGAACGCCTTCTTGCCGGCCGTGGCATTGGCATCCTTGGTGTGCCAGAAGGCGATCAGGAAGTACGAACAGGTGCCCACGCCCTCCCATCCGAGGAACGTGACCAGCAGGTTCGAGCCCAGTACCAGCAGCGTCATCGAGAGGATGAAGAGGTTCAGGTACAGGAAGAACTTGGAGAACTTCGGGTCACCGTGCATGTACCCGATCGAGTACAGGTGGATCAGTGCGCCGATTCCGGTGACGAACAGACACATCACGATCGACAACGGGTCGACCAGGAACGCCATGTCGATCTGCAGGTCCCCGACCGGCACCCACGAGAACAACGTCTCGGTGTGGGACCGTTCGGCTTCGTCCATCCCGAGCAGGTCGAAGTAGATCAGCGCGCTCACGACGAAGCTGGCGCCGACCATCGCGGTGGCGAACAACCCGGCGAAGGGCTCGCCGAGCTTGCGGCCGGCCAGGAGGAGCGTCAGAAACCCGAACAGCGGAAACGCGGGAATCAGCCAGACAAGTTCGAGCATGTTCAGCCCTTCAACTCTGCGAGGTCGTCGGCGGTCGCGCCGGGGCGGCGGCGCAGGATCGACACGAGGATGCCGAGTCCGACCACCACTTCGGCCGCGGCGACCACCAGCACGAAGAACACGGCGGTCTGGCCGTTGATGTCGCCGAGCGACGTCGCCAACGCAACGAACGTGAGGTTCGCGGCGTTCAGCATCAACTCGATGCACATGAACATCACGAGCGGGTTGTTGCGCACCAACAGCCCGAAGGCGCCGATCGCGAACAACAGCGACGCCACGATCAGGTACCAGCTGGGCTCGATCGCGGCGATCACGCTCCGACCTCGCTTCCCTCGTCTGCGGAACGCTTCGGCCACTTGCGGGTCATCAACACGGTGCCGACGACGGCCACGATCAACAACACCGACGTGAGTTCGAATGCGAGCACGTGGTCGTTGTACAGGTTCTGCGCCAACTGCTGGATGTTGCTGTCGGGATCCTCGACCGTGGCGGTGTCGATCCCGGTGCCGGGGTTGAGCGTGCCGATGGCGTCGCCCGCCTCGATCACGGCCGCGGTGATCAATGCGACCAGCCCGACCGCCATGACGGCCGCGAGGGGGCGTTGGATCTTGATCGGTTCGATCGACAGGTCGACGGCCCGGTCGACACCGAGCAGCATGATCACGAACAGGAACAGCACCACGATGGCACCCGCGTAGACGATGACCTGCACCGCGGCGAGGAAGTGGGCTTCCTGTGCGACGAACTGGACAGCAACGCCGAACAGTGTGAGCACGAGACCGAGCGCGGAGTGCACCGGGTTCTTCATCGTGACGACGCCGATCGCTCCGCCGAGCATCATCACCGACGCCGCGAAGAACACGACGTATTCGAGGAAGGTCGTGTTCATCGTTCGACGATTCTCACACTGGTTTCGCGGGTCGAGGCATCTCGTTCCGGCTGGCCGACTTCGGGCGCACGGGTGCCGTGGCCGAGTTCGTTGCTCCAGCCGACCTCGCCCTCGAACGCGGCGTCGCCCGACGGCGACGTGGCGCGCATCCAGCCCGACGTGTGCTCGTCGTCGCCGTCGCGCCAGTCCTCCCACGGGAGGTTCTGCGGCTTGCCCTCGTCGTCCACGACGAGTTCGGCCTTGGTGTAGATCGCGTCCTTGCGGTTCGTGAACGAGAACTCGAACAGCTTCGACTCGGTGATCGCCTCGGTCGGGCATGCCTCGACACACAGGTCGCAGTGGATGCACCGGAGGTAGTTGATCTCGTAGATCCAGCCGAACCGCTCGCCGGGCGAGGTGGGGTTCACCGGGTCGTTGTCGGCACCGCGCACGTGGATGCAGTTGGCCGGGCACACGCCGGCGCACAGCTCGCAACCGATGCACTTCTCCATGCCATCCTCGTAGCGGTTGAGGACGTGGCGTCCGTGCAGCCGCTCGGGCTTGGCCACCTTCTCGTCGTGCTTGACCGCGTTCTCGGACTTTCCTTCGCGCTTCGCCTTGCGGCCGCCGGAGTACTCGGTCGTGACGCGCTTGCCGCCGAAGAGCCGATGCTGACGCATCGTGACGGCGAATCCTTCGAAGTAGCCCATCAGACGGGACTCCCTTCTTGTTGAGGTGCAGCCGCCCGCTCACGGTTCCTCCGGCTGACCTGCAGCGCGGCGTAGAACAGTGCGATCGACGCGATGCCCACCACCACGCAGATCGCCGTGACCCGGAGCGAATCGGCGAACGTGCCGTCGGGCGAGAACTGACGGAGCGCCGCGAGCAGCAGGAACCAGCCGAGCGCGACCGGGATCAGCACCTTCCAGCCGAAGTCCATCAGCTGGTCGTACCGCAACCGTGGCAAGGTCGCCCGGAGCCAGATGTACACGTAGAGGAAGACGAGCAGCTTGAGGACGAACCAGATCGTGCCCTCGATCGCGCCGGGGATGAACGGGATGTCGATCCCCGCGATCGGCTGCGGTCCGCCGAGGAACAGTGTGACGATCACACCGGACATGGTGATCACGTTCATGAACTCGGCGAGGAAGAACAGGGCGAAGGCGATGCCGCCGTACTCGGTGTTGAATCCCGACACCAGCTCCTGCTCGGCCTCGACGAGGTCGAACGGCGGCCGGTTGAGTTCGGCGGTGGTGGCGACGAGGAAGATCGCGAACGGCACGATGCCGGTGGCCACGAGGTTCCAGTCGACGAAACTGTCCTGGGTCTGGACGATGCGGGCAGTCGACAACGACCCGCTCGACAGCAGCACGGCAGCGAGGCTCAGCCCGAGCGCCGCTTCGTACGAGATCATCTGGGCCGAGCCGCGCACCGCGCCGAGCAGCGGGTACTTGGAGCCCGATGCCCAACCGGCGAGCATCACGCCGTAGACGGCGATCGACGACATCGCGAGCACGAACAGGATCCCGACCTGCGGGTCGGCGAGCTGCACGCGGGTGACCTGGCCGAAGATCGTGACGGTGCCGTCCTTGCCGTCGGTGAAGTCGCCACCGAGCGGGATCACGGCCCAGATCAGGAACGCCGGGATGAACATCAGGTAGGGGGCGAGCTTGTACAGGAACGGATCGGACTTGCTCGGCCGGAACGTCTCCTTGAAGAACGCCTTGATGCCGTCGGCGAGCGACTGCATGATGCCCCACGGTCCGGCCTTGTTCGGCCCGACGCGGTTGTGCATCCCGGACACGATCTTGCGTTCGCCCCAGATCATCAACATCGTCGCCACGAGCGACACCACGAAGATCACGAGGACCTTCCCGATCATGATGAGCAGCGAGGTCCAGAGCCAGCCTCCGGTACCGAGCGGATCGATCGCCAACATCAGATCACCTCGATCTTCACGTCGGTCACCGACGCGGTCGCGTCGATCAGCGTCTCGATCACGCTGCCGTCCTGGTTGAACGGAGCCCAGGCGATCCCTCGCGGCACCGCGTGGTTCGCCGCCACCGGCAGGATCGCGGTCGCCTGGGCGCCGATCAGCTGCAGGTCGTCGCCGACGGACGCACCCAGCGCGTCGATGTCGAGGGGATGCAGATGGATCGCCGCTCCGGGCGCCAGCTTCGCGATCGAGTGGGACATGGCGGTGCCGATGGCCCGATCGTAGAGCTTGCGCCCGACGACGAGGCGATGGTCGTAGCTGTTGCGCTGGCCCGCTGCAGAGACGGCGTCGGACAGCGTTCCGGCCACGACGCCTGCGAGGACCCCGTTGCGTTCGGCGACCAGAGCTGCAGGGGTCACGTCGGCGAAGGCGGGCACCTCGGCGGCGATCGCCGCGGTCACGTCGTCGACCGACGACACGTTCACCAGGTCACCGTCGACATCGAGCATGAGCGCCAACTCCGCGGCCATCATCCAGTCGGGACGGGCCGTGCCGGTGGTGGTCACCTTGTCGGCGAGCACCGTCACGCGACCTTCGATGTTCGTCGTCGTGCCCGACTTCTCGCCGTAGGCCGCGGCGGCGAGGACGACATCGGCGAGCTGTGTGGACTCGCTGCGATGCGTGTCGATCGAGATGACGCGACGCGCGCCGGCCAGCGCCCGCCGGGCGAGGCCGGTGTCGGGGCAGTCGTTGAGCGGGTCGGCGCCGAGCAGGATCAGCAGCTCGAGCTTGCCGTCGGCGGCGGCGCGCAGCGTCGCGAGGCCGTCGTGGTCGTCGTCGGCCGGGGCCATGCCGACGCTGAGCGCCCCGACCACGTTGCCGCGACGGAGTGCAGGCAGGACCTTGGCGTTCGGATTCGCGTCGAGCACGGCGGCCAGCGCCGCCATCGTCTCGTCGGGCGACTCGGCGAGGTTGCCGCGGCCGACCACGACCACCACGTCGTCACCGGTGAGCAGTTCGCTGTTGCGCTGAACGGTGTCGGCCTGCAGCCCCGGTTGGTGGCGGAGGCTGTGCTTCGCGTACCGGGTGAGACCGGTGTCGACGCTCGAGATCTCGACGATCGTCGAGTTCCCCTCGACCGCGGCGTCACGCAGGCGGAGGTAGAGCACAGGGAGCTCTTCTTTGATGTCCGGTCCGAGGAGCACGATCGTCGACGCGGAGGCGGCTTCGTCGATCGTCGCTCGGTTCAATCCGAGGATCGATGCGGGCAGACCGTCGCCGAGCTGGGCATCGCGATAGGTGATGCCGAGGGCGTCGGCGAGCTGTGCCCAGGCGAAGGCGTCCTCGTTGGTGCCACGGGCGCCGCCGAGCAGACCGATCGAGTCGGGACCGCCCGCAGCGAGCGCATCGGTGATCAGACGGGCCGCACCGTTCAAGGCCGCATTCCACGATGTGGGCGTGAGGCCGGCCTCGGTCTTGACGAGCGGATCGGTCAACCGCAGATCGGAGTTGACGGCCTCGAAGTCGAACCGACCGCGGTCGCAGAGCCAGCCGTGGTTGACCGGGTCGGAGTCGACGCCCTGGTAGCGGAGGATCTCGTCACGGCTCGACTGGACGACCACGCGGCATCCGACCGAGCAGGTGGTGCAGGTCGATTCCTCGGCCGTGAGGTCCCACGGACGCGCCTTGAAGCGGTACGGCTCGGCGGTCAGTGCCCCGACCGGGCAGATCTGCACCGTGTTCCCCGAGAAGTACGAGGCGAACGGTTCGTCCGGGAAGGTCATCACCTGCGTCTGGTTGCCGCGCTGGGTGAAGTGGATCAGCTTGTCGCCCGCGACCTCGTCGGCGAAGCGCGTGCAGCGGTCGCAGAGGATGCAGCGCTCGCGGTCGAGCAGCACCAGATCGGAGATCGGGATCGGCTTCTCGAAGTGCCGCTTCTCCTCGACGTAGCGGGACTCGCCGGGACCGTGGCTGTAGGCCTGGTCCTGGAGCGGACACTCGCCGCCCTTGTCGCAGACCGGGCAGTCGAGCGGGTGGTTCGCGAGGAGGAGTTCGATCATGCCCTCCTGCGCGCGCTTGGCGGTGGGCGACTCGGTCTCGATCTTCATCTCGGGCGAGACGGTGATCATGCACGACGGCTGCAGCTGCATGCCGCGGCCGGTGTCGACCTCGACGAGGCACTGCCGACACATGCCGACCGACTTCATCCGCGGGTGATAGCAGAAGTGCGGGATGTAGGCGTCGTGGCGTTCGGCCGCCGCGATGACCAGTTCACCCTTGTGCGCTTCGATCTCGCGACCGTTCAGCGTGACCGGCACGATGTTCGGATCGGGCTCGGCGGCGGGTTCCTCGGCGGCCTCGACGTCGTCGGCAACGTCCTGCTCGGCGACCTCCTCGCCCTGTTCGGCATGGCCCGCGTCGTCGTGTGTCGCGTCGACCGGTTCGGTCGCGTTCGATTCGTCTGAGCTCATGAACCTGCCACCGCAACGGGAATGGAGATGCGCTTCGGGGCCGGAACCACCTTCGCATCGAACTCGTCACGGAACAACGTGAGTGCCGAGTGGAGCGGAGCGTAGGCGGAGGGACCGACGAAACAGATCGTGGTCATCTTGTACGGGAACGGCGTCGCTTCCAAACCGAGACGTTCGGACGCCGCGTGCGGCATGTCGCCCGGGCAGATCGACTGCCCGACCTCGAGGATCTGGTCGAGGTCGGCGTCGGTGCCGTGGCCTGCGCAGACACGCTCGAGAATCCGCAGCAACCACGTGCCACCTTCACGGCACGGCACGCACTTGCCACACGATTCGTGGGCGTAGAACCGGACGAGCGTGAGGGCCGCCTCGGGGATGTCGGTCGTGTCGTCCATCACCATGACGGCGCCCGAGCCGAGCATCGAGCCGGCCATGCCGGCCTCCTTGCCCTCGAACGGGATGTCGAGTTGGTCGGGCAGGAACCACGGAGCGGAACCGCCACCGGGCACGAACGCCTTCAACTCGTTGTCGTCGCGGATGCCCTGGCAGAACTCGTCGCCGTAGATGATGTCCCGGAACGTGGTGGTGCCGTTGACGATCTCGTACACACCGGGGCGCTTCACGTGACCGGAGATCGCGACCATGCGGGTGCCCGGCGAGGTCTCGGTGCCGATCGCGGTGTAGGCGTCGGAACCCTTGGACGCGATGAACGGGAGGTTCGCGAGCGTCTCGACGTTGTTGACGATCGTCGGCTGACCATAGAGACCGACAGCCGCCGGGAAGTACGGCGGCTTGAGACGCGGCATGCCGCGCTCACCTTCGAGCGACTCGATCAGCGCGGTCTCCTCACCGACGACGTACGCACCGGCACCCCAGTGGAGGACGATGTCGAGGCTGAAGTCGGTGCCCATGATGTTCTTGCCGACGTAGCCCTCGGCGTACGCCTCGTCGAGTGCGGTGGCGATGCGCTCGTGCGCCAACGGCATCTCGCCGCGGACGTACAGGAAGCACTGCGACAGGCCCGCCGCGTACGACGCGATCAGGCAACCTTCGATCAGCTGGTGCGGATCGCGCTCCATGAGGAGGCGGTCCTTGTAGGTGCCGGGCTCCGACTCGTCGCCATTGACGACGAGATAGCGCGGCCACACGCCCTGCGGCGTGAAGCCCCACTTGACGCCGGCCGGGAAACCGGCACCACCGCGGCCGAGCAGCGTGGAGGCCTTGACCTCGCCCGCCATCTTCTCGGGACCCATCTCGATGGCCTTCTTCAGCCCGTCGTACCCGCCGGTGGCGAGGTAGCGATCGATCGTGTGGCTGTCCTCGAACTCGAAGCGCGAGGTGACGACCTTCGGACGGTCGCCCTCGTAGAAACCCGGGGTGTAGTCGCGGGTGATCGCAGTGCTCATGAGTCGTCTCCGACACTGACGGGAATCCACACGGGACCGTCGCTCACGTCGTCCGGATCGGGTGCGCCGACGAACTTCTCCGCGGGGATGTGCTGGCGATTCCGGCCCAACGTGCCGTGCGGCGGGATCTCACCGTCGAGATTGCCCGCGCGCAGATCGTCGACCAGCTGGTCGAAGGAGTCGTTGGTGACGCGGTATCGATGCCGATAGTTGACCTGCAGCGTGGGCGCCTCGGTGCAGGCGGCCTGACACTCGGCGGGTTCGAGCGTGAACATGCCGTCCTCCGTCGTGGAGCCGGCCTTGATCCCGAGCTTCTGCTCGGCGTGATGCATCAGACCGTCGGAGCCGAGCAGTGCGCAGCTCATGGTCTGGCACACGTTGATCACGTACTTGCCGACCGGTTCGAACTTGAACATCTCGTAGAACGTGGCGGTTCCGATCACCTCGGCCGGCGTGATGTCGAGCAGCTCGGCGAGGTGTCGCATCGCCTCGGGCGTGACCCACCCGTTCTGTTCCTGACTCAGATGCAGCAGCGGGATCAGCGCCGACTTCTTGCGCGGATAGCGCTCGATGATCTCGTGCGCCAACAGCACGTTCGAATCGTTCAGGCGGCTCATCTGTCCACTCCTCCGAGCACGGGGTCGACCGACGAGATGACGGCGACGGCATCGGCGATCAGTCCGCCGCGCATCATGTGCGGAATGCACTGGACGTGGGCGAACGAGGGGTCGCGCATGTGGATGCGATACGGGTTCGGGCCACCGTCGGATGCGATGTAGCAGCCGAGTTCGCCACGCGGGCCTTCGATCGCCTCGTACACCTCACCCTCGGGCACCTTGAAGCCCTCGGTGAAGATCTTGAAGTGGTGGATCAGCGCCTCCATCGACTCGTCGATCCGAGCGCGTGGTGGCGGCGTGACCTTCTTGTCCTGGATGCGGGTGTTGCCCTCGGGCATCTTGTCGAGGATCTGGCGAACGATCTTCATCGACTCGCGAATCTCGGCGAGGCGGATCGCGAAGCGGTCGAATGCGTCGCCGTACGAGCCGACGATCACGTCGAACTCCAACTCGTCGTACCGACCGTACGGCTGGTCGCGACGCAGGTCCCACTCCACTCCGGTCGACCGCAGCACGGCTCCCGACGCACTCAGTGCGAGTGCCTCGTTCGGGGTGATCACACCGACGCCCTGCAGACGGTCGCGGAAGATCGGCTGACCGGTGAGCAGGATGTCGTACTCGTCGAGGCGCGGCGGGATCAGCTCGAGGAGCCGCAGCACACCGTCACGCCAACCGGGTGGGAGGTCGGCTGCGACGCCGCCCGGGCGGATGTAGTTGTGGTTCATCCGCAGGCCGGAGACCTCCTGGAAGAACCGCAACACCTCCTCGCGCTCACGCCAGCCGTAGATCATCATCGAGACCGCGCCGAGGTCCATGCCGTTGGTGGCCATGAACAACAGATGGCTCGACATGCGGTTGAGTTCGGCCATCAGCATGCGGATCCACACGGCACGTTCGGGGATCTCGTCGGTGATGCCGAGCAGTCGCTCGACCGCCATCGAGAACGCCAGCTCGTTGGCCAGCGGACTCAGGTAATCCATGCGGGTGACGTTGGTGCCGCCCTGCATGTAGGTGAGGGTCTCGCCGGTCTTCTCCATGCCGGTGTGGAGATAGCCGATCACCGGCTTGCAACGCAGCACCTCTTCGCCCTGGAGTTCGAGCATCAGGCGGAGCACGCCGTGCGTCGACGGGTGGGCAGGCCCCATGTTGAGGATCATCGTCTGATCCTCTTCCGGGTCGTCGGGGAGATCGCCGAGCTGCGCGGCTTCGGCCTCGGACATCCGCAGCACCGAGCCGACCTCGCGGAGGAGTTCGTCGGCGGTGGTCTCGCTGCGCGGCTTGAGCAGCTGTTCGCCCTCGTTGGTGTTCGCGATGAAGGCGGCGTAGTTCGATTCGGCGTGCTTGGGTTCGATCTGGTCCGGGTCGACGCCGGTCTCGGCGAGTTCTTGTTCGGTCAGCTCTTCTTCGGTGGTGGACATCAGGCGTGCGCTCCCTTGAACTGGACGGGAATCTCTCCGACCCCGTAGTCCTTGCGCAGCGGATGACCTTCCCAGCCCTCCGGCATCAGGATGCGGGTGAGATCAGGATGGCCCTCGAAGGCGATGCCGAACATGTCGAAGGTCTCGCGCTCGTACGGCTCGGTGCCCGGGTGGAGATCGAACAGCGAGGCGAGGGTCGGGTCGGACTCCGGCACCTGCACACGAAGTCGGATCCGACGGCGCTGTCCGATGTCGAGCAGGTTCACCACGACCTCGAACCGCTCGGGCGCGACGCCCTCGGGGAGCGCGCGGCCCATGTGTTGCAGGTAGTCGACGCCGCACAGGTCCATACACACGCTGTAGCCCTCGTCGGCCAACGCCTTGGCCACGTCGACGTACTGCTCGCGCGAGGGGTGGACGACCTCCTGGCCGCGGCTGTCCGTGACCGGGCAGCCATGGATCATCGGAACCGCTTCGGTGTCCGTCTCCGGCTGGGTGGTGGTGTCGTCGCTCACGACTTCGTTCCCATCAGCACCGGTGCCGGTGCGGGCTCGATGTGCTCGACGTGGATCTGGGCACCTTCGCCGGTTTCCTTCCGACGCTTCAGGATCTGCTCGTTCTCGATCAGGCCGTGGAGTTGCTCGATGGCGTGGATCAGCGTCTCGGGCGTGGGCGGGCAGCCGGGGGCGTACACGTCGACGGGAACGACCTGGTCGACTCCCTGGACGATCGCATAGTTGTTGAACATGCCACCGGAGCTGGCGCACACGCCCATCGAGATGACCCACTTCGGCTCCATCATCTGGTCGTACACCTGCCGCAGCACCGGTGCCATCTTCTGGCTGACCCGACCGGCGACGATCATGATGTCGGCCTGACGGGGGCTGGCCCGGAAGACCTCCATGCCGAAACGCGAGATGTCGTAGTGCGCGCCGCCGGTGCCCATCATCTCGATTGCGCAGCATGCGAGACCGAACGACGCGGGCCACGACGAACGCGACCGCGACCAGTTGATGAGGTCTTCGAGTTTTCCCGTGAGGACGTTGTGTGACAGCCCGCCCAGTCCGTCGTCGAGCACATCGTTGACGATGCCCATGTTGCGGTCTCCTTACGCGGCCGGTTGGTTCGTGGTGTTGCTCGGATCGTCGAGACGACCCTCGTTCCCGACCCGGCGAATCGTCGACCCGAGCGAACGAGTCGGCGACACGATCTCGGCGTCGGCTTGCAGGCTCCGGTACTTCTGGATCGGACCCCAGTCGAGTCCGCCGCGGGCGACCTCGTACACGAACGTCAGGAAGAAGACGACCGAGAACAGGAAGATCGCCCAGAACGCGTACGCGCCGAGTTGGCCGTGAGAGACCGCGTACGGGTACACGAAGATGATCTCGATGTCGAACATGATGAACAGCATCGCGACGATGTAGAAGCTCACCGGGAACCGCTCGGGAGGTTCACGGGAGGGCACGATGCCGCACTCGTAGGGCGCTTCCTTGGCGGCCGACGGTCGACTCGGGCCGAGCAGCTTGGACGCGAACAGGCTGAGCACGCCGAACACGATGCCCAGGAGCATCAGGATCACGATCGGCAGGTACTGGCCCATCAGGCGGTCGCCACGGCCTTCGCGTTGGCGAGGTTCTCGGCGAGGTGCCGGTCACGACGATGGAGCAGGTAGCACAGTGCGAAGAAGATCGCTCCGCCACCGATCGTCAGGACGACCGCCGGCTGGCGTCGGGTACCGAGGTCGCGGACCATGTACACGTACTGACGCTGCTGGGTTTCGTCGATCGTCGGCGAGACGGGCGCACGGCCGTCTTCGGTCCGGACCTGGACGTTCGGAGCGGCTTCGACGAGCACGTAGTGCGGCTCGTGCCGGAAGGCGAGGAAGTCGAGCGAATCGTTGTCGAGACCCGGGATGGCGCCGGCCTCGATCATCGGTGAACGGGCGCCGCCGATGTCGAAGATGTCGACGATCGTGTACTCCCCGGCCGCGAATGCACCGGCTTCTTCGAGCAGCACGCTGGCCTCGGCCGATGCCTGGCCGAACGCCGGCGACGCCGGGTCGAGAACGATGAAGCCCTCGCTCACGAGTTCGTTGCTGACGACCTCGGCCTCCTGCGCCGGTGTGGCCCCGACCGGAACGTCAGGCAGTTCCTCGAGCACTCCGGCACTGCGCAGCGCTTCGGTGTCCTGCAGGACCGAGGCCCCCGCGACGGGTTGCCACGACGGGTCCGCACCGCGGAGCCCGATGCCGTAGATCCACCAGGTGAGACCCATGAGCATCATCCAGCCGGCGAGGGCGGCGATGGTCACGAGGAACCCCAGTCGGGATCCCATGTTGGTCATCAGGATCAGGTAGATGCTGCCGACCAGGATGACGACGGCGATGATGACGGTGAGGAGTCCGCGAAGTTCGGGCTCCCAGCCGATTGCCAACAGATTCATTTCGCTCACAGACTCCGGACGTATTCGACGACGGCACGAACTTGTTCGTCGGTCAGCATCGAACCGAAGCCGGGCATGCGTCCGCTGCCCTGGCCGTTGATTCCGTACTGCTTGCCGAACTCGGAGCCCGTCTTGATGAACTCCACCATCTGTTCTTCATCGGTGAAGTGACTGTTGGTCGACCCGGCGGTCAGGTTCCAACCGTACGCGCCCTGACCGGCGACGCCGGGGTCTCCGTAGCTCCAGCCGAGGGTGTGGCACCGGGCGCAGCTGTAGGCACCGGCACCCAGTTCGAGGTTGAACAGGGCCTCGCCGTACGAGACGCCGTCGGCTTCCATCGCCTGACGGGCGGCGGCCTCGATGTTGTCCATCTCGTCGGCCGGGAGGAGGCCGGACGGACAGAGCTGGGTGTCGAAGTACTCGACCGCTCCGCCGAGGGCGTCGGCGTCCTCGGTGGTGGCGTTGTCGCCGAGTTCGTCCTCGAGGCAGCCCTCGCGCTCGATCTGGATGCTCTTCAGGTACTCGATGAGCGTCTGGATCTGCTGTTCGGTCATCGGTCCACCGCCGACGGTTCCCCACGGGGACATCGGCGAGAACGGGCGACCGTAGTTGAGGATGAACTCGATCTCCGAAGCGTCGAAGCGGTAGAAGACCGTGTTGAGCGCCGGCGCGGTCCAGTTGACGGCTTCGACTGCTCCGGTGACCGGATCGGTGACGGTGAACGGCGCCTCGCCGCCGACGGCGTTCATTCCGCCGTGGCAACCAGCACAGTTGAAGCCGCCTTCTGCGGTGGGTGCGAACAGCTCCTCACCCCAGGTGGCGAAGCGCTTGTTCCAGCCTTCCTCGGCGCCGGCCTGACGGCTCGGTTCGAGGACCCAGTAGAGGGGGAGCCCGATGACGCTGACGAGCAGCAGCGCGACACCGAGCAGTTGCATCCGCTCGAGACGCGAGCCCTCGAGCGTCTCGTCGTCGTAGTACGGCTTGCGGTTCGGCGCGAGTTCGATCTCGGAGCCGATCTCGGCGCGGCCCGCGCGCACGTTGAAGAACGCGTAGACGACGAACCCGACGAGGATGATGGCGAACGCCAAGCCGGCGATCGCGGTCGTGGTGAGTGCAAGCATCAGTGGTCGCCGCCACCGGTGCAGTGGGGGCCTTCAGCTTCCTGGCCGGTCGTGTTGGTGCCGATCGCCGGCCCGGGGACCACGACGCCGGTGTTGATGACGACGTCGCCGCTCGCCGAGATGTCGGCGGGGTGGCGGTCCATTCCGCGAGGAGCGGGCCCGCCCTTCTTCTCACCGACCCGGTTGTACTGCGAGCCGTGGCACTGGCATTCGAACCACTGGCTGGTCGGGCACTCGGGCACGCGGCAGCCGAGGTGCGGGCACTTCTGGCTGAGGACGACGATGCCCTCCTCCATCGCGGTCAGCAGGTTCGCCGGGTAGACGGTGCGCGCGATGGGCAGTGCGTCGGATGGGTACTCGGTGATCCACGAGCGGGCTTCGGGAACGTAGTAGAAGCCACCGCCGGCCTGGATGCCGTCCTTGATCGCGGCGAGCTTGCCGGCGGGCACTTGGCCACCGAAACCGCCGGTGCCGGTCGGCCAGAGGAAGCCGACGAATGCGGCTGCGGCGAACGCTCCGAGGCCGGCGCTCATGAGCGTGACCGTGGCGCGGTTGAAGAACTGCCGACGCGACACGCCGATGACCTCGGGGTCGGGCTCGACCCACGGGACGATGGCGGGCTCTTCGTCGACGGTCGCGAGCGCAGTTCCGGTGCCGCGTGATGCGGTGCCCTCCGCTTCGGCGACCGCCGCCGTGCGCGACGAGGTGGCTTCGGCCTCGTAGGCGCGCGAGTCCTTGCGGCTCGCGCGGTCTCGATTCAGGGTCTCCCCCGACAACGCGCCGGCGCCGCGTACGTCGCTGCGGCGCGCGAGCGTGAAGAAGCTGATCGCGGCGAGGACGAGGACGACCCCGATGGCGATGGCAATGACAGCTGCGGTGTTCATGATGTGTGCTCCTTCTCCATCAGAGCTCGAAGAACAGGCCTTCGACCCATGGGAATACGAAGTTGAATCCCGGTCCGCGGAAGAACGACCCGATGATCACCAGCACGGCCCAGAACATGATGTGCACGGTCTGGAGTGATGTGGCGAACTTGCGGTCTTCGGGTTTGTTCGACGGGTTGCGGTCGAGATACGGGGTGAGGATCAGCGCGATCAGGCCAACACCGGGCAGGGTCACGCCGGCGACCATCGGGTGGAAGTACACCAGCAGTTCCTGCAGACCGAGGAAGTACCAGGGTGCCTTCGACGGGTTCGGCGTCTGGTTCGTGTTGGCCAACTCGAGCAGTGGTGCGTGCACGAAGATCGAGAACACGAACACCAACGCCGTGCAGGCGAGGGCGGCCACGAACTCGGCGGCGAGCAGGTGCGGCCACGTGTGGACCTTGTCGACCGGGGTGGCCTTGACGTCCTGAATCGTGCCGGACTTGACGACGGTGAGCAGGCGCTGGGTGTGACCACCGGGGCCACCACCGATCGGCACGCCGCCACCAGCAGGTTCGGCAGCCACGACGGCGCCGACCTTGTCGGCGACCGCGACCGAGCCACCGGACTCGGCTTCGGGGGCATCCTTCGCGGACTTGGCCGCCTTGCTGCGCTGCAGCAGGTGCTCGGGAATACGCGAGTCGCTCGCTGCTGCGGGTTCCTCCGCTGCGGCGGGTTCGGCGGCCGGTTCTTCCTTGGCCTTGTCGCGCGCCGCGGCTGCCCGCTTCAGCAGGTGCTCGGGGATTTCAGTCATGTGGTGACCTCATCGCTCGTGTGACCGCTCATGTCGTGTCAATCCTTGTTCGTCGCCAGTCGATCATCCGGATCACAACGGACCCGAAATGCCGCCGTCTTTACGTACCCGCCAGAAGTGGATCGCCATGAAGATGACGATCACGAACGGCAGGAACAACACGTGCAGGACATACCATCGGAGCAGGGTCTCCGCGCCGATCTCGGCACCGCCCAGCAAGACGAATCTGACCTCCTGACCGAAGACAGGGGTGTACCCCATCATGTTCGTGCCCACGGTGACCGCCCAGAGCGCCAACTGGTCCCAGGGCAGGAGGTAGCCCGTGAACGAGAGCAGCAGGGTGAGCATCAGCAGGATCACCCCGATCACCCAGTTGAACTCGCGCGGCGGCTTGTATGCGCCGTGGTAGAAGACGCGCGCCATGTGCAAGAAGACGGCGAGCACCATGAGGTGTGCTCCCCATCTGTGCATGTTCCTGACCAGCAACCCGAACGTGACCGAGGTCTGCAGGTTGTTGATGTCGTCCCAGGCAGCCGTGGTTTCCGGACGGTAGAAGAACATCAGGAAGATGCCCGTGACGGTGAGCAGGATGAACAGGAAGAAGCTGAGTCCACCGAGGCACAGGGTGTAGCTCACCTTGACCGCGTGGCGCTTCACCTTGACCGGGTGCAAGTGGTACAGCACCGAGTTCATGATCACGTAGCTGCGGTTACGCGGGCTGTCGGTGTAGCCCTTGCGGAAGATCGAACCGGGACGGAAGATCGAGCTCCAGGCCTGGCTTCCCTGCACGCCGTCCATGGCGTCCTTCGCGCGGTCGCCGAGGGTGGGTTTCGGTTTGTCGTCGATGATTTTGGACATGAGAAGTCGTTGGTCCTCAGAGCCTCATGCCATAGCCGTAGCCATGGTTGTTGGTTCGGGTGTGGTAGTCGCCGGCCGCGGTTGCGGTGCCGGCCTTGCCGAGAATGATCACGCCGGTCGGGCACCGGTCAACGCACAGTGCACAGCGGGTGCAGATGTCGTCGTCGATCGTGAACATGAATGCATCGGACGGGTCGAGACCCGGTTGTTCGGTGCCGACCGCGTCGTCGACCGCGTCGAGGCTGACCATGTGGATGCACTTCCACGGGCAGATGTCGACACATCCCTCACAGCTGATGCACTCCGACTGATCGATGTGGATGAACTGCTTCGGCTTGACGGCCTTCGACAGGTAGTCCGCGTCGACCTCCACCAACGTGTAATCGTCGGTGTAGGGCATCATCGGCGGATTGGCGTCGGTCTTCGGCATCGAGAATCAGGCCTTCTTCACCAGGGGGCGGCCGTAGGTGGACGTGGGCAGTTCCTTCGCCCCGGTGCTCTCGCCGCGCTTCTGCCACCAGACGGCGAGCCAGATGTTCAAGCCGAAGAACAATGCGTGCAGCAGGACGACGATGGTGTCGCGCACCGCCTCGTACTGCAGGGTGATCGGATTCCAACCGCCGGCGGATTCGGGCTTGAGGATGTCGAACGGGCCGTAGATGAGCTTGTCACGCGACCAACCGAGGTCCTTGTCGGCATGGTCGATGAACTGGTGGGGGAGGATGCCGTAGGTGAGGAACAGCATCCCGAAGATGTAGGTGGCACCGAGCATCGCCTCGCCCCAGGTGACGGGCTTGCCGACGGGACGTCGCTTGCCGTACCAGACCACGCCGAGGAGCATCAGGATGGACGCGATGAACGAGACGATGAAGGCCTGGTTGAAGAAGGGCCAACTCAAAATGTCGACTGCGGTCATCGGTACGAACGAACTCCTGGATTGTGAACGGTGACGTGGTGGTGACTTCCCGAGCCTACTCATGGCAGGAAGATCAACGAAGTCTGGCAGACAGGTTCTCAGCACGCGCCAGGTTGTGCACAAGTTCTCGCGGCGTCCGACGAGCGGTGGTGATCGGCTCGGGAGGCGAATGTGTGGCGAGAGTTTCGCCAGCGCGTGCTCGCCATCTATCCTCTGCCGAGTGACTGAGATCCCCGAACACCTGCTGAAGCGGTCGCGCGAGCGGCGCGCCGCGATCGGCAAGGGTGACGACGCCGGCGACGCCGACACCGCGGCGTCCACTCCCGCCTCGACGCCCGCGACGACCGAGAAGGCCGCCGCTCCGGCAGGACCGAGCGGTCCCCCGGTCCGCGCCGCGGCGCCGGCGCCCGAGGCTCCCAAGCCCCCGAAGCCCGACCCGGCGTACGTCACCGCTGCGAAGCAACGACGCAAGGTCCCGTGGTGGGCCATGGCCACCCTCGGCCTCATGCCGGTGTGGGGATTCATGTACGTGCGTGCGGTCACCGAGCCGCCCGAAGTCGTCGAAGGTCCGCTCGGCATCGGTGCCGAGCAGTACGGCACCTGCGCGGCATGCCATGGCGCGGCCGGTGGCGGCGGCGTCGGCTACCCGTTCGCGGGTGAAGAGGTGCTGAAGACGTTCCCGAACATCGAAGACCAACTGCGCTACGTGTACTGGGGCACCGGCGAATACAACCTCGCCGGCGTCGACATCTACGGCAACCCCGACCGCGAGGGCGGCCCGCACGTCACGAACGGGCTGGGCGTCATGCCGCAGCAGGGTTCGCTGGCCGGCGGCGGTCTCACCGACTACGAGATCCTCGGTGTGGTCTGCCACGAGCGGTACACGCTCGGCGGCGCCGACCCCACCAGTGAGGAGTACGAGGTCGAGTTCGAGGAGTTCTGCTCCGAGGAGTCGGCGGTGTTCAGCGCGCTCGAGGCCGGAGAATTCTCCCTCGCCGACGAAGAGGTCCCGGCCCTCGTCGACGAAGCGGGCGAAGAGTTCGAGATCGACGTCATCGGCCCGCCGGTCGAAGGCTCCCCCGCCGCAGCCGAAGGCTGAGCAACTACTCTGCACATGTGACCGATCGTTCGTCGACCGACGTCCTCGTCGTCGGCGGCGGCCCGGCCGGCTGTGCCGCAGCGATCCGCCTCGCAGCGGTCGGACATCAGGTCACGGTGCTCGAGAGCAGCACCGGCGACGCCCCGATCGGGAGCGGGGACCTGCTCGTCCCCGCAGCCGTCGACGAACTGTCGGAACTCGGCGTCGACATCGGTGCGGTCGGTGCGAACCCGATCGACGGGACTCGCCTCTGGCGCGGTGAACGGTCCGTGCCGGTCCGCTGGCCCCACACGCGGGCGGGGACCTCGACCGGTGCGGTCATTCGTCGGTCTGCCTTGAACGAGGCGCTGCGTGCCCGGGCCGCCGATGTGGGTGCCGAGGTTCGCCTCGGGTCGCGGGCCACCACGCCCTCCGTCGAACGCGGTTTCGTCCGTGGCGCGGCCATCGAGACCACCGACGGCTCCGCCGACGAGATCGGTTGTCGATTCCTGATCGTCGCGGACGGTGCCAACAGCCGATTCGGGCGCGGTCTCGGCACCCACCGCGACCGACGCTGGCCGTATGCGATCTCGGCGAACACGTACGTCACGAGCGGACGTTCGGACGACTCGTGGATCGAGACGGTCCTCGGTCCGCCCGATGCCGACGGGCATCCGATCACGGGTCACGGGTGGGTGCACCCGATCGGCGACGGCACCCTGAACGTCGGCGTCAGCATGCTGTCGAGCTACCGGTACGTCCACGGGGTGAACATCATCAAGTTGCTCGATGCGTTCGCGTCCTCCGTCGCCGAACGCTGGGGCTTCGACCCGGGCGAACGACTCGTCGAACCCGTTCGCCGCCGAACCCCGCTCGGCGGCTCCGTCTCCCCGGCGATGGGCCCGACGTTTCTGGTGGCGGGTGACGCAGCTGCGATGGCCAACCCGTTCAACGGACACGGCGTGCGCGCTGCGCTCGCGACCGGGCGGACGGCAGCGGACGTCCTCGACGAGGCGTTGACCGTCGGGAACTCGACCACGCTGCAGCACTACCCGGCGCTGCTCGAGGAGTCGCTCGGCCAGTACCACAAGGTCGGCCGTCTGACCGCCCGTTTCCTCGGGCGTCCGATCCTGCTCCGCACCGCGTTGACGACCGGCATCCGCAGCGAGGCGGCCATGGGTGCGGCGCTGCGCATCGCGACCAACGAACTCCGCGACGGTGAGACCGGCGGTGCCGAACGCGCCTACCGCATCGCCGCCCTCATCGCCCGCTTCGCCCCCAGCTGGTGAAAATGGGCCTCGGTGCCCGTCAGTCCATGGCGAGGACGGGCGCAGCCGTGGACTCCACGGTGAGCTCGTCGCCGAGGCGCACCACGGCTCCGGCCGGTTCGATCGTGCAGGCGATCCCGAAGAGTCCGCTTCCCTCCACGATCGAGCGGAACCCGCCCTCGATGCCGGGGGCCTCGGTGCACCAACGATGCGCACGGAGCACCTTGGCCGGCTCCTTGTGCGCGTCCCCCGACTCCTGGTCGACCTGCGGGATCTGACAGCGCGGCCA
Organism: Ilumatobacter nonamiensis YM16-303; assembly: GCF_000350145.1. Classification (GTDB taxonomy): domain Bacteria; phylum Actinomycetota; class Acidimicrobiia; order Acidimicrobiales; family Ilumatobacteraceae; genus Ilumatobacter_A; species Ilumatobacter_A nonamiensis. Next base: position 3,635 of record NZ_BAOL01000020.1, on the reverse strand, counting down.
GGGAGCCGCCGCCCGCAGCGACACCGGCCCGATCGCGAAACGATCCCACGTGTCCTCGTCCCACGCCGGAGCGCCGGACACGATCAGGTTGGCCCGGAACCGGTCGATCCCGAACGGCTCCGATGCCCGCTCGGCGAGCCAGTCCGCCGATGACCGTGACGCGACCAGGATCGGCGCGGCATCGCTGAACGGGGCGCCCTGTCCGAACAGATCGAACTCCTCGGGCAGGCGCCAGCCGCCCGGATCGCGCATGGCGACCAGTCGACCGGAGGCTCCGGTGAGGTCGGTGAACCAGCGTGCGGCGTCGTCGCCCGCGTCGATCGCCTCGACCGGAACACCGAAAAGTGATTTCACCGTCGTCGACGAGCCGTCCCGATCGACATCGATCGCCGGACGACCCGGCGCGGTCAGCCTGAGCCCGCCGTCCTCCAGCGGTTCCGGCCGGACGGTCGCGAGGACGCGGTGCTGACGCTGCGTGACGCCGTTCCGGTCGTCGTCGACGAACTGCCATTCTCGGTCGCCCGCCAGTCCGATCGGTGACACGGTGGCTTCGTCGAGGCTCACCCCACCGCACGACTTGATCGGGTAGACGACGATCTGGCTGAGGGTCACGGCCATCGCCGGATCGTACTGTTCGGGGCCTCAGTGGTGGGACTTGCGGCGCAGCTGACCGGGCCGCGGCAACCGCAGGGTCACGACCGACAGCGCGAGAATGACGGGGTAGATCTCGAGTCGCCCGAGCAACATCTGCACCATCGCGATCGCCCGTCCGGGGCGCGGGATCGCGAGGAAGTCGCCGCCGTGGTCGAGCGCACCGAGACCCGGGCCGACGTTGCCGAACGACGTCGCCGACGCCGAGAACGAGGTGATCATGTCCGGCCCGGTGGCGGCGATGAAGAACGATCCTCCCCCGAAGATCACGAGCGCGAGCACCAGGAAACCGACGACCTTGCCCGCCACGTCGTCGCTGAGGATTCCCCGCCCGACCCGCACCGGCCGCACGAGCCGCGGGTGGAGGTGCTTGAGCGCCTCTCGATGGGCGAAGCTCGACACCGCCATCACCCGCAGGATCTTCACGCCGCCCGCGGTCGACCCGGCCATCGCTCCGATCGGGAGCAGGATCAGGATCAGGGCCTGCGCGGCCTGGCTCCAGAGGCCGTACTCGGTGGTGACGTAGCCGGTCGTCGTGATCGTCGAGGTCATCGTGAACAGTGCGTCCCGGAAACCCGTGCCGCTCCCCTCGCCACGCCCGGCCGTGACGTACGCCCACAGCGTCGCTCCGGCGACCACCAAGGCGTAGATCCGGAACTCGGTGGAGACCAGCAATGGCTTCACGTCGCTGCGCAGCGCGCGGTAGTAGAGGGTGAAGCTGCCGCCGGCGAGGAACATCGCGACGATCGCGATCCACTCGATCTCCGCGGACTGGTAGTGACCCAGCGACGATTGATACGGCGAGAAACCGCCGGTGGAGACCGTCGTGAAGCTGTGGCTGATCGCGTCGTAGACGCTCATGCCCGCGGCCGCGTACGCCGCCGCGAGGACGACGGTGAACCCGATGTAGACGGCCCAGAGCCGTCGCGCGGTCTCGCGCACCCGCGGTGTCAGCCGCTCCCCGGTCGGGCCCGGCGCCTCGGCCTGCATGAGGCTCATCCCACCGGAACCGACGGTCGGCAACACGGCCACCACCAGCACGATGACGCCCATCCCGCCCATCCACTGGGTCAACGAGCGCCAGAACAGCAGCCCGCGCGAGGTGGCCTCGATGTCGGGGGTGACGGTCGCACCGGTGGTCGTGAAGCCCGAGATCGACTCGAACAGCGCGTCGTCCCACCGCTCGAAGTGTCCGGTCAGGATGTACGGAACGGCACCGGCGACCGCGATCACGATCCAGGTGATCGTCACCGCGGAGAACACGTCGAGCACCCGGATCCGACTCGGCGTGATCGTCGAGCGCCACAACAGTCCGCCCACGACGCTCATCACCGATCCCGTGAGCAGCAGGACGAGCGTGTCGGAGTCGCTGTGGACGAGGTCGATCAAACCGGAGACGATGACGCCCAGGCCCACGACCATGATCGTCAGACCCACGATGTGACCGACCAGCGTGGGCCGACGCTCCGAGCGAACCAAGCGCTCCCCGCGGCTGAGAACCGAAGCGCGTGAGTCGAACAGCGCGCGTGGGTCGATGTCGTGTTGGCGCCGACCGACGTTCACGCGGTGAACGCCTTGAGCAACGCGGGGATCGACTCCGGTCGCGCGAAGACGACGACGTTGTCACCCGCGTGCAGGGTCGTCTTGCCCCGCACGATCTCGCCGGGCCCGCCTTCTCGCGTCACCGCTCCGAGGACGATCGAGTGCGGGAGGTGCAGGTCGGCCACTCGAACGCCGTCTGCGGACGATCCCTCCTCGATCTCGAACTCGTCGACCTCGATGTCGCTCTCGAGGAACGTCGCGACGGACGCGGTTCCGCCGCGGACGTGGCGCAGCACCGCGTTCGCCGACGCGGTGCGCGGGCTGACGGCAGCGTCGATGCCGAACTGGCGCACCAGTGGGAGAAGGGCGAGGCGGTGCAGGACCGCGACCGTGAACGCCCGCTTGTCACCTGCGGCGAACGCACACGCGAGGACGTTCGCCGCATCGTCGCCCGTCGCCGCGATCACCAGGTCCATCCGCGTGGCGGACTCCTCGTTGAGCAGGTCGATGTCCTCGATGTCGCCGTTCACGATCGTCACGTACGGGAGGCGTTCGCTCAAGTACTTGGCCCGATCGAGATCCTGCTCGACGAGCACGACATCGGCGCCCTCCTCGGTGAGCCGCTCGGCGACGCGCGAACCGACGGCACCGCCGCCCAGCACCATCACCCGGTTGGCGCGACGATGCTTGGCACCCAGCAGTTCGAGGATCTCGTTGCGCGTGTCTCGCGTGGTCAGGACCCGGACGTGGTCGCCGGCTTCGAGGCGCTGGTCACCGCGAGGGATCACGGTCTCACCGTCGCGAGTGAGTGCCCCGAACAGGAACCGCCAGTCGGGTTCGTAGGTCTGGCCGATCTCCGCGAGGGTGCTCCCTGCCAGCGGCGACGAGTCGCTGATCACGGCACCGATCACCAGCAGATCGCCGTCCGACATCCGGTACACCTCGTCGGCGCCCGACACCCGAGCCAACTCCATGATCTCATCGGCGGTGTCCGCATCCGGGTCGATGATCAGGTCGGCCTTCATCGCATCGCGGAGCGCTTTGCCGGCGGGTCCGCGCAGCTCCTCGGTCTGGATCCGCGCAACGGTCTGGGCGACGCCGTACTCCTTCGCGAGCAGCGACGCGATGAAGTTGACCTCGTCGTTCTGCGTGACCCCGGCGAGCAGGTCCGCCTGGCGGATCCCTGCGGTCTCGAGCGTCGACGGCGTCGTCGCGCTCCCGATGACCACCTGGACGTCGAGTTCCTCACCGATCGACGCGGCGACCGACTCGTCCTGCTCGATGATGACGATGTCGTTGCCTTCGGCGCCGAGACGCTGTGCGAGGTAGCGGCCGACTTCACCCGCGCCGACGATGATCACATGCATTGTCGCAAGTGTTGCGCATCCACACCCTTCCCGTCGCGTTCCCACCCCGTTCTCGTGAACTGTTCCCGCGCTCCG
>NZ_BAOL01000021.1 GCF_000350145.1 Ilumatobacter nonamiensis YM16-303 | reverse complement strand
GCGCACGGAGCGCCAGAACTGATCACGAGAACGGGACTATGCGTTGTTGGCGCGGCGGACGCGGACGGGCTTGTTGCGGATCTTCGAGCCGTCCATGCTGCGCAGCACCTTGCCCGCGTGCTTCTCGGGCACCTGGACGAACGCCGACTTGTCGTTGATCTTGATCGCGCCGATCTCGCTGCCGCGCATGTTCGCCTCGTTGGCGATCGCACCGACGAGGTCGCCGGGGCGAAGACCGGCGGACCGGCCGAGGTTGAACTGCAAGCTGACGAATCCGGCCTCGACGTGGTGCGAGCCGTCGGGATTGCGGATCGCCCGGTTCTCGTTGCCGCCGCGACCACGGTCGCCCCGTCCGGAACGGTCGTCGCGCTGGCCGCGATGGCCCTTGCGATCGTCACGGTCGTACCGGTCGCGCCCCTTCTCCGAGCGGACGTTGACGTCGGGGATCTCCTCTTCCTTGCTCGTCCGACCGGCGGCTTCGTGGGCGAGCCGCACGGCGGCGATCGCGACCTCGATCGGGTCGTTCTCGGCCGTCAGCTGCTCGACGATCGTGCGGTACAGGTCGGCGGACTCTTTGTCGCCGATCTTCGCCGCGACTTCGGCACCGGTCTTCTCCATCCGGCGCATCGTCAGGTCGTTGACCGTCGGCACCTTCTCGATCGAGATGTCCTGCTTGGTGTACCGCGAGATGTTGTTGATCTTGCGGTGGTCCTTCGGGCCGCCGAGGGTGATCGCGATGCCTTCACGGCCGGCACGACCCACCCGACCGATGCGGTGCGTGTAGGCCTCCGTCGTCTGCGGGATGTCGTAGTTGACGACGTGGCTGAGATGGTCGACGTCGATGCCGCGGGCCGCGACGTCGGTGGCGATCAGCAGCGTGGCGACGCCGCTCTTGAGCCGTCCCATGGCGCGATCGCGCTGATCCTGGCTCATTCCCCCGTGCAGCGCTTCGGCGCGATAGCCACGGCTGTTCATGATGTCGGTCAACTCGTCGACATCGCCGCGCGTGCGACAGAACACGATCGCGGCTTCGGGGCTCTCCATGTCGAGGATCCGCCCGAGTGCGGACGCCCGGTGGGTGCGGTGGCTGAGGTAGGCGCGCTGGGTCACCTTCGGAGTGGTGCCCGCGGTGTCGGTCGCCCGCTTGATGCTGATGCGCACCGGGTCACTCAACTGCCGGGTGGCGATGGAGTCGATGCGGTTGGGCATCGTCGCCGAGAACAGCACGGTCTGGCGTTCGGGTGGAGCGGCTTCGAGGATCGCTTCGAGGTCCTCGGCGAAGCCCATGTCGAGCATCTCGTCGGCCTCGTCGAGCACCACCATGCCGCAGTTGCTGAGGTCGAGCGACCCGCGCTTCAGGTGGTCGAGCACTCGACCGGGTGTGCCGATCACGATGTCGACGCCCGCGTTGAGCAGGCTGAACTGCGGGCCGATGTTGGTGCCGCCGAACAGCGCGGCCATCCGCACCTTCCCCTCGGCCCCGTACTCCTTCATCGCCTCGGCGACCTGGTTCGCGAGCTCGCGGGTGGGGACGAGGACGAGTCCGAACGGGAGCTTCGACCGGCGGGCGCCGGCGACGCGATCGAGCATCGGCAACGCGAACGCCGCCGTCTTGCCGGTCCCCGTCGCGGCCTGACCCAGCAGGTCGAATCCGTCGAGCAGCGGCGGAATCGACTCGGCCTGGATCGGTGTCGGGTTGACGTAGCCGAGCTTCGTCAGCGAGGCGAGCAGATCGTCGGACAGTCCGAGGTCGGCGAACGTGATCGGACGGTCCTCGTCATCGTCGTCATCACCGTCGGTGTCGTCGTCACCGTCGTCGGCGGAGTCCGTGACGGTGTCGTCGTCATCGGAGTCCGTGGCGGTGTCGGTGTCTTCGACGTCGATCGACCGGCCCTCGTCGGAGAGCGTGTCGTGCGCCGATTCGATGGTGTTCTCGACCGGTTCCTCGGTGGTGGACGTGGTCGGCTCGTCGACGTCCACTGACGTGGAGTCGGCCTCGTTCGTTTTGGTTGCGACTTCGGTGTGCTCTGACATGCTTCGATCCCTGGGGTTTTGGTGCCCCGTGGTTTCGAAGCAGTTCAAGGCTAGGGCGGCACCGTCCCGATCGGGTCGGCCATCCGGCACGTCACCGCACGCCGGTCGGAAATGCGCGTCGGTGACGGACACCGACGCGCATGGTCAGCCGGTGGCTCGGCTCGGCAGCTGCAGGGTCATCTCGACGCGGCCGTGAGGGAGGTCGAACGATGTCCAGCCGAACTTGGTCCCGAGCTGTGCGATCGGACGGCTCCGGCGGCTCGACTCCATCAGCAGACGCGTGTACCCATCGCGTTCCGCGGTCAGCGCCAGGTGCTGCAGGAGGCAGGTTCCGATGCCCCGACCCCGGTGGGTCGCAGCGATCGCCATCGCCACCTCCCCGTCGTCGGCGAGTGATCCCATGCCGACGAGTTCACCATCGGTCATCACGCCGAACAGACGTCGGTCGGGGTCGGTGACCTTGCGGATCAGCGAGGGGAACGGCTTCGGATTGCGGATCCCGGCCCGATCGAACCGGCGGGTCTCGGTGCGGATGGTTTCGACGAACGGCCCCACGAGGCTCTGGAGGCTGGGGTGACCGATCGCGACGACGTAGGTGGACATGTCGGGGGTGGACATGTCGTGATCTTGGTCGGACGACGTGACCGGCGTGTTTCGAGAAGTTGGACAGCGGGTGGACATGCGTTCTCTGTCTCCGATGTCACGCCGCTCACGCCTCGCGCATCGCCTCCACGAGGGGAGCCAGTTCGTCGAGTGCTCGGAGCACGTCGTCACGCGGCCCCTGCGGCAGCCCGAGGACCGCCCGCGAGATGCCCGCCGAGGCGAGTTCGTTCAGTTTCGCCTCGTCGGGTCGAGCGCCGAAGAGGCCGCGTTCGATCGATTCCGGATCGCGCCCGACCGCGTGACACGCGTCGACGATGAGGTCCCACCTCTCGAGCGGATGGCGCCCCCCGATCGGCATCCAGCCGTCGCAGAACTCGGCGATGTGCGCGGCCGTCCGCGGGCCCGCATTGCCCCCGAGGATCACCGGCGGGCCACCCGGCTGCGTCGGCTTCGGCCACGACCAACTCGACGAGAACCGAACGTGTTCCCCGTCGAAAGCCGCCTCCTCCTGCGTCCACAGTTCCTTCATCGCGAGGACGTTCTCCCGGAGAATGTCGCGCCGATCGCCGTAGGCGGTGCCGTGGTGGTTCATCTCTTCCTTGTTCCAGCCGTAGCCCACGCCGAACAACATGCGCCCTCCCGAGATGCGGTCGAGGCTGGCCACCTCCTTGGCGGTGTGGATCGGGTCTCGCTGCGCGACGAGACAGATCCCGGTCCCGAGCTTCAGCTTCGTCGTCACCGCGGCACACGCACCGAGCGCGACGAACGGATCGTGCGTCCGCCAGTAGAACGAGGGCAGTGGGGGCGCTCCCTCGTTGCCTCCCCACGGTGTTTCCCGACTCGTGGGAATGTGCGAGTGCTCGGGAAACCACAGCGATTCGAATCCCCGTGCTTCGCTCTCGCGGGCGAGTTCGACGGGGTCCATCGTCTGGTCGGTCGGGAAAATCATCACACCGATGTCCATCCCGGCAACGTATTCGATCCTGTTCACGTTCTGTTCAGCGCATACGCGGAACACCGACTGGGTACATCGTGTTGCATGGGGCAGATGTCGTCGACTCCGATTCAGAGCGCTCCGGCCGAACGACTCGACCCGGATGTGCTGGAAGCCCGATTCGCCGAGGTCCGCGCGCGCACCGAACGCCTGGCGGCTCCGCTGTCGCCCGAGGACCAGATGGTGCAGTCGATGGACGATGTGAGTCCGACGAAATGGCATCGTGCCCACACGACGTGGTTCTTCGCCGAGTTCGTGCTCGGCCTCGACGGCACCAGCGACCGTCCGCACGACCGCCCCGAGTACCGGTTCCTCTACAACAGTTACTACGACGCGGTCGGCGCTCGTCATCCGCGCCCGAACCGCGGTCTCGTCACCCGACCATCGTGTGGTGAGGTCGCGATGTACCGCACTGCGGTCGATGCGGAGGTTCGCTCGCTGCTCGCGTCCCGGTCGTTGTCCGACGAGCAACTCGCCATCCTCGAGCTCGGCACCCATCACGAGGAGCAGCACCAGGAACTGCTGCTGGTGGACATCAAACACGTGCTGTCGATGAACCCGGCGATCGGGCCGGCGTACGTCGAGCGGTGCGGACCGTCGGCGGGCGATCCGGGTCGGTCGGGCTACGTCGACGTGGTCGGCGGGGTGGTGGAGATCGGCCTCGAGAGCGCCGGTTCGAACCTCGCCGCCACCTTCTCCTACGACAACGAGGGACCGGCGCACGAAGTTCGTCTGTACGACTTCGCGCTCGCGGATCGCGTCGTCACCGCCGGCGAGTGGCTGGCGTTCATCGAGGACGGGGGCTACGAGCGTCCGGAGCTGTGGAAGTCCGATGGTTGGTACCGGTCACAGGAGGAAGCCTGGACGGCACCGCTCTACTGGCGACCGAATCCGGATTCGCCAGGCGACTGGTGGGTGCACACGTTGACCGGGCTGCGCGATGTCGATCCGCACGAGCCGGTCTGTCACATCTCTCACTACGAAGCCGACGCCTACGCAACCTGGGCGGGAGCGCGCCTGCCGACGGAATTCGAATGGGAACACGCCGCTCGGCTCCACGGTCTGACTCCCGACACGGCCGGGTTCCTCGACGAACAGGACGGTGCCTGCACGTTCCACCCGCGCAGCGCCGGTCCGCCCACCGGGGGCCTCCGGCAGATGTTCGGCGACGTGTGGGAATGGACCTCGTCCGCCTATCAGCCGTATCCGGGCTTTCACCCGGCCGAGGGCGCGATCGGTGAATACAACGGCAAGTTCATGTCCGGTCAGCAGGTCCTGCGCGGTGGCGGGGCACTCACCCCGCCCGGTCACTGTCGGCCCACCTACCGCAACTTCTTCCACCCCCACACCCGCTGGCACCTCGGCGGGCTCCGCCTCGCACAGGACGAAAGCACTCGATGACGAACGACACCACGAACGACAGGACCAACAGTGACGGCCTCGACGACACGGGGCGCGAACTCCGCGACGCTCTCACGCGGCTGCCACGCACACTGCCGCCGCGATGGCTCTACGACGACCGGGGAAGTGAGCTGTTCTCGGCGATCACCGGTGTGCCGGAGTACTACCAGACCGAGGCCGAGCGTTCGATCCTCGCCGACCACTCGGCGATGATCGCGGAGCTGACCGAGGCGCGAACGGTCATCGAACTCGGCTCCGGGACGAGCGACAAGACGCGCACGTTGCTCGACGCGTTCGTGGCTCACGGTGTCATCGCACGATTCGTGCCGCTCGACGTGAGCGCCGCGACGTTGCACGAGGCCGCCGAGATGTTGATCGAGCGGCACCCGGAGATCCAGGTCGAACCGGTCGTCGGTGACTTCACCCGCCACCTGCAACGCCTGTCCGACGTGCCGTCTCCGGGCGAGCGGTTGGTGCTGTTCCTCGGTGGCACGATCGGGAACTTCTACGTGGAAGAGCGACGTGCCTTCCTCGGTGCACTCGCCGATGTGCTCGCCCCGGGCGACTGGGTCCTGATCGGGCTCGATCAGGTGAAGCCGATCGATCGGTTGATCGCCGCATACGACGACGACCAAGGCCTGACGGAGATGTTCATCCGCAACGCGCTGGAACACGTCAACCGTGAGTACGACGGCGACCTCGATGTGGGCAACTTCGCCTACGTCCCGTTCTGGGATGGACGTCAGCACCGCATCGACATGCGACTCCGCGCGAGTGAACCGATGAGCGCACGCCTTGAAGGTCTCGATCTCGACCTCGAGCTCGCGGCGGGTGAGGAGATCCGAGTGGAAATCTCGTCGAAGTTCTCACCATCGCAGATCGTCGAGGAACTCGCCCACGTCGGCTTCGGTGCCGACGCTCAGGTGTTCACCGACGCGGCGGACGAGTTCGCCGTGGTGCTCGCCCGCCGAATCTGAGCACCGACCCCGACGGCTCGCCGGTCCAGCGCCCGGTGCGTCACTCGGCGAAAGGGCCGCCGTCGCCCAACAGGTCACCGAGGATGTCGCCGAAGTCGAACTCGCCTTCGCCGAGCAGTGGAAGGCAGTCCTCCATCGCCTGACCCACTTCCGGATCGATCTCGGGGATCTCGAAGTCGGGAACCTCGAACGACAGATCGTCGTCGAGTTCGTTCACGTCGCCCTCGGTGGTGACCTCGATCTCGCCGTCGGTCCGGGTGATCGTGATCGTGCCGTCACCGTCGCCGAAATCGAAGAAGCTGAGCAGGTCGTCGCTCGGGTCGAGGACCGTCACCGTCCCACCGAGCAGATCATCGAACGCATCCTCCCAGTCGCCGTCGGACGGGAACTCGTCGAGCTCGCCTCCCGTGATCTCGGGGAGTTCGTCCCACAGGCAGGTGGTGATGTCGTCGAACATGGTGCCGAGATCGCCCAGGCCACCGAGGTCTTCGAGGCTCGGGAACTCGTCGTCGGGGGTCTCGTCGTCGCCCGGAGTCTCCTCGTCCGGCGTCGACTCGTCGTCCGGCGTGACGTCCTCCGGGTCGGATTCGTCGTCGGGTTCACTCGTCGGAGTCGCCGTGTCCTCGGTCGGATCGTCGTCGGCCGAGACGAGTTGCGCACCGACGATCACTCCACCGACACCCAACGCACCTGCAGCGACCGCGGCAATCGCGACACGGCGGCGCGATCGCGGTCGGCCGCTCGTCGGTTCGGGCTGGATCTGGTCAGGGGACGGAGGCGGGAACGGTTGCATGGTCACCCAGTTTCGCAAACCCCACCTGAAACCACCCTGAGAACCGCCGAAAAGGCGAGTTATCGCGCGGTGAGCCAGTCGGTGAGGGCGCGCACCGGAGGGCTCGGCGGACCGCTGGGCCATGCGACGTAGTAGCCGTTCGTCGACTGGATCTCGGGGCCGACCACCACCAACGCCTCTCGCTCGACGTACTCGTCGATGAGCGGCCGCCAGCCGAGTCCGACTCCGTAGCCGAGCAACACCCGCTGGAGCACCATCGGATAGTTGTGGAAGAGCACGCGCCCGGGTTCACGGCGCAGTGTGATGTCGAAGTGGGCGAGCCATCCGGACCATCCCATCCAGGGGTGATCGCCGTCGTCCATGTGGACGAAGGGTGCGGCATACACCTCCGCGGCGGAACTCGCCGGCGACAGGCCGTGAAGTTCGGCGAACCGTGGCGACGCGATCGGCACCACCACCTCCGGGAACAACAACTTGCTGTCCAGCCCGGCGAAGTCACCGTCGCCGACTCGGATCACCGCGTCGAACGATCCGTGGTCGAGGTCGCCGTCGCCGTCGAAGAGCCACAAGCGCAACTCGAGTCCGGACAGCGCCTCGTTCAACTCGTCGATCCGCGGCATCAGCCACACCTGCGCGACGCCGGGGTGCGACGCGAGCACGAACGGCCCGACATGGTCGACCAGTTCGCCCAACCCGTCCTCGATCCGATCGAGCCCGGCACCGACGTGTGCGAGCAGGTGGTGGCCGCGTTCGGTCAGCGCGATGCGATTGGCGGATCGTCGGAAGAGTTCGACCCCGAGACTTCGTTCGAGGAGCCGGACCTGACGGGTGACCGCGGGCTGGGTCATCGCGAGTTCGTCGCCAGCGGCCGTGAAGCTCCCGAGTCGCGCGGCGGCCTCGAAGACGACGAGCCGTTGGACCCGATCGACCCGGCGAAGCAGCTGCCTCATCGTCCGCGAGTATAACGAGAGCTGATGCTCAGGAAGCCCGAACGAGGACTGTACGGAGCGTTGAGGCGCGTGCAGAGTCATGGTGATGATCGCAACGTCGGGCGCGCCAGCGGTGGGTGTGAGCGTCTCCACCGACCTCGTGAAGGCGGGGGTCCGACTGTGTTCGGATGGCCGCGTCGTCGACCTCCACCCACAGTGGCTCCGGAGTCGATCGACCGAGCTCGGACAGATCGAGCCCACGAACCGCCAGCGATTGTTCACGCCGGTCGACATCGCAGCGGATCTGAGCGCCGTCTCCTGTGTCGTGAACGATGGCGTCCTCACCGTCGCGTTCTCCGACGGTCACCTGGCGCATCTCGACCTCGACGAGATCCTGCGTGCGTTGGGGTGGAGTCTCGACCCGGAGGAGCCCCCGCGACCCGAACCGTGGAGTGGCCCGCCGGCAGAGTTCCCCTACGTGTCGTGGGGCAACCTCGATCTCGACGTCGCGGGGGCGGACGACGCAGCGTTGATCGAGTTGCTCGGGGCGTTCTTCCGACACGGATACGTGGTCGTCCGTGACACGCCACAGGTCGCAGGTACGGTCGCTCGCGTCGCGGAACGTCTGGGGTACATCGTCGGCCAGAACTTCGGTTGGGTGTTCGACGTGCAGTCGGTGCCGTCGCCGACCGATCTGGCGTACACGTCGATCGAACTGCTGGCACACACCGATCAGCCGTATCGCCGTCCCGTACCGGGGATCCAGCTCCTCCACTGCATCTGGAACGAGGCGCCTGGTGGTGACTCGACCCTGGTCGACGGGCTCGCCGCGGCGGAGGAACTGGAACGCGAGCATCCCGACCTGTACGCCGCGTTGGTCGACACCGAGGTCGAGTGGCGGTACGACATGGGCACCGACACCGTCGTCGCCCGCGGGCACGTGGTCGAGGTGGACCGCCGCGGCCGCTTCGTGCAGATCCGACACAACGCCAAGCTCGACGAACCGATCGTTCGGGTGGGATGCGATCTCGACCGTTTCTATGCCGCCCGGAGATGGCTGACAGAGTGGACGAATGATCCCGCGCACCAGGTGGCCTTCCGTCTGCGCCCCGGCGACGTGATGATCATGGACAACCATCGGGCGTTGCACGGCCGGACCGCGTTCGATCCGACACGGGGTCGTCGGTGGCTCCAGGGTTGCTACATCGAACACGACGGGCTCGACACCCGCTATCGCCTCGCCGTTCGACGGCAGCGATCGGTGTCCGGCCCGTGACCGCGCCCGGGACGCCGCGCCCCGTCGTGAGCTTCACCGCGATGGAGCACGGCACCCGCGCCGACTACCAACTTCTCGACGGCTACGAACGCGAGCACGCCGAGGGACTCGCCGACCGTCTGCTCGCCTCCCTGGTCCGACTCGACGATTCGCTCGTCGGGTATCAGGTCACCCGATTGGAACACTCGCTCCAGACCGCCACGCGGGCTCGCCGCGACGGGGCGGATGTCGATTGGGTCGTTGCCGCGTTGCTGCACGACCTCGGCGACGGACTGGCTCCCTTCAACCATGACGAGTTCGCCGCTGCCGTGCTGCGGCCGTACGTCCGTGAGGAGGTGGTGTGGGTGGTACGGCATCACGGCCTCTTCCAGCGTTACTACTTCGCACATCATCTCGGAGGCGACCGCGACGAACGCGATCGGTTCGCCGACCACCCGTGGTTCGACCTGTGCGCGCGGTTCTGCGCCGACTGGGACCAGTCGTCGTTCGATCCCGACTATTCGTCGGACGACCTGGAGTCGTTCACCGGTGACGTCCGCCAGGTGTTCGCTCGCGAACCGTGGTCAGCCGATTTCACCCAACCCGCCAACTCGTGAACAGTTCTCGCGCTCCGTGCGCGAA
>NZ_BAOL01000022.1 GCF_000350145.1 Ilumatobacter nonamiensis YM16-303 | reverse complement strand
TCAGGCGATGATCTTGGTGACTCGGCCGGCGCCCACCGTGCGCCCACCCTCACGGATCGCGAAACGCAAACCCTCGTCCATCGCGATCGGCTTGCCCAACTCGACGGTCATCTCGACATTGTCACCAGGCATCACCATCTCGGTCCCACTCGGGAGCTCGATCGTGCCCGTCACATCCGTCGTCCGGAAGAAGAACTGCGGACGATAATTGTTGAAGAACGGCTTGTGACGCCCACCCTCATCCTTGGTCAGAATATAAACCTGACCCTCGAAATTCGTGTGCGGCGTGATGCTGCCCGGCTTGCACAACACCTGCCCCCGCTCCACATCGTCCTTGTCCGTCCCACGCAACAACGCACCGATGTTGTCACCCGCCTGGCCCTCATCGAGCAACTTGCGGAACATCTCGACCCCGGTGCACGTCGTCTTCTGCGT
>NZ_BAOL01000023.1 GCF_000350145.1 Ilumatobacter nonamiensis YM16-303 | reverse complement strand
CACGGAGCGCGGGAACTGTTCACGAGAACGGGTCAGAGGAGTTGGGTGGGGGTGAGGGCGTAGAGGTCGTCGGCGGGTGAGGTGACCGCAGCGAGGAGGCCGGCCGTCGTGGGCAGGATCTGCTCACCGAAGAACTTCGCGCTGGTGACCTTGGCCTCGAGGAAGGCCGGGTCGAAATCGTCGGCACTCGATGCGGCGATCGCTCCCTTGGCCAGCAGACCGGCACACACCGTGGTGCCGAGCAGGCGGAGGTAGGGACCCGACGCCGCGAGCAGCGAACGCGGATCGGACGGGCCGTGCTCGACGAGGTGGGCGGTGGCGGTCCGAGCGGTGCCGACCGCTTCGGCCAACCGATCGGCGAACGTGGACAAGCCATCGATCGCACCGAGTTCCTCGGCGCGGGACTCGAACTCGTCGAGGAGGTCGGTGATCACCGCTCCCCCGCGCATCGCGAGCTTGCGACCGACGAGGTCCGCAGCCTGGATGCCGTTGGTGCCCTCGTAGATCGCGGCGATGCGAGCGTCCCGGTAGTGCTGAGCCGCGCCGGTCTCCTCGACGTAGCCCATCCCGCCGTGGATCTGGAGCGCGAGCGACGTCATCTCGTTGCACACGTCGGTACAGACCCCCTTCGAGAGCGGGATCATCAGGTCGGCGAGTTCACGCCACCGACGCGCCTCGTCGGAATCGCCGGAGGCCGCTGCCGCATCGGCGCGGTCGAGCGCTGCCGCGTTCGTGTAGGTGAGCGCACGCATCGCGTCGATCCATGCCCGCTGGGTCATCAGCATCCGGCGGACGTCCGGGTGCTCGATGATCGGACTGGAGGTGCCCTTCTCGGCGCCGATCGCCGTTCCCTGATCGCGTTCCTGCGCGTACTCGAGCGACTGCTGGTAGGCGCGATCGGAGATGCAGAGTCCCTGCAGACCGACCGACAGACGCGCGTTGTTCATCATCGTGAACATGTTCTTCATGCCGTCGAGTTCCTCACCGACGAGCCATCCGCTCGCCCCTTCGAACGACATGACGCACGTCGGCGACCCGTGGATTCCGAGCTTGTGCTCGATCGACACGCACGACGCGCCGTTGCGCTCACCCAACGACCCGTCGTCGTTCAACAGGAACTTCGGCACGAGGAACATCGAGATGCCCTTCGTCCCGGGAGGGGAGCCCGGTGTCCGCGCGAGCACGAGGTGCATGATCTGCTCGGCCAGGTCGTGTTCACCGAACGTGATGAAGATCTTCTGCCCGGTGATGCTCCACGACCCGTCGCCGTTGGGCTCGGCCTTGGTCGTGACCGCACCGACATCGGAGCCGGCCTGCGGCTCGGTGAGGTTCATGGTGCCGGTCCACTCCCCGGTCATCATCTTGGGGAGGTAGGTCGCCTTCTGCTCGTCGGAGCCGTGGGCGAGAATCGCGTCGATCGCGCCCTGGGTCAGCAGCGGGCACAACGACAACGCCATGTTCGCCGACGTGAACAGCTCCTGGACGGCGATCGCCGAGATCCAGGGGAAATCCGCACCGCCGAACTCGGCCTCGAACGGCATCGCACCGAAACCCGACGCAACCCACTTGTCGTACGCGGGGGCGAAGCTCGGTGGCGTGACGACGGTTCCGTCGGGTTGCCACTGCGATCCGATGCGATCACCGTCGACGTTCGTCGGGGCGACCTCGTCGGCCATGAAGCGGGCGACCTCGTCGAGCACCGCCGCGAGGCTGTCGGCGTCGACATGGCCGAATTGCTCGGTGGCCAGAATCCCGTCGAGATCGGCGACGTGGGTCATGACGAAGCGGATGTCGTCCGTCGGAGGCGTGTACGTGCTCATGGCATCGATGCTACGGAGCCTCGGGCCTCGCGACCACGGACACGAACGACGACGACGGACGACCACCACCCACGACGGAGCACATCGTCGGAACGCCGGGACCGGATCGACGGTAGACCTGGGGCATGAGCACCGTCGACGTCCACTCCACGATGCGTTACGAGGTTCACGAACCGACCTCGTTCGCATTCTCCGTCACGGCGGCACGCACCGATCACCAATTCGTGACCGCCGAGGAGATCGTGATCACCCCCGATGTGGCGGCATCGAACGTTCCTTTCGGGTCCGGTACCCACCAGTTGCTCCGATTCGACGCCGAGCCCGGCGAACTCGAGATCACGTATCGAGCATCGGTCAGCCTCGAGGGCGACGACGCCCGAGCAACCGATCTCGACGAGGTCGACTTCGGACAGATTCCGGGACCGGTCCTGCCGTACCTGAATCCCAGTCGCTACTGCGAATCCGACTTGTTCATCGACCTCGCTTCACGCCTGTTCGGTGACCTCGACCGGGGACACGGTCGGGTGCAGGCCGTCGCAGACTGGGTCGAGGACAACCTGGTGTACGAGCCCGGGGTGACCGACGGGTCGAGCGGTACCTCGGACGTTCTGCAACAACGCGCCGGCGTGTGTCGCGACTTCGCCCACGTGTCGATCTCGCTGTGCCGTGCGCTCGGGATCCCGGCGCGCTACGTGTCGGGCTACGGCGTCGGTGTCGAGCCACAGGACTTCCACGGCTTCTTCGAGGCGTACCTGGGCGACGACTGGTATCTGTTCGACCCGACCGGAATGTCGCCCATCAACGGGCTGGCGAGGATCGGCTTCGGACGTGACGCCGCGGACACTCCGTTCGCGACGTTCGTCGGAGAAGCCGAGTTGCTCGACAAGACCGTCAGCGTCGAGCTGGACGGCGACGCCGGCGACGAACCCGACGCCACCTCGACCGCCTGAGCGCTACGTGACGGATCCCACGGTGACGTCGCGCTAGATGACGGCGTGTTCGACGATGGGTTCGTTGCGCTCGATGCGGCCGTAGCCGAACGGCGAGAGGTCGATCGTGCGGTACTCGCCGTAGGTGATCAGCTCACTGATCGCACGGCCCACCGCGGGTCCCTGCTGCAGTCCGTGACCGGAGAATCCGTTGGCGAACACCAGATTCTCGACCGCACTGCTCGGGCCGACGATCAGGTTGTGGTCGAGCGTGTTGTAGTCGTACTGCCCGCCCCATGACGTGACCAGACCGATCTGATCGAACTGCGGCACGAACCGGGCGACGGCGGGCCAGATCAGGTCCTCGAACTCGTCGTGGCGGACGTCGAGGTCGTCGTAGTCGACGGCCACGTCGTGCTCGGGAACGGCGCCGGTCATGTAGTGGTTCTGCTCACGCCGGAAGTGGACGCCGACCGGTGTGATCGTCAGTGGCACGATCCCCTCGATCGGCGTGCGACAGTCGAACACGAAACTGGTGCGCGCCCGCGGCTCGATCGGCAGCTCGACGCCGGCCATCGCTGCGACCTGCTTCGCCCGACACCCCGAGGTGTTGACCGCGTGTCCGCACGCAACGGACCGTCCCGACTCCAGTCGGATCTGCGTGACGCGGCCCGCCTCGACATCGAGATCGACCACCCGATCCTTCACGTACGTCGCGCCGTTGTGGATCGCACGTCGACGTAGCCCCTGGAACAGCGCCCACCCGTCGAACGAGCCCTCGCGCATCCCGCCGAGACGAGCACCCGCCAGCTGGTCGGCGTCCATGTACGGGAACCGCTGCGCGACATCGCCCGGACGCAGCATCTCGACGTCGGCCCCCGCCGACAGCTGCGCCTCCGACTCCCGTTCGAGCGTTTCGTACAACTCCTCGGTGTCGGCGAGGAACAGGTACCCGGTGCCCCGGAAGTTGATCTCGGGCGAGTCGCCGTCGACCTGGACGTGCTCGTGGAAGTCGGCGATGAAGTCGACCCCGAAGGAACTGAGCCGGATGTTCAGTTCGTTCGTGAACTGCTCACGGATGCTGTTCTGCGCCCGCGTGGTCGCGGCCCGGTCGTACGTCCAGTCGGGCTCGACAACCAGCACCGAGCCGTCGAAGTCGGGGTTCTCGGTGAGGAAGTACGCCGTCGAACTGCCCATCATGGCGCCGCCGATGCAGACGACGTCGTAGGAGGAGTCGAGGTCGGTCACCGCACCATCCGGATCACGTGACGTAGCCCTGGATCCGGTCCTGCTCGGCGTCGTCCGGGTCACGGTCCGCCGGGTCCCCGAATCCACCACCACCCGGGAGTTCGAGCACGAGCCGACGCTCCTCCGGCACGACCTGACGACCCTTGCCGGCGAACGGGGTCCCATCATCGAGGTACACCGCGCCGGGTGCGCCGTCCCCTCCACCGGCGCGTCCTCGTGCGGGATGGTCGATCCGGTCGAACATCGCGGAGAAGTCGAACCGGTACCCCTCGGTCGGGCCGAGTTCGATCACCTGGCCGAGTCCGCCGCGCTGCGCGCCGACACCGCCACTGTCGGGCCGGATCTCCTTGCGCCAGATGACGATCGGACCCACCTGCTCGGTGGCTTCGACCGACATCGTCCGGACGCCGGAGGGGAACGCCGTCGAGGTGAGTCCGTCGAGCGTCGGACGGGCTCCCGTACCTCCGCTGTTGAACATCAGGATCTCGACCGGTGGGCGTGGGTCCATCGGGTCGGAGGACCGCGCACTCGCCTGGAAGTTCCACAGCGCCCCTGAGCCCTCGGCGGGGATCCGCTCGGGGATCGCCTGGGCGACCGCACCGAGACACAGATCGGTGACGAAGTGGCCGAGCACGTGGCGGACGGCCACGGGATCGGGGTGCTTCGCGTTGAGGATCACGCCATCGGGGGCGCTCACCGTGAAGGTCGCCAACGAGGCGTAGTTGTTCGGCAACTCCGGGGCGAGCGCGACGAGCATCCCGTACGTGAAGTACGCGTGCGCGTAGCCGAGCGGGACGTTGATCCCCAGCGGACACACCGGCGACGTCCCAGTGAAGTCGGCGTGCATGCCGTCCTCCGTGACCGTGATTTCGACCGCGAGCGTGACCGGCTCGCCGTACCCGTCGACGACCATCTCGTTGCGGTAGACGCCCGGCTCGACCGTGGCGATCGCCTGTTGCATCGCGGCGTCGGTCCGATCGAACACGAAGGTCGCCAGGTCGCGCAGGCCATCGATCGCGAACTCGTCGAGCATGTCGAGCAACCGACGACGGCCGGTCTCGTTCGACGCGGCGAGGCCGTGGATGTCACCGAGTACCTGGTCGGATTCGCGGACGTTGACCCGGACGATCCCGACGAGGTCGCTGTTGAGCGTGCCCCGGTCGACCCACTTCATGATCGGGATGTTGATCCCTTCCTCGTACACCTCCTTGCCGTCGGGTCCGTAACCGCGCCCACCGATGTCGACGACGTGTGCAGTCGAGGCGAAGAAGCCGATCAGCGTCTCGGTCTCCTGCCCGTCGTCACCGGCGATCGGTCGGAACACAGGAGTGCACACCGTGATGTCGTGGAGGTGGCCGGTCCCCTTCCACGGATCGTTCGTGATGTACACATCGCCGGGGAAGATCCGCTCGGGGCCGATGTCGTTGATGAAGTGCGGAACCGCGGCGGCCATCGTGTTGACGTGGCCGGGGGTCCCCGTCACCGCCTGCGCGATCATCCGCCCGTCGGGATCGAACACGCCGGCCGACAGGTCGCCGGCCTCGCGTACCGACGTGCTGAAGGCCGTCCGCACGAGCGCGAGCGCCTGTTCCTCGACGACCGAGATCAGTCGGTTCCACATCACCTGGTTGTGGAGCGTGCGCGCCGTCTCGGTCGTGTCGATGGTCTGCGTCATGACGACACCTCCGTGCGTCGGGTGATGAAGAGCGTGCGATCGGGTTGCATCGTGCAGCGGTGGTGCGACGCGAGAACGGTCGTCGTCTGCTGTTCGGCGATGATCGCCGGGCCGTCGATCGTCACTCCCGGCTCGAGCGACGTGCGCTCGAACAGCCCCGTCGGCACGACGTCGCCGGTCACCGGGTCGTAGGCATCGCGATGCCCACCCGGCTCGAGCATCTCACCGACCGTCGAAGCGAGCGACACTCGATCGCGCGGTGGAAGGACCGACGAAACCCGCACCGACCAACTCACCGTCTCGATCGCGAGATCGTCGATCGCCCGACCGAAGAACTCCTCGTAGGCCTTGGTGAACTTCGCCGACAACAGCTCGGCGGCGAAGTCGTCGAACGACGAGTCCGCGTCGAGCATCACCGGGATCTCCCAGCCCTGCCCGGCGTAGCGCATCGACACCTGACGCTCGACGGTGACCTCGGTGTCGGTGCCCTGTCGGACGAACGCCATCGCCTCGTCGGTGAGCTCGCTCAACACCCGGTTCGATCCGACGACGTCGAAGTCGTTGGTCGAGGTGTAGAAGCTGCGCACCGCCTCGTACGAGAACGGAGCCACCAGGAACCCGATCGCGGAGCCGACGCCCGCTCCCGGCGGAACGATCAGCTCGTCGAGACCCAGCTTGTCCATCAACCGTGCGGCGTGGAGCGGTGCACCTCCGCCGAACGCGATCATCGTGTAGCCGCCGAGGTTCTTGCCGTTCTCGACCGCGTGGGCACGGGCTGCGTTGGCCATGTTCTCGTCGACGACCTCGGCCACGCCGACGGCAGCCGTCATCGCGTCGAGACCCAACCGTTCGCCGACGCTGCGCACGAGCGCCTCCGTTGCGAGTTGCGGCGACAGGTCGATGTCCGTTGCTCCGAAGGTGTCCGGATGCAGCCGTCCCAGTTGCAGGTTCGCATCGGTCACCGTCGCGTCTTCGCCGCCGAGCGAGTAGGCGGCCGGTCCGGGTTCGGATCCGGCGCTGTGCGGACCGATCCGGATCTGATCGAGTGTGTCGACGTGCGCGATCGATCCACCACCGGCACCGATCTCGATCATGTCGATGACGGGAATCGAGATCGGCATCCCACTCCCCTTCTTGAATCGCGCCGTGCGATCGACCTCGAACGTCTTGGCCGTCGCCGGTCGCGAGTCGTCGATGAGGCTGATCTTCGCCGTCGTGCCGCCCATGTCGAACGAGAACACCCGGTCGCGTCCGTAGCGCTCGGCGAGGTCTGCGGCGAAGATCGCTCCACCGGCGGGACCCGACTCGACCAACCGGACCGGGAACGCGGCCGCGCTGTCGACACTCATCAATCCGCCACCCGAGTGCACGAGGTAGAGAGGCGCGACGACACCGCGTTCCTGGAGTTGGTCGCGCAGCCGAACGAGGTACGTCGCCATCAGCGGCTGGACATAGGCGTTCGCGCACACCGTGTTGAAGCGCTCGTACTCGCGCATCTGCGGCGAGACCTCGCAGCTGATCGACACCGACATGTCGGGCAACGCCTCGAGCAGCAGGTCACGAAACCGACGCTCGTTCGTGCCGTCCACGTAGCTGTGGAGGAAGCCGACGGCGACCGACTCGTATCCCTCGCCCGCGATCCGTTCGATCAGCGCGGCCGCGCCCTGCTCGTCGAACGGGATCAACTCGTCACCGCGAGCGCCACGACGCTCGCTCAGCGTGTGCCGGTGGCGCCGTTCGATCAGCGGCTTCGGCAACACGATGTTCAGGTCGTACTGCTCGAACCGGCTCTCGGTGCGCGTCTCGATGACGTCGCGGAAACCTTCGGTCGTGACCAGCGCGGTGTGGGCGCCGCGACGCTCGATGAGCGCGTTGGTCGCCAGCGTTGTCCCGTGGATGAACTGCTCGACGTCGGCGAGAGCGACCGACTCCGCGGCGGCCAGACTCTCCAGCCCGTCGAGGATCGCGCGCTCCGGGGCGTCGTGTGTCGTGAGCACCTTCGTCGATGCGTACGTGCCGTCCGGGCGCTCGAGCACGATGTCGGTGAACGTGCCACCGACATCAGCCCCGATCCGGACGGATCCGCTGGTGGGCGGGGTCGAGGAGTTCGTCATCTACAGGTCCTCCAATCGAGGGAAGTCGCCGGGCGGCATGATGTCGACCGTCGCAGAGCGCTGTTGGGCGAGCATCCCGCCGTCGACCTTGATGACGTCGCCGGTGATGTACGAGGCGTCGTCGGATGCGAGGAACAGCGCTGCTCCGGTCATGTCGTGTGGTTCACCGATCCGGCCGAGCGGAACGTTCTCGCCGCGCAGCGTTCGCTGCTCGACGTCGAGCCCCGACGTGTCGATCGAACCCGGCATCAGCGCGTTGACCCGGATCGAGTACGGGCCGAGGTCGAGCGCCATCGCCCGGGTGAGCGCTTCGATTCCACCCTTGGTCGCGTCATAGGCCGTGAACGCTCGATGGGCACGGGTCGCACCACCCGAACTCATGTTGATGATGCTGCCGCCGCCGGCCTTCGCCATGATGCGGGCTGCCCGGTGCGAGCAGAGGAAATGGCCCGTGAGGTTGACGTCGATGATCTTGCGCCACCACGCCTCGTCGGCTTCGAAGAAGTGCAGCATCGGCGACACGAGCCCGGCGTTGTTGACCAGCACGTCGACCGTGTCGTGGCGGTCGACCACGTCGTCGAACATCGCGGCGACCTGTTCACCGTTCGAGACGTCGGCAACGGAGGCCGATGCCGTTCCGCCGTCGTCGACGATCCCCTGCGCGACGTCGAGCGCGGTCGCGGCGTCGACGTCGTTGACGACGACGATCGCTCCCTGACCGGCGAATCGTCGCGCGATCGACCGGCCGATCCCGCCACCGGCACCGGTGACGACCACGACCTTGTCGCGCAACGACGGGTAGACGGTGGGAACGGACTCAGACATCGGCGACGTCCTCCTTCAGTCGATCGATCGCGCTTTCGTTTCGCCGGTAGTAGACGTACCCGGCGCGGGGTGTGGCAATCACCAGGCCGGCGTCGAGCAGCACCTTCATGTGTCGCGACGCCGCAGGCTGGCTCACCCCGAGCTTGTCGGTGATGTACATGTTGCACGCCCCGTGCTCGATCGGGTCGCCGTGTTCCTGGGGCGGAAAATGACCGACCGGGTCCTTGAGCCACTCGAGGATCTGGAGTCGCCGCGCACTGGCCAGCGCCTTGAGCGCTCGCTCCAGTGCCGGATCGGTCATCGTTGCAAGCTGCATATCTCTATAACTAACTCGTTATTCAGGTGCACGTCAACCCCCTGGCCGATTCCGGCGAGCCAACCCACACGGTGCCGGGAGTTCGCTCACCGCCCGATGGCCCCGTGGAGTCGACGACTGGACCGCGGCCGGCCCGGGTACCGTCGACACGTGGGACGACGACGGACATCGGACGATCGCACGCCGCGTCGCGCGGGGACTGCTTCGGTCGTGCGTGCCACGCTCGCCCAGCAACTGATCGGGAGTGTTGACCGTGCCACGGCGACCCGCTGGGAAGCCGCTCAGGAACGCGCCGACCGACTCGAAGGCACCCGGGACGAGCGGGTCGCCGCCGTCACCAAGAGCATCCGACGCGAGGTCGCGCTCGCCGGCGCCGCGTCGGGCGGAACCGCCGCGGTCCCGGGAGTCGGACTCGGCACGGCGTCAGCCGCGTTCGCCGTGGAACTCGCGTGGACGACCGTGCGGTTGTGCGACCTGATCATGACCATCGCCGTGATCCACGGACACGGACGGGCCGGACTGGAGGAACGGCGGATGTGGATCCTGTCGATCCTCACCTATCGCGACGGTGCGGCGGGAATCCTCGCCGGGTTCGTCGCCGAACTCGCCGAGACCTCGGGACGCAACGGTGTCCGCCGGATCTCGGAGCGGACGATGCAACGCATCAACGCGACGGTCGGGCGGGTCGTCGTCGGCAAGTACGGCAAACGCGCCGGGGTCGCCGCGGTGGGTCGGGCCGTGCCGTTCGGAGTCGGTGCCGCCCTCGGATACGGGATCAACAGCCGGGCGGTGTCGACCGTGAGCGGCCACGCCCATTCGTTCTTCTCCGAGTTCCCGATCGCGCTCGAAGCGATCGACGTCGAACCCCGCTGACGGTTCACCAGTATTCTTCGTAGTGGATGTTGCCGGGGGTGTTGCGGCGGTCGAGGGTGAACCCCTGTTGCACCAGCAGCTCCACGACGCCGGTCGTCTCGGGGAACACCTCGTGTCCGTCGACTTCCTCCGGGAGCCCGATCATCGCCGGGTTTCCGCACAGGAACACGTGCGTCGACGACGGTGACAAGGTGACGCCCAGCTCGGCGAAGTCGTCGTCGCGCAGCAGGTCCTGGAGGTACCGCTTCGGGATCCCGGGCTCGCGCGTCGGCATCGGGACGTAGTGGTAGTTCGAGTATCGGAACTCGAGTTCGCGGTGCTTGTCCGCATACCCGAGGTCCGCCGACTTGCGTACCGTGACCGCGGAGATGATCGGTCCGGTGTGGCCTTTGCGGAGCAGGTCGATGACCATGCCGTTGTGCGGCGCCTCGCCGGTACCGGTCGAGAAGAACACGATCTCCGACCTCGGATCGATGACCGAGTTGAGGGTGTACCGGCCCGCCACCTTCGGTCCGAGATAGATCCGATCGCCGGCGCGCTTCAACGCCAGACGCGGGGTGAGCGCCGGCGTGTTGTCGGGCGTGGGCGCGACAAGCACGATGTAGAACTCGAGTTCGTCGAGCCCGTTCTCGTCCGTCAGGTACCCGTGATCGTCGAACATCCGCGACGAGATCGAATACGAGCGACGGATCAGCTTGTCCCACCGTCGATCGGCTTCGGGGTCGGGAGCGTCGTCGATGCGTTCCTCCCAGTAGCCGAGCCCGAGCGACGCGTACTGTCCGGGCAGATACGACGTGTCGCCCTGGTCGGGCTTCACCCGCAGTACCCACAGATCGGAGTGCGTCGGCTCGAAGTGGGTGATCGTCGCGTTGTAGTGCTCCTCACGCAGTTCCTCGATCGCCCCGACGTGCTGCGTCCGCCGCTCCAGCGGTGACAACGGTGTCACGAGCTCGACCTCGGGGAACAGTGCCTCCGCCATGGCGATCCCGACCTGCCATCCGGGCGCGGTCGTCACCGGGCGCCCCTCGCCGGGATCGCCGAGGAACCACACCTTCCCGGAGTCGAGGGCTGCGGGAGTGACGCCAACGTCGTCCGGTTCGAACGCTTGCCGCGGTGCGGCGAACACGACGTGGTCGAACTGCAGATCGGGTGTCCGACGGTCGCCGAACTCGACCATCGGGAACTCGCCGGCGAAGGTGATGTGTCGTGGCGTGGATCGGTACAGCAGCGTCGCCTGTCGACCCTGCTCCAGCGTCCGCAACGCACGCGCGGCAGCCGGCGACAACAGCGTCGGGTCCATCCCTGCGGCGGCGAGTACGACTCGGCTCCCGCCATCGACGAACTGGGCGGTCAGCTCCACCGCGTGATCCGACAAGCCGACCACGAGCACGTCTTGATCCGCGACCGATGCCAGTGAGTCGAGGTGCACCCGCGGGCTGTCCGGAATCGCAAGCGGTGGCGTCCACGACGGATCGGCCCGACGGTCCGCCACCAACACACCGCGAGTCCGGTAGCTCAGGCGATTGGTGGTGACGACGACGTCGTCACCGACCAGGTCGATCGACTCCACGGTCTCACCGAAACCGACGTCGAGTTGGTTCGGACCGATGAGGTCCGGCAGCGCGACCCGTGACGACGATTCGATGATCCGCACGCGCTGGAGCCCGGACCGCAACGATGAGACCGCCGTGGAGAGCCCACCGGCCGATCCGCCCACGATCACCATGTCGTAGAGCTGCGTGGGGATCGATCCGTCCGAGGAGTCCATCGGGGGCACGATAGTTTTTCGCCACGCCACATCCCGAGTGCAGAACGCGGCACTCGTTGGTTCCAATCGGTCGCCGTCGGGGTATGTCGACCTCCATGGCCGGATCGATCGACGACAACCACGACTTCACGCTCGCGATCCTGGGCGGCGGTTCAGCGTCCGAAGCCCTGATTCGCGAACTCGACAACGGAAGCCAGCGCATCGTCGTGTTCGAGCCGAACCTCATGGGCGGCGAGTGCCCGTTCGTCGCGTGCATCCCGTCGAAGGCGATGCTCCACGACCGTGCGGTCGGACGGGAGTGGCCGGACGCCGTGCGACGACGGGACGACCTCGTGTCCCACCTGGACGACGGAGCACACGCCGAAGCGTCTCGCGACCGCGGGGCGACGATCGTGCGCGCACGCGCCGAGCTCACCGCGCCCGGAGTCGTGCGCGCCGCCGGCACGACGTATCACGTCGACCACATCGTCGTCGCGACCGGCGCCGAATCGGACATCCCCGAGATCGACGGCCTCGACGCAGACCACGCGCGGGTGTGGACCAGCGACGACGCGCTGACCAACTCGGACCAGCTGTCATCGATGATCGTCATCGGTGGCGGCGTGATCGGGAGTGAACTCGCCTTCATCTACTCCGGGTTCGGGACGGAGGTGAAGACGCTCGAATCCATGAGTCGCCGGGCCCCCGACCTCCATCCGCGCGTGTCCGAACTGGTCGAGCAGACGCTCGGGGATGCCGGAGTGGGCGTCGTGAACGATGCCGACGTCGAGCGCGTCGAACTTCGTGACGACGGCGTCACCGTCCGGCTGGGGGACGGATCCGCGCACGACGCCGACGTGCTCCTCGTCGCCGTCGGGCGCACACCGCGGTGGCACGGCATCGGTCTCGAGAATCTGGGCCTCGACCCGGACGACATCACCGTCGACCCGCGAGGGCGACTCGTGTCGGACCGCGACCACGATGTCTGGTTCATGGGCGATGCGGCCGGACAGGACCAGTACACCCACGTGGCGAACCATCATGCTGCGGTGGTCGCAGATCACCTGAGCGGATCGGCCACCCGTCGCTACGACGACGTCGTCGTGCCCGCCTGCATGTTCACCGAGCCACCGATGATCGTGGTCGGACCGACGTGGGCGGATCTCGACGGCGACGATGACGTGGTGTGGGCCGAGATCGAGCTCGACACGGCGCGCTCGGCGACCGATCGACTCGGACCCGGTTTCCTCGCCGTGGCGGCCCGTCGATCGACCGAACACGTCATTGCGGCCCACGGCATCGGCGCGCGCTTCGACGAGCTGACCCATGCGCTCGTCGTCGCGATCGACGGCGAGGTTCCGATCAGGCGACTCGCGCGGTCACTTCAACCGTTCCCGACCGTCGGTGAGATCCTCGGAGAGGCCTTCACCGAACTCGAGCGACGGCTCAGCTCGTGACGAGCGCGGCGACGCGCTGCTTGTCGAAGTCTGCGAGTTCACTCGCATCCACGGCCTGCAGGATCTGACCGATCACCTCGTCGATCGGCTCGGTGGGCCCCGGCAGCCCGCGCCGCTCGACCTCGGCGCGCAGCGTCTGGAGAGTTCGGATCATCGTGGAGGCAACACCCGGGTCCTGTGCGCCGTAGATGCGGACCGGGTCGAATGCCGCATGGAGGTAGTCGGCGTGGTCGAGGTCGCGACGGACCACCGTGCGGCCCTTCATCTCCTGCATCGTCGGCGCCACCGGCCGCTCCCACAGCTTCAACATCGTGACCCCCAGGTGGGCGACGAGGTCGCTCGCGGTGTTGGGGTCGTTCACCCCCGGAGACAGGGCGCGCAGCGCGATGTCGACCATCTGCACGATGCCGAATCCGACGTCCTGCTGCATCGTCCGCTCGGTGCCGACCGCAATCGCACGACCGACGGACTCTTCGCTCATCTGCGGCTCCATCGGGACCGGCCACACCCACGCGATGGGGGCGTCCGGGAAGGCGAACGCGCCCACCGACAGCGGCAGGTACAGCGTCGAGCCTTCCGGGATACCGACCAGAGCCGTGTCGACGTCGATCTGTTGAACCCATCCCGAGCTGTCGATGAGGACGGGATGAGCGCCCGACGGCGGTGCCGACTCGGTCCCGTCCTGATGTCCGCCCGGGCGTCCGCCGGCCGGGTCCTCGATCGGCATCAACCGCTCCCTGCGTTCGATGGTCGCCACCGTTTCGTCGAGGATGTTCGACGCGACCGAACCGATTCGCAGCCGGTTGGTCAACTGGTCGACCGAGCGGACGACGGCGATCAACGAGCCGATGCCGAGTACCAGGGCGACCAGCACCGAGATGTTGGGAGTGAGTGGGTCGCCGTCCGTGACCGTACGGGTCTGACGCAACACCAGCAGGCAGTACACCGTCGTCCCCAAGACGAAGCCGATCGCACCCTGCTGGGTGCGGTCGCCGATCCAGTTCCGCACCGTGCGCGGAGAGAACTGAGAGCTCGCCAGCTGAACCGCGACGAGCATCATCGACAACAGGAGCGTGATGGCGGTGATCAGGCCGCCCGCGATCGCGGTGAGGATCGACCGCGCGCTCTCGACGGTCGTCGACAGCACCTGCGGAATCGAGTCGTCGTCGACCGTTCGGTCGATCCAGAGGGTGATCTGGGCGAGCACGATCCCACCGATCACGAACGCCACGGGCACGACCAGCAGACGGTGCCGGAGTTCGTCGATCAGCTGTCGGATGCGCACCCTCACCGGTTGGAGTCTGCCCGGTCCGCCACCTCCGATGCGACCACCACGTGCCCAGCCGCGTCGCAGCCGGTGCGACTATGGTCGGCCGACGCACCCGATCGTCCCCGAAAGGACCCGAGCCGTATGAGTGACGAGAGCAACCAGCGCGTTCCCCTGATGCCCGCCGGATGGTACGACGATCCGACTCCCGCTGGTGAGGCTCGCTACTGGGACGGTTTCGGATGGACGACGTCGATCAGCACCAACGGTGTCACGTCGACCGCGGCAATCGAGCCCGCACTCGTCGGGGTCCCTCCGGTGCGCGGCAGCGAGTTCCGCGCACATCGCCGAGTGACCGCACCCATCCCGCCGACGCCGCCACCGGTGACGATGACGCAGTCGGCGCCACGTTCACCGGTCGGTGCGATCCTCGCGGCGGTCATTGCGCTGGTCGTGATCGTCGCGCTCGTCGTGTTGCTCACCCGGGACGACGAGGGCGACACCCCGCCCCCGAACACCGACGTCCCGGCAACCGCGCCGGCCGCGCCGGCCACTGAAGCTCCGGCGGCCGAGGCAGATCCGGCGCCGAGCGGAGGCTGAGACGCCGGGGGCGGACAGGCGCTCCCGTCAGTCGGTCGAGGTGGCGTCGGCCTCGATCGCCTCGGTGTCGACCGCGAGTTCCTTCTTCTGGAGCTTGTCGGCCTGCTTCATCGCCGCTTCGATCCGTGCACCGGTGTCCTGGACGCCGACCACGATCAACGCCGCGCTCCCCTCGTCGAGTTGCTCGCCGAGTTCTTTCAGGTCGTGGCGACTCATCCCGGCCACCGTGTGCCCCGCCACCGCTCCGAGCAACGCTCCGCTCGCGGTGGTCCCGAGCACCAGCCCGGACCCGATCGCGGCGAACGGGAACAGTGCGACGACCAACCCGGTCGCCAGGCCCACGCCGCCTCCGAGTACTCCGCCGACGCGGGTCGGTGTCTCGTGCTTCTTGACGATCTTCACCTTGCCGTCCTCGCGCCGCTCGATCACCGCCGCGTCGTACGCGTCGAGCAATCCCAGCTCGGTGTGCAGCGCTTTGACGGCGTCGTAGTCGGAACGAGCGTCATCGACGCTCCCGTACGAGCCAACGAATGAAACAAAGGTGTCGAGTGCCATCACCCGACAGTACTGCGCGCGAACTTCCGCGCCGTCAGTTCGAGACCGCGGGTTCGTGTTCGCTCCGCGGCAGCACGAACAGCTCCATCGTCTCCCCGTCGAGCGCGACGACGTGGGGTGCAGGTTCGAGTCTCGAACGGGTCTGGAGCGCGTGGGCCGTCGATGCGTCGACGAACGTGTCGCGAGAACCGGCCAACGAGACGATCGCCATCGCGCGTCGCACCGGATCGCCCCATACGGTGAACGTCAGACTTCCACGCTCGAGCACGCCCGTCGCGACCGCGCCCGTGGCCATCCCGATGCTCACATCGAGCTGGGCCTCGTCCGGATCGTCGGTCAGTCGGTCGGCGAGTTCGGCCAGGTCGTCGGCGAAACCGATCGCCTGATCGACACCGTTGTCCTCGTTCTCTGCACCACACACGAACAGGAACCGGTCGGCCGCCGTGCGCACCCGCTCGATGTCGAATTCCTCTGCGTCGGCTTCGGCCTCGGCGCCGAAACGCCGGAGCAGTTCGGCCACTCGTTCTTCCGCCGCCGGGTCACCGTGCGCTTCGACGACCACGGCGATGACCGTCCCCTCGAAGATCGATTCCTGCGTGTCACCGATCTCGCCGGAGCCGTCGACGAGACGCTCGGGCAACACGCTGAGCAGCAGCCGTCGCCGCTGCTCGAACTCCTCGTCCAGTTCGGCCTCCTGGCGACCGAGCTCGACCGCCATCCGCTCGAGTTGGACGGCCAGGTCTCCGAATTCGTTCGAGCCGAGCGGGGGAACCTCCGGGTCGCGTTCCCCGGCCGCGATCGATTCGGCCATGTCGACGACGGGAGGGATCGAACGGGTGAGCCGACTCGCGATCACGTAACCGACCAGTGCGGCGAGGGGGAGCACGATCGCGAGGACGAGTCCGAGCCGCTTCGCGTAGTCCCACAGCGGAGCGCGCAGCTCGTCGGCGGGCTGGTCGGCCACGATGACCCACCGCGCTCCGCCGACCACGACCTGGCGGGCGTAGCTGAACGTGTCCTCGCCGACGTAGTTCGTCGCCTTCCCCTCGAACGTCTCGCCCTCCGCGGCGACCCGGACCGGCTCGGTGTCGACGATCTGCACGCCGACCGGCGAACCGACGAACTCGATGACCCCGGCCACCTCGGGGTCGTCGATCCGGTCGAGATATGCCTGCGGATCCTCGATCCAGAGTCGGCTCTCGCTCTGCAGGATGGATTCCGGGCCGACCGCGTAGGTCTCGCCGTCCCCCATTCCGACGCCTTCCCAGTCGCCACCGGCCGTGGTGATCGCGTTGAGTCCGTCGACCGACAGCCGGATCCCCAACGTCCCGATCGCCTCCGAGCCGTCCTCGACCGCAGCGAGTGCGAAGGCCGCCGGCCGCGCACCACCCGGGATGTACAACTCGAAGTCCGCCAGAACGGAGTCGCCCGCTCGGACCCGTGGGAGTTGGTCCAGCGTCGCGACCGCCAGTGACGAATCATCGAGCGGTCCGTCGTTCAGGTCGGCGCCGAGGTCGACGTACTTGCTGGCGGTGTACACGATGGTTCCGTCGGACGAGATCAGGACGATGTCATCGATCTCGGCCTGGTCGGTGAACTGCGACAGGTAGTCGTCGTACTGATCGAGCACGTCGGCATACGCCGTGTCGTCGACCGGAGCGGCGACTCCTTCGGCGGCAGGAATCGTGTATCGACTCTGGAGGTACCGGGCCGCTCCCGTCGGCTGGATGCGGTTCTCGTCGACCTCCAACCCGATTTCTCTCAGGGGTTCGACCACCCGGTCGGCATAGAACTCGTCGACGACCGCGTCGTCGGCCTCGTCGAGTTGCTCGTCCTCGAGTGCCTCGAACGCCTCGGTGAAGGCACTGAGCGCTTCCGCCATCTCGGGGTCGGTCGCCGTGATCGACGCTCGGTCGAGCACCCGCTCGACCCCGTTCTCGATCGAATCGATCCGACCTTCCGCAACGGCGACCAGCTGATCACGCGAGCCCTCCTCGAGCAGCGCGCGGGATGCGAGGAAATTCACCGCTCCGATGGTCAGCAATGAGACCAGGGCCGTACCGATCAGCGTCTGTGCCAACTGACGTCGCAACTCGCGCCTCGGCTTCACACGTCGTCCGCTCACGAAACTGCCGCTCCGTCGTCGTCGGCCTCGGTCGGGTCGTCGGGTGCCGCGATCATCCGCTCAGCCCGACGCCGACGAACCGCAGCCATCCGGTTGAATGCGGCGGCGAGGTCGATGCTGCGACTCGCGACCTCCTCGATGGCGTCGCCCTCCACGACCGCGACCTGGCAGTCGGTGACCGCTCGCACCCCGATGTCGTTTCCACTCACCGACTGTTCGGCGTGGAGCCCGGCGATGTCCCCGTCGGACAACTCGCCGAACGTCACCTCCGTCCCGTCGGGGCGTCGGAGCACGATGCGCGCGTTGCCCTCGATGATCATCATCAGATCGCGCGTGCTCGCGGAGGAGATGCTGATCAGCTCCCCGACGGCGTAGCGCGAGTACGAGGTCGATTGTGCCAGTCGGTCGAGGTCGCCCTCGTCGAGGGACGACAGCAGCGACGATCGGCTGAGTGCGACGCGGATCTCGGCGTGCCCCGGCCCGGCCTCCACGGCATCGCCGTCGTGGATGAAGAGATCCTGCGCCGGGCTCGGCAGCGGCACGTTGTGACGGTGCGACTGGTACCAGACGAGGGCGCCGAAGTCACTCTTGACGCGCGGGGCGATCGCGTAGTCGTCGATCCACATGTGGACCTCGTAACCCATCAACGGGTCGTCGATCGTCGTGACCAGCACTGCGGGCGGTGGTGATGCCAGGACGCCTTCGGTGCCGAGCGCGGCGTCGAGCAGCATCGCCTTGGCCAACGTCGGTGGGTTGACATAGGCGACCGTCAGCGACACGACCACACGGGTCCGCGAGTCGATGTCGGTGTGGTTCACGATGCTCGACTGGGCGAGTTCGCTGTTGGGAACGATGATCATGTCCCCGTCCCGGTTGCGGATCCGGGTCGTTCGCCAGTTGATGTCGACCACGATGCCCTCGTTGTCGCCGACCTCGATCCAATGACCCGGTTGGATCGGCTGATCGCTGAGCAGCAGCACCCCGGAGGCGAGGCCGCTGAGGGTGTCCTGGAGCGCGAACGAGATCACGAGCGAGGTGACCCCGAGTGCCGTCAGCGCCGCCGACAGGTCGATCCCCCAGACCGAATCGATCAGGAGCCACGCCGATACGAGCACGACGGCGAGCTTCGGCAGCATCAGCAGCAGTTCGGGAGCGTTCCGACGACCTCCGTCGCTCAGCTTCGTCCGCGTCCGGTCGACTCCGATCCGCAGTGCCCGCTGCACCGCAGCCGCGATCGAGAGCAGGAGCCCCGTGAGCGCGATCCTGACCGCGATCGAGTCGTTTTCGACCCCGAGGACCGGGACGAGCAGTGCCCAGATCGCGAAGAACGGGAGTGTCCAGGTGCGCAGCATCGCCGCAGCCCGACGGAACGGTGAATCGCGCTGACGGAGTCGTTCGTCGAGTTCGGCCGTCGCGATGATGAGGAGTGGAACGATGACGATGACGACGATCGCCCAGATCGAACTGGTCGAACTGAACCCGCTCACACCGTTCCCCCCACCGTCTCTGCCGACACGGCGAACACCAGGTCCGTGTCGTCGCCGTCGTCACCCGGTTCGCCGTCCGTCTCGGTCTCGGTGACACGCTCGGCGACCACGCTGTCGGGCAACAACGCGTGGGTCCGTCCGCTGATGAGAATCTGTCCGCGCCCGCCGCTCCGCGCGAGGTCGTGTGCCCGGGACACGGTCGGCCCCCACACGTCGTAGACCAGCCCCGTCTCGCGGGTCATGCCGACGTTGACCGGACCGGTGTGGATCCCGATCACCACGTCGAGTCCGTGGTCGGTCCCGGTGCCCTGCTCCCGCACGGCGTCCTGTGCATCCGCGGCGAACGAGAGCGCGCGCGGCGCGTGGTCGATGTACGGACGGTTGTGGCCGCACACGGCGAAGTACGCGTCGCCGACGATCTTGATCCGTTCGAGCCCATGGCGTTCGCCGATTTCGTCCAACTCGGCCGTGAGGCGATCGACCAACTCGCGATTCGCGCTGTCTCGACCGAGCCGGACGAGTTCACCGAGTCCGGCCACGACGATCACCACGACCGTGACCTTCGGAACCTCCTCCACGGTCTCGAGTTCGCCGCTCATCACCCGCTCCGCGACCTGGGGCGGCAGCATCGACTGCAGGAGTTCGGTCCGGCGTTCCCTGGCGGCCGTCAACTCCGCCCGCTGCGATTCGAGTGAGTTCACCATCTCGGTGAAACTCGCGGCGAGCCGCTCGATCTCGACGGGGCTGCGTTCGGGCACGTCGATCGGCCCCGTGGAGGTCCGCCACGTGCGGAGCCGTTCGCTCATCTCGCGGATCGACGACATCATCGCCGCGCTCCAGGCGACGGCGGCGAACGCGATGACGACGACCAGGATCGCCGCGCCGATGATCAACCGTTTGCCGAAATCTTCGAGCGGCTCGCGGATCACGTCCTCGTCCACCTCGGACACGACGTACCACTCGACGCCGTCGAGCGGTACGGGTTCGGTCGAGCTGTAGGCCTGGTCGCCGATCACCGACGTGCGCACCTCGACCGATTCGTCGTCGTCCTGGGCTGCGTTGAGGGTTTCGCCGATCGCGGTCTCGGTGAGCACGGTCGTACCCGAGCGTTCGATGCGGACACGGCCGTCCTCGTCGATCGAACCCGTCTGCTCGGCCTTGGTCAGGTGCTCACGAGGGTCCTCGAGGAACGAACGGGGCTCGGATCGCATCGTTCCGTCTCCTGCCATCATGAACGTCTCGCCGGTTGGCGGGAATCCACTCGCGTCCC
Organism: Ilumatobacter nonamiensis YM16-303; assembly: GCF_000350145.1. Classification (GTDB taxonomy): domain Bacteria; phylum Actinomycetota; class Acidimicrobiia; order Acidimicrobiales; family Ilumatobacteraceae; genus Ilumatobacter_A; species Ilumatobacter_A nonamiensis. The sequence continues at coordinate 18,406 of NZ_BAOL01000023.1, read as the reverse complement.
AGTCGCCACCCGCCGTCAACTGATCGGTGATCGGCTCCGTCGAGTAGACCAGCACGGCCACCCCGGCGAGCTCCTCGCCGTCCATGACCGGCGTCGCCACGGCACCGACCGGCAGCAGCCCCTGGGGCAGGTAGGTACTGACATCGCTGATCACGGTGCCGGCGGACGGGTCGGAGATGACGGATGCGACCGCTCCGGCGACCACCGTGCCGCTGAACGGGCCGACGTCGAGACTGGTGCCGAGGTCCGGGCCCTTCTCGACCGAGTAGACGATGGTGGCATCGTCGGGCTCGACGAGGAATGCGTCGGCGAGTTCGAGGCGATCGGCCACGCTGCGGATCGGAGGATGCACGCGCCGGTGCACCTCGCTCCAGTCCGAGCCGTCACGCGCGTCGTCCACGTCGCGCGCCGAGTCCGCGTCGTCGTCCACGAGCGAGTAGGCGGTCTGCAACTGGAGCGATGCCAGGTCGTCGGTGTCGATCAGGTCGCGACGCACGACGTCGAAGCCGGCCTCCTGCAGCGGTTCGATGAACTCGACGTCGTACTGATCGACGAGGTCCTCGACGTTCGACTCGAGGTCGCTGGGCGGATTCGCATCGAGGTCGGCGAGCGCATCGGCGAGTTCGTCGATCGACCGCGCCACCTGCGGGCTGGCGCCCAGTGTCTCTGCGGCGCGTTCGATCGTCGTCATCTCGGCGGCGACGTTCGTTGCCGCGGACGCACGCAGCGCATCCAGCCGGGAATCGACGATCGAGTCGCTCAGCGTCTGTCCGGTGTTGACGCCGACGATCGTCGCGACGACCAACGAGATGACGCTGACCACCACGATCGAGATCGCAAGCCGAGTCGCGACCGACACCGACCTGGCCCAACGCAGCGGTTTGCGAGATCGGGTCCGATCACCCACGGGTCACACCGTCCGCGACGCGATGACGCCAGAGGACTCGAGCGCCACGACACCGCACACGAGCCGATTGTGTCATGCCTTCGGACCGATCCCCGGGATCGGGGTCACTCCCAGGGCTTGGCGTCCGGGGCGCGATCGGCGGCGCGCTGCTTCTTGTTGTACGCCTGCCAGATCGCCGTGACGATCAGCGCTCCCACCAGTGAACCGATGAGCCCACTCGGCGCGATGTCGAGGCCGTCACCATTGATCAGGCTGAACAGGAGTCCGCCAACGAAGGATCCGACGATTCCGGCCACGAACGCCATCATCCAGTCGGTTTGGCCTGCGGAGCGACCGAGGATGAATTGTGCCAGCCAGCCCACGAGCATGCCGGCGACGATGAGTGCGAGAATCAACATGGCGGCTGAGGCTAGTGCGCAATCACCAGGGAGTTCGGATCTCGTCCGGCGAACGACATCTCACGCCACCGGTCAGCGGAAGCGAACCGGCAACCGGCTCTGAAGGGTCCGGGTCAGTTCGGCTCCGGCGAGGACGATCTGGGCGATTGCATAGAGCCAGACGATGCCGGCGAGGATCGATCCGGTCACTCCGACCAGCGACGACACGCCGTACCGGCGCATGTATTCCACGAACAGTCGGTTGCCGATCGTCAGCACCAGGGCGGTCGCGATTCCGCCGACGGCGGAGACGCGCCAGGTGAGCCGATGCGCGGTCAGGTAGTGGAACAGCATCGCGATGACGGCCGCGAGGATGGCCCCGGAGCTGACCGTCGCGAGTACGTCGGCGGCCACGTCGATGAGGGCGTGATCGCCCGGCACGAAGGAGCGGATCAGATTCGAGATGCTCACGACGGCGAACGACACGATCAGCACCGCCCCGGCGAGGAACACGACGGCGAACGCGAGGAAGCGGCGCCGCATGCTCGACCACGTTCCACGGGGAACGGGCACCTCCCAGATCGTGTCGAACGCGTCCTGCAGCGCGACGAAGACCAGCGAGGCCGTCAGGAGCAGGGAGACGAGGCCGAACACGCCGAGCCCACTCGCGGTGGAGCCCGAGTCGATGGTCTGGCTCACCTCCGACGAGAACTCGCTCGCGTCGGTGTCGAACACGTTGCTGAGGATCGAGGAAACGAGCTCGTTCACGTCCGCTTGATCGACCACGAGCCCGGCGACGGCCAGGCTGATCGAGACCAGCGGCACGATTGCGAACAGCCCGTAGTAGGCGAGGCCGGCTCCCAGCCGCATCGTGCGGTGTGATCGCCATTCGCCGTAGGTCTCCATCACGACGTTGCGGACCCACGTGAAGACTGAACTGACCTGGCTGATGACGCAAGGGTAACGACGAGATCCGGTGAGACGGGTGTCTCCGTTCCGTGATGTGGCTTCGTCGACCCCGGCACCTAGCGTCATCGACGCGTCATCAAACTGTCATATTTGGCGGAGCACCCCTCCGAACCGATCGGACGACCACCGTGAACAACCTCACCACCCTCCTCGAACTGATCCTGCTGGTTCCGGCTGCGACCGTCCTCGCCTGGTGTGCCCGATTCACGATCAAGGCACTCACGCGCCGCGCCGTCCGACGAGCGCAGGAACGCCCGGGAACGTGGAGAGGACGACTCCGCCGACTCAACGACATCGACAGCGACGTCGAAGTCCGCCGACGCCAGCGCGCCGACGCTGCGGCGCGCATGCTCGGTCATCTGGTCACGACGTTCATCGTGATCGGATCGGTCCTCCTCGCGCTCCACATCATCGGCGTCGATCCGGTCTACGCGATCTCCAGCGCCGGCTTCATCGGCGTGGCGATCGCACTGTCCGGCCAGGACATCATCAAGAACCTGCTGGCCGGCACGATGGCGCTGCTCGAGGATCGCTACGCCGTGGGCGACCAGGTGACCGTGACGATGTCCGGCAACGAAGTCAGCGGAACGATCGACCTGATGGGTGCCGCTTCGATTCGCGTTCGCACCGAGCAGGGCGCGACCTGGCACGCCGGCCATTCGGCGATCGACAGCGTCACCAACTTCTCCCAGCTCGCGGCGAGCTCGGACCTCGCGATTCCCACGGTGCACTGGAACGACGTGGAGGACGAAGCGTCGCGTCGCCTCACGACGGCCTCGAACGACGTCGGCCTCACCGGGGTCGTCTTCCTGCCGGAATTGGCGTCGCAGGAGCACCCGACCGGGGTCACCACGGTCACCGTGCGCAGCAATCGCCCGCTCACCGACCAGCAGAAGCGATTGGTCCACGAGCGCCTCGTCGAACCACCCGCCTGGTCCCGCGCCCGGCGGGTTCGCTCACCGGTCGGTCGCACAACGTTGCCGAGCAGGTTGCGTTAGGTGAACTTGACATTTCTTGTTTCTTCCCGATAGACAGCGGGCGATGCAACGATCTCTTCACCTCCTCGTCGCGGGCGCAGTCGCGCTCGCGGTCGTCGCCTGTGGCAGCGACGACTCCACCAGCTCATCGACCGACGCCACCACCGACGGGTCCACCGAACCGACGCCGCCCGCCGAGAGCACCACCGAATCGGTGCCATCGACGGACGGCGAGTCCGCCGAGTCCGCGGAGAGCACGGTCTCCACCCCGGCCGGGGCCGAACCCGACACGGCCGGATTCCCGGCGACCGTGGAGACCGCGTTCGGTGAGGTCACGGTCGACGAGCAACCGGAACGAGTCGTCGCACTCGGCTGGGGTGACGCCGAGACGGCGCTGGCCCTCGGCGTTCAGCCGGTCGGTGCCGCTGATTGGCTCGGCTTCGGTGGCGAGGGCGTCGGACCCTGGGCCGCCGGGCTCTACGACGCTCCGCCCGAACTGATCACGGTGGCGGAGACACCGTACGAGGCGATCGCAGCGCTCGACCCCGACCTGATCCTGAACGTTCGGTCGGGTGGCGACGCGGCGGAGCACGACCTGCTGACGGAGATCGCCCCGACCATCGGCATTCCCGAAGGTGGCGACGCGTTCCTCACGAGCCAGGAGCAGCAGGTGACGATGATCGCCGCCGCACTCGGTCAACCAGAAGCCGGCCAGGCGCTGCTCGACGAGATCGATGCCCAGTTCGAAGCCGTCCGTGACGCGCATCCCGACTGGGCCGGCCAGACCGTCAGCGCCGCGACACGTTTCGGAGACCAATGGGGCGCCTACGTCGACGGTGAAGGGCGCCTGGAGTTCCTGAAGTCACTCGGGTTCGAACAGAACCCCGCGGTGGCCGAGCTGGATGCGAGTGGCGGCTTCTACGCCGAGCTGTCCGGCGAGGAACTGAACGTGCTCGACGCCGATCTGATCGTGGCGTTCCCGATCCAGATCGAGACGACCGAGATCACCGGTGATCCCATCTTCGGCCAGATCCCGGCCGTCGCGGACGGCCGCTCCGTCATCGTCGACGGTGACCTGTCCGACGCCTACTCGATCAACACCACCCTTTCCACGGCCTACACGCTGGAGAACATCGTCCCGCTGATCTCCGAAGCGATCGACCGATGAGCCGAGTTCCACGCCGAAGCGCAGCACTGCTCGCGATCGTGGCGACGGCCCCGATCTGGCTCGGCGCGTGCGGGAGTGACGACGCCGCAACGACCGACGCTCCGGACAGCGTCGCCACCGAATCTCCGGGCACGGAACCGGAAACGACGACCGCGGACACGTCGGATGCCACCGAAACCGAGGCGACAGCGGTCGCCACGGACGATCCGACCTCCGACACGGCCACGGAGGCCGAGCCGCGCACGATCGAGCACAAGTTCGGCAACACCACCATCGAGGGTGTCCCGGAACGGATCGTCACGATCGGTCTCACCGATCAGGACTACGTGATCGCGCTGGGCTTCGCACCGGTCGGAACGAGCGAGTGGTTCGGCGAACAGCCGGGCGCGCTGTTCCCCTGGGCGATCGAGGCGCTCGGCGACCAGCCGATGCCCGAAGCGGTCCTCGACATCTACGAGCCGGACCCGGAGGAGATCGCGGCGCTTCGACCCGACCTCATCCTCGCCATCAACAGCGGGCTCACCCAGGAGCAGTACGACCTGCTCGACGAGATCGCTCCGACGGTCGCACAGCCAGGCGAGTTCCCCGACTACGGAGCACCGTGGCAGGAGATCACCGAACGCATCGGCACCGCGCTCGACCGCGAAGACGAGGCGGAAGTCCTGGTCGGCGAGGTCGAGGCCCAGCTCGTCGCCGCGGCGGAGGAGAACCCGAGCCTCGCGGATGCAACCGGAATGCTCGCCACCGACATCGCGGGAGACTTCTGGCTCTACGCCGATGGACCGGCACCGAACTTCCTCGCCGCGCTCGGCCTCGAGATTCCCGAGGCGGCCGACGCCGCTCTGGATTCGAACGATCGCAGCCCGACCCAGCTCAGCGACGAACAACTCGACCTGCTCGCCTCGGACGCAACTGTCATCGGCCTGTACAGCGGAACGACGGAGGACCAGCTGAACGGGCACCCGATCTACTCCCAGCTCGATTTCGTCGAGCGCGGGAACACGGTTCCGCTCCTCGAGCTCAGCCGGGCGAACACCGCCATGTCGTTCGGCTCCGTGTTGAGCCTGCCGGTGGCGATCGAGGAGATGGTGCCTCGCCTCGTCGCGGCAGTCGACGGCGATCCCGCCACGGAGGTCGCCCCCACCGAAGTCATCGCCGAATAGCCGGCGCGGCGCTCCCGTCACTTTCTCGACCCGTTCTGAATCACCTGGTGGGCGGAACGGGGTCGAGAACACCGCGAATGGATGGCGGCAGGTTTTCGATCAGTCGGTGAGCGAGGTCCGTTCGAGTCGACGGGAGACGGTCCGCCGGGCCTTCTTCTTCGTGACGCTTCGCGTGGCGAGTTCCTGACGCGCCCCCTGCTCACCGGCGACCGCTCGCACCAGGAGCTTGCGATCCCGCTTCGACCGCAGCTTCGAGTAGACGATGGGCCGGTCGGAACCCGGGTCGACGATCGCGACCGGTCCCGAACAGATTCCGACACACTTCAACTCGACGACCCGGAACCCGTCGGCGAGCGAGTCCCGGATCTTGGCGGCTTCACATCGCTTCCGGCAGTCCTTGCCGGCGCACAACGCGACGGTCGGCGGTACGTCCGGCGGGAGAACTCCCACTCGCGCCCGCTCAGCCAATCGTGTAGTCCCGGAGCAGCTTGTTCATCTCGATGACGTGCAGTTCCTCGGCACCGATCTGGGTCCGCGCGTACTCCTCGAGATACACGGACTTGCCCTCGGACAGTCCGAGCAGTGCCCGGTACAGGTCGAGAGCTCGACGCTCGTGGGCGATCGACTCACGCAGGATGTTCTCGATCGAGTGGTCGTGGGACTCCTCGATCTTCCCGATCCCCTGCGTCGGGTGACCACCGAGCCCGGTGAGGATCTCCCCGGCCTGTCGAGCGTGCACCAGGGACTCGTCGGCCTGTTGCTGCATGAAATCGACGAGCGGCAGTCGATTCGGGCCCGTGATCACGAGCGAGTAGTGCGTGTAGCGAACGACGCCGGCGAGTTCGGCCAGCATGATGTCGTTCAGGACCGGGACGAGGTCAGTGGATTCGATCAGGTCGTCGACCATGGCAGTGGTACTCGTTTCTGTGGGGTGGGGACTTCGTTCTTCATCGTGCCTCGTCCAACTCGACGGGCGGAAGCGGCGGCTGCGCATGTCGCGAACCGATCGGCACCACGAGCGGGGTGTGGCTGATCGGATCGTCGATCACCATCGACTCCAGGCCGAACACCGAACGGACCGTGTCCGGGTCGATCACGTCGGCGGGCGCGCCCGATGCGACGATCGAACCATCACGCAGCGCAACCACGTGATGGGCGTACCGGCACGCGAGGTTCAGATCGTGGAGGACCACGACGATCGTCCGCCCCTGTTCACGATTGAGCCGATCGATGAGGTCGAGGACATCGATCTGGTGGGCGATGTCGAGAAACGTCGTCGGCTCGTCCAGGAGCAGCAACTCGGTCTCCTGCGCCAACGCCATCGCGATCCAGACCCGCTGACGCTGACCGCCCGACAGTTCGTCGACCGTCCGATCGGCCAGTTCGCCGGTGCTCGTCGCGTCGAGTGCCGCGCGGACCGCACACTCGTCGGACTCGGACCACTGCTGGAACAGCTTCTGGTGCGGAGTCCGACCTCGCGCGACGAGATCGACGACCGTGATCCCCTCCGGAGCGATCGGGGTCTGTGGCAGCAGACCGAGTCGGCGGGCCACCTCCTTGGTCGGCATCCGCTGGATCTTCTCCCCGTCGAGCACCACCTGACCACTGTTCGGCACGAGCAGGCGTGCGAGCGCCTTCAGCAACGTCGACTTGCCGCACGCGTTCGGGCCGATGATCGCGGTGATCTCACCATCGGGAATCTCCAGATCGAGGCTGTTGACGACGGTGTGGTCGTCGTAGCCGAGGGTGACCGACTCAGCAATCAGGCGTGAAGCCGCGGGCGCCGGGCGATCGTGATCGCTCCGCACGTGCTCGTGTTCGTCGCGGCGCGCCGAGAACCTCACAGCAGCCCCGTCCGCGCCTGCCGGCTCAACAGCCAGAGCAGGTAGGGCGCTCCGATCAGCGCGGTCATGATCCCGACGGGCAGCTCCGTCGGAGCAAGTACCCGTCGCGCCGCGAGATCGGCCACGACCGTGACCAGCGCACCGACGAACGCGGCGGGCACGATGCACGCCCGCGGTGAACTGACCAGACGACGCGCGATCGGCCCCGCGACGAAAGCGACGAAAGCGATCGGGCCGGCTGCCGCGACACCGAGCGCCGCCAGCAGAACTCCGACCAGGACCAGCGACAACTTCGCGCGTCCCACGTCGACGCCCAGCCCCGCGGCGGTGTCGTCGCCGAGATCGAGCCGATCCAGGTTCCGCTGCATCAGGATCGCCAACGGGCCGAGCACGAGCAATGCGAGGAACACGATTCGCACGTCGTCCCAACTGCGCCCGTTGAGCGACCCGGTCAGCCAGACGGTCGCCCGCTGCACGTCGTAGATCTCGGCGCGGGTGATCATGTAGTCGATGGCGGCACTGATGGCGAACCCGGCTCCGATGCCGACCAGCACCAGTCGGTACGCCTGCACACCACGCTTCCAGGCGAGCAGGTACACGGCGAGGGCACTGATCAACCCGCCGAGAACCGCACCGACGGACACCCCGAACGCCGAGGCGTCGAGCACGACGATCGTCGTGACCGCACCGAGCGACGCCCCTGCGGTGAAACCGATGATGTCGGGCGATCCCAGGGGATTGCGCACGAGCGACTGGAAGATCGCGCCCGACATCCCGAACGCGGCGCCCACGCCGGCGCCCACGAGCACGCGCGGCAGTCGAAGCGTCCCGACGATGAACTCCGAGTCGTCGGTCGGGTTGCCGAGCAGCGTGGCCACCACCTCCGAAATCGGAATCGGGAAGTCCCCGACACTGATCGACCAGAGTCCGATCACGACGGTCAGCGCACCGAGCACACAGCACACCCAGACCGCTCGGGTGTCGAGCCGCACCGAGAACGAACCGGCGCGAATCACGGTGCCGCGGATCGGGAGTTGCTCGGGGCGTTCGACGAGGTCGGAACGAGAAGCGTCGTTCGGCGTCGATGTGAGGGTGTCGGTCATCGTGGCACGCTCAGAGCTGAGCCATCCGGGTACGGCGAACGAGCACGATGAAGACCGGCCCACCGATCGCTGCGGTCATGATCCCCACCTGCACCTCGCCCGGGCGTGCGAGCACACGTCCGAGCGTGTCGCAGTACAGCAGGAACGCCGCCCCCGCCAATGCCGAGGCCGGCAACAGCCACCGCTGGTCCGGTCCGAACCAGGCGCGCACCGCGTGCGGGACGACCAGCCCGACGAATCCGATCGGGCCCGCTGCGGCGACCGCACTGCCGCACAGCAACGTGATCGCGATCACACTCACCGTACGAGTGGCGGCGATCTTCGTCCCGAGTGCGGTCGCTGTCTCCTCCCCGAGAGCCAACGCGTTGAGGTGTCGGGCGACTCCGATCGCGAGAACCAGCCCGATCGCGATGAAGACGACCACCTGTCCGGCGACATCGGTGCCGCGCCCTCCCAGTGAACCGACCGCCCAGAAGCGGAACTGGTCGAGCGTCGCCTGATCGAGCAGGGTGACCGCACGTGTCAGAGCGAAGAGCAACGCGGCCAGCGCCGCTCCGGCGAGTGCGAGCCGAACCGGTGTCGCGTTTCCACGCCCGGCCGAACCGAGGACGTACACCGCGACCGATGCGATCCCGGCGCCGACGAACGCGAACCAGACCATTCCCGACACCGAGGTGATCCCGAAACCCCAGATGGCGAGGACCACGGCGAACGCGGCTCCGGCGTTCACACCGAGCAGCCCCGGATCGGCGAGCGGATTCCTGGTCACGCCCTGCATCAGCGCGCCGGCAGCACCGAGCGCAGCACCGACCAACAGCCCGAGCACCGTGCGCGGCAGGCGGAGTTCACGGACGATCAGGTGATCCGTGTTCGTGCTGTCGTAGCTCATGACCGCATCGACGACGGTGCTCCAGGGCATCGACTTCGCTCCCACGGCGAGCGAGAGCAGCACCGCGAGCCCGACGGCCGCAGCGAGCAGCACGATCCCCATCGAACGTCGTGCAGCCGAGGGTCGGCTGGACGTCGTCCACTCCACCCGGCCATCGTCGGTGTCGTCGGTGACGCCGGGACCGGGATCGGTGACCGAGTCGGAATGCGGCCGTTGGTCCGTGAGCACCGAGGTACGCATCGCCGTGCAGGTTAGGGCCACCTAATAGCCAACGGCAAGACGGCCCTGCGTCACACAGACGCATGCCACCGCGGTCCCGTCGCTGCGGTCGCCGGCGACGGCCAGCGCCGCGACCTCGCGCAACGTCGGATGCCGTTCCGAGGAGCGGACCTCGCGTTGCCATGGCCGTGACGGACGGCCGCTTCGGACCGCGTCGGCTGACCGCGTCATGGACACGAGACCCGGGCCGACGACATGAACGCGCAGAACTCGTCGCGATCCACGATCCAGACTCCGTCCACCAGCCCGATCGAACCCGCTTGGTCCTCGTAGGCGGGGTTCTCACCGAAGTTGACGTCATAGGTGATCGCCGCCGTCTCACCGTCGATGGCGACGGCCGTCGGCACGAGACTGATGCCGCCGAACCCACTCCCGGCCTCGGTGTACGCCTCGAGCGTCGCCTGCAGCGCTGCCGCATCCGCCAGGTGGGTTTCCTTGTCGGCGAACTCGGCCGTCGAGTCGAAGACGATCGACCACGCATCGGCGGCGGCCTGCTCTTCGGCGGCCATGTCCGCACCACTGGCATCGGAGGGTTCCTGTTCCGACTCCGTCGACTCCGGTACGGCTTCGGTCGATTCCGGTTCCGGTGTCGTCGTCTCGACGGCTTCCGTTGTCGTCGTCTCCTCCGTCGTCACGACCGCTTCGGTCGCGGGCGGGGCCGTCTCGGCAGGTGCCGACTCGGTGACCCCGACCGTCGTGTCGGCGTCGTCGGATGATCCGCACGCAGCGAGCAGCACTGCCGCGACGGCGATCGAGCAGATCGAGCGCTTCATGACGTGCTCCCCGAGTGGTCGTCTTCGCGATCCAGGTTCGACATCGATGTCCGCAGTTCCTCCACGAAACACGACGCGGCGACCTGCTCCACCACGGCGTCGAGCGCATGGTCGAAGCGCGGATCGATCGACGTGATCATCAGCACCGTGACGCCGAGCCCGGGGTCGGGCTTGACCGTGGCCTTCATCGCATCATCCGGGATCAGCCCCGAGCCGGAGTCGTCGAGGATCGAGATGATCCGATCCGCTGGGAGCAGGCTGGCGATCCAGCGTTGTTCACGCCCCGCGTGCTGCGACCCGGCGACTCCGCCTCCCAGGTCGATCAGCGCGCCGCCCACCTCCATCCCCGACAGATGGGCGGACAGGTCGGGCTGGTGCGGACACGCACTCGCCGCCACCACGCGCCGCATCGCACACGGGTCGATGTCGGCGCCTACGTGGTGCCCGACGACGACGGTCTCGTCCCGGTCGGTGTGCAGCCGGAGCTGCGCACCCGGCACCGCATGGCACAGGGCGGCGGCGAGCCGCAGTCGTTCGAGTGGGGTCATGAGAGTTCTCTCCTTGTTGCTGGTGCGGTGTGTCGGGTTCGGGACTGGCGGGTGTGGTCTGACTTCGGGCTGACGACGGCGCGACCTCACGGTCAGGGCGTCGCGCGTCGGACGAGCTCGATCGAGGCGGCACGAACCTGGTCGGGACGGGTCAGCGGTTCGGCGAAGGCGACGCGGACGGTGGCGAGATACGACCGCTCTGCGTCTCGCGCATCGAGCGTCATCCCGTAGCGATCGACAGCGGACACGGTGGCGTCCACCGCCGTGGTGACGCCGCCGAGGTTGCGCACGATCGACAGGCAGGCGTCGCTGTGATCGGCATTGAGGTGCTCGATCATCGGGCCCGCGTGTGGCAGGACCGGATCGGCACTCGACTCCAGATACTCCTCGCCGGTCCCCCACCCCATCACGCCGAAGCCACCGACGTAGCGCAGGTTGGCGGCGTCGAATCGCCACCACGAGAAGTCGGGAAAGCCCACGTAGTGGCGGGCGTAGGGATGCAGTTCGAGGTGAGCGTCGACCTCCTCCCCCGTCGGCTCGTAGGGAATGAACGAACCGAGGATCGTGACCCTGGCGAGTGAGAGGGGGTCGACCCCGGGATCCGCCGGTGCCTCGACGAGCACGCTCGATCGCGGGTCCCGGCGCAGATTCTGCGTGTGCTCGGCGAGCGACGAGACGCAGATCAGTGGCGCACCCGAATCCAACGTGGAATACGGCGCGATCGACGCGTACGGGTGACCCGACCACGTGAGCGTGCTCAGTGTCAGCAGACCGCCGGGCTCGACCAACGTCCGTGAGAGCTCCGCATACGACGGAAAGCTGTTGGTGTCACCGACCAGCGGTGGACCGGCGGTGTCGTGCGGATCGACCGCAGCGTCGGTGTCGGTCGCGGGTGACGTATCGGTCATCGGTTGTCTCCGTGAATCTCGGTGATGAGGTCGTCGAGGAGCGCGCCCGTGCGCGGTCCGTTGCCCAGCAGGTACTGGTCGTCGTAGACGAGGACTCGTCCGTCGGCACCTGCCGGCGTCTGCGCGATTCCCGGGATGTCGAGGAATCCCTCCATCCCGCCGACCGATTCGAGGCCACGTTCGGGAACGATCAGGACGTCGGGTGCCGCCTCGATCAGTGCTTCGGTGTTGATGGCGGTGTTGTCCACGACACCGAGATCGTCGGCGATGTCGATCGCACCAGCGGCCTCGATCAGCCAGTCGACGCCGCTTCCCTCACCGAGCAGCAGCTGTACGTTCTCACCGCGCAGGTACAGCACTCCGACTCGGGGCGCGGCCGTTTCCTCCGCCGCTCGCTCGATTCCGGCAGCGATCCGCGCGTCGACATCGGCTGCCAGTTCGGTTGCCGCGTCCTCGACGCCGAGCGCAGCGCCGACCGCACGGATCTTGTCGCCCGGGCCGGAAGGGGCGCTCTCGCGTTCGATGACGACGGTTTCGATGCCGAGCCGTTCGAGCGCGTCGAGCGTCTCGTCGGGACCGGCGAGATCGGTGGCGAGGACGATCGTCGGTTCGAACGCGACGATCGGTTCGGGAGCCAGCGCACGCTGGTAACCGACCTCGGGGAGCGCATCGGCCTCAGCGGGAAAGGTCGCGGAGATGTCGGTCGCCACGACCTGGTCGCCGAGCCCGAGTGCGAACACGATCTCGGCGACGTCGCCATCGACCGGAACGATCCGCGTCTCGGCAGGGTCCGCATCAGCCGTGCCGCCGCAGGCCGTCGCGCCGAGCACCAGCACGCCGGCGACGCTCCGACCGATCGACCTCCGCAACTTCCGTTCCACAACGGGTGATGTTAGGCATCCCTAATCCTCCGAAGCAAGTCCACCAGTCAACTACGCCGCGCCGCGCGGCGAGGTCAGTTGTCGTCTGCGGGGCCGGCGAGGAACTCGTTCGTCCTCATTCCGACGAACTCACGCCAGATCGGATCCTCCGGATCGATCGGGTCCAGCCGGTCGTCGGTGATCGGAACCCAGGCCTGCTCGTTCACGAAGGCGGTGTACGGGAACTCGTCGCTGTCGCCGCTGACCAGGAACATCAGGCCACGGTCGCCGGGCGCCAGTGGAGCGACACCGTTCACTGTCACCCTCGTTCCGTCGAGCAGCTCGGCTTCCTGCTCGACCACGAGCGGATCGTCGACGTCGCCGACGAGCGGTGCGTCGACCTCGACGGTCGCGAGTTGCGTCCGAATTCCCGCTTCGGGATCTCCCGGGTCGGTCAGCACACGCCCGTCATCGACGCGTGCCACCACACCCACCACGATCAGGTCGCTCGCCTCGACGAGCTGCTCCGGGAGTTCGAAACGCGGACCCTGGGCGTCCACGTCGACCTGTGGTTCCGCGTCATCGGGGAGGAACAGCCACACGGCGAACACCACCGAAGCGACCACGATCAGGGCCGGGAGGACGACGGTGAACGCGCGACCCCGTCCGTCCGTCTTCGCGCTCACGGCTCGGACTCCGCAAGCACGTACTCCGACGCGGGGCTCGAGCGATCCAGCGCTGCCAGGTCCACGTCGGGGTCGATCCATCGCTGGCGGGGCCGCCCGTTGAATGCGACCCAGGAGTTCGCATAGACCTCGATGACGCGCCCCTGACCGGCGTGCTGTTCCGCCACGAGGTGAGCCGTACTCAACGCGAGGTCGGGCCGCTGAACGGCTTGCGCGACCTGCCAGTCGGCGAGGACGGAATCCGGACGCACGACCCACGTTTCGTCCGTCGCGGGATCACGCGCGGTGAACTCGAGGAAGCCGCTGCGCTCGGTGAGCATCACCCGCCACGACAGGTAGTAGCCGTCGTCGTTGAAGCGGACGTTTCCCTCGGCCGCATAGTGCCGGAGCGGGAGCACGACGTTCACCGCGACGAGCAGCGCGATCGCGGCCATCGTCGGTGGAGCGATTCGGTGAGCGCGAACGGGTTCGGTGGTCGGAACGGAGAAGCGGTCACGTCGAGAGAGCATCGCCCACACCCGTCCCGGCCAGTCGGGCGAGAAGAAGATCGGTGTGAGCGCGATCATCACCCACGGAAAGACGCCGATCTGGAACAACATCGCCGTCGCGACGTGGAAGACGACCACGGCCACGTACGCGATCGGGCGGCTTCGGCGCCACAGCAGCCAACCGACGATCGTGAGGTCGAACGCTGCCCCGAACCAGCTGAACGTGAACCACACGGCCGGCTCGTCGAGCAGCGGGCCGATCAACGGTCGATCGGTACGCGCCGTGAGCCACGAGCTCATCGGCTGGGCGTGGAGCAACCAGTCGGTGTTGAGCTTGGCGATGCCGGCGAACACGTAGACCACGGCGACCTGACCACGCAGCACCCACACGGTGACGGCAGGGACACGGCCACCCGCCGGCCCGGGGACGATCGCGAGGGCGACCGCGGCGAGCGTGACGAACCAGTAGTGGTTCAGGTACAGCGCGGCATCGATGAGTTCGACGTAGGCGAAACCGAGCGCGAACAGCGCGGCCGAGATGCGCGGTCGGAAACCCACCGCGATCGCGACGCCGAGTGCCCCGAGCAGCCCCATGTGGACGTACATCCACGGCGCGGGAAGCGGATGCACCCAGCCGAAGGCGGGATACGTCAGGTGGTGTTCGGGCCGGAGGTAGAACTCGTCGACCCATCCGCGGGCGACGAATCGCACGGTCGAATAGACGATGAGTGCCCCGAACGCCACTCGGAACGCAACGGTCGAACGCGCGTCGACCGAACGGCGGGCCGCCGTCCGTACCGCGTGGAGCGTCGGGACGAGCCCACGGCCGCTGACGCGGCCCGCCGACTCCGTCTCCGTAGCGAGTCGGTCAGCCGTCGCCGTCGGCATCGGAGAAGTTCACCGTGGTTCCGAGTTCGCCGACCACCTCGGTGTTGATGGTGATCTGCAACGCGGTCGCGTCTCCGGCGTCGAGCTCGGCTGTCAGCCGTTCGACGAGGTCGTCCGAGAGCAGTTCGGCGATCCCTCCGGTGCCGTCCTCACCGACGAGCGCCAGTCGCACTCCCTCCAGTCGCACCGCGTCGGTGTCGGGGTTGGGTTCGTCGATCACCATCTGCACCGAGAACAGGCTCTCGCTGACGATGTTGCGCAGCGCGATGTTGGCCGCCTCGTCGTCCTCGGCGACCGCCGATCCGTACTCGACCCATTCATCGGCGACCGCGGCGAGTTCGTCTGCGGTCAGTTGCGACGCGCCGAGCGCATACTCGCAGCGGCGATCGGTCAGCTCGCCGGCGACGAGGTGTTCCACCGCCTGCCAACCGCGTTGGTCGGCACCGGCGAGGTTGCGGAGCGAGTCGGCATCGACCGCCGCTCCGTCGGCGCCGAGTTCATCGACGTCGTCCTCGCGGATGTTGGGGTCGATGATGAACATCGAGCGACGCTCGTTGGCAGGACCGAAGCTGTACGGCCGGAGCGTGAGCCATTCGTCCCGAGCCGCCGAGATCGAATCCGTCGCCGCGGTCGCATCCTCGCCGTCGCACCACGTCTGCACGTCGTGGACGACCGTCTCCGCCGCAGCGGCGAGTTCGGCATACCGGGCGGGAACGATCGTCTCCGTCGCCGACCCGACGACTTCGGATCGCGACGGGCCGGAGTCGCCACACGCCGACACGACCAGGCCGGCCGCGAACGCAAGCGGAACAACGTTCGCCGGACGAACCCGGGATCGGCTCGGTGGACGGGTCACAGTGCCTCCAGAAATGCGATCAGTGCGGTGCGGTCGTCGAGATCGGCGGTGCGGAATCGTTCGGCGGCATCCTCGGCCTCGCCACCGTGCCACAGGATCGCTTCCTCGATCGTGCGCGCACGACCGTCATGGAGCAGGAAGCGCTCACCGTTCACATCCAGAATCAGACCGATCCCCCACAGCGGCGGGGTTCGCCACTCGCTTCCGGAAGCGTCGAAATCGGGCCGACCATCGGCGAGGCCTTCACCCATGTCGTGCAGCAGCAGGTCCGTGTACGGCGAGAACGTCTGGTCGGAGAGAGCCTCCACCCCGACGTCGGCGATCGGTCCGGTCTCCTGCGTCGGCGTGTGGCACGTCGCACAGCCGAAGTCATCGAAGAGCGCGACTCCGTCACGCACCTCGTCGGTGTCGGCATCGCGCATCGCAGGTACCGCGAGCGTGCGCGAATAGAAGGTGACGCTCCCGAGCCGACTGTCGGTCAGTTCCGGGTCGCCACCGTCGGGAGCGTCGAGGCAGGCGGTCTGGGTCGGTGTGCACGCGTCGTCGGGAAGCGGTTCCGAGGTGATCCCGATGTCACCGTTGAACGCTCCCACGACCTGCGCCTCGACCGTCGGGACGTTCGCCTTCCAGCCAAAGCGGCCGAGTTCGAGTTCCTCGGTGCTCGGGTTCCAGGCCCGGTTCGCGCGCCCGGAGATCCCGTCGCCGTCGGCGTCCTCGGGGTCGGCGGCGGCGAGGATGTCGTCCTCGGGAATCGCTTCGAGCAGGCCGACGCCGATCACCTGCGGTGCCAAGCGTGGCGAGACGAGCAGATCGTCACCGAGCGGACCGTACGCCGGCGATTCGATCGTGTAGGTGGGGGCCCGCAGCGAGTATTCCGTCCCGTCCGCGTACTCCCCCACCTGCTCGGAGTAGGAGATCACGACCTCGCCCTCGGCTTCGACACCGAGAATCGCGCGGTCCTGGAGTTGATCGCCGTACACCTCGTGGGGAGTCGGCCCGGAGACCCCGTCGGTTTCGGCGACCGAGAGTCGGAGGAGCAACCCGAGTTCCCCGTCACCGGTCGATGCCGGCACGCCACGGCCGTCGAGGAGATGGCACGACGAACACGCCTGAGCGTTCATCATCGGGCCGAGTCCGTCACGTGCGTCGGTCGACGCGGGCGCCGTCACCCAGTTCTGGGTGAAGAAGCTGTCGCCGATCTCGAACACACGGCGTTCCTCATTCGTCAATTCCGCTGCCGGGAAGCTGAACGCATTCCGGCCCGTGACCTCGCGAGTGGTGTCCCCGCCGAGTTGCGGGTCCACATCGTCGCCGCTTCCTCCGGCGCACGCCGACGCGATGAGCACGAGTGCGACGGTGAAAGCGGTTCGCGGGCGCATCGACCCGGGGCAGGCTACCGATCGCCGGACCGCGCTCCGGTTCCGGCGATCGACGGCCCCGATCATCAGGTGACGTTGATCGTCAGTCCCAGGGCCTCGGCAGCGGACACGATCGTCGGTGTCTGTGCTTCGAGGGCTTCGATCCCGACGAGCACGGTGGCGCGGCCGGGATCGTCGTCGGGCACGCCGTCGGCCAGATGCTGGTCGAACGGTGCCGGAATCGCCGTCACGGCGGCCACGCTGACGTCGACCTGCTCGGCCAGTTGCTCCGCGAGTTCGGAGTCCTCGGCGCTGATCACGTCGAGCACGCTCGTTCCCTCCACACCGCCCGGGTAGGAGGCGGTCAGCACCATCTGGATCCCGGTCGCATTGGCCACGATGTCGGCCGTCGTGTTGTCGGAGAAGCACGAGTGCTCGTCCTCCTGCGACCGTTCGCTGTAGGCGACGTTCATCCGCTCGCCGGCGAGTTCGCCGCGGCTCAGTTCGCCGATCCCGGTGATGATGTTGGTCATCGCCTCCTCGGGATCGAGAGCGACGAACTCGGCGCGGTAGTTGTCCCCGTCCTCGTCCCATGCGGCTTCGAGATCCTCGAGGTGGCCGACGAGGAGCTCCGAGGCGGTCGTGAGGTACTCCGCACGCCGGTCGGCATTCTCCGCATCGGAGTAGTCGGTGGCCGGTCGCGCGCCGGGACCGTCATCGCTCAGGTCCTGACCCCACAGGAGGAACTCGATGGCGTGCCAGCCGGTCGAGATGTTGGTCTCGCCGCCGTCCTCGTTCAGCGATTCGAGCAGTTCGCCGTCGATGGTCGGGTAGGTCTCGGGGTCGTTGATGATGCCCGAGTCGGGGCTTCCCTCGACGTAGTCGACGTACGCCTCGTCCATCGGCCACGCGTTGATCAGGCCTTCCGGGCCGTCCTCCTCGTTGTCGATCGGTCCGCCGTAGAAGCGGAACGCCTCGGTCGGGCCGTAGTCGTCGCGGGCATCGAGCCACGCCTGCTTGGCCGACTCGAGGTTCTCCTCGGTCGGGTCATCGACGAACGTGTCGATCGCCTCGTCCATCGCCTCGGCCGACTCCACGCTCGCTTCGTACGAAGCCTCCACACCTTCGGCATAGGTCTCGACGGCGTCGGCCATGTCGGCATCTCCCCCACCGTCGTCACTGCCGCACGCGGCCAGCACCAGCGTCGCCGCCGTGATCGTGGGAAGGATTGCTCGTGATCGCATCGGCGCGATTGTAAAGATCACCTAACGACAATTCAAACCCATTCCGAACTCTCCCCGTCGAGCACCCCAGACCTCGCGATCCACCGCCCCTTCTCGTCGCGATCAGGGTTCTCGTCGCGCT
>NZ_BAOL01000024.1 GCF_000350145.1 Ilumatobacter nonamiensis YM16-303 | reverse complement strand
GTGGCGGCGTCGCTCGAGTACGTGCCGTGGAGGCCCGCCAGGAACGCTGCGGGGTCTTCTTCGCCTTCGACACCGTCGGAGGTGAAGTACGACATCGGCTCGTAGTCCGGAGCGTCGATCCCGAACTCGCGGTACTTGGCCATGCCGGTACCGGCCGGGATCAGCTTGCCGAGGATGATGTTCTCCTTCAGGCCGATCAGGTCGTCACCGCGTCCGTCGATGGCGGCCTCGGTCAGGACACGCGTGGTCTCCTGGAACGATGCAGCCGACAGCCACGACTCGGTGGCGAGCGATGCCTTGGTGATGCCCATCAGCTCGGGGCGGCCCTCTGCGGGACGCGAGCTGTCCTCGACCATGCGGCGGTTGGTGTCACGGAAGCGCTTCGAGTCGACTCGCTCGCCCGGCAGGAAACCGGTGTCGCCGGGCTCCTGCACGCCGATGCGACGCGTCATCTGACGCACGATCAACTCGATGTGCTTGTCGTGGATCGACACACCCTGGTCGCGGTAGACCCGCTGGACCTCTTCGACCAGGTACAGCTGCGTCTCGCGGATGCCCTTGATCTCCATGATCTCCTTCGGGTCGAAGGGGCCGTCGACCAGCGGATCGCCGGCCTTGACCTCTTGACCGTCGGTGACGATCGGGCGGGCACCGAGCGGAAGCAACGTCTCGTGCTCCTCGCCGGCATCATCGGTCACGACGACCGGGATGCCCTTGCCCTCGTCCTCACGCAGGTGCAGCACACCGGTCGCCTTGGCGAGACGGGCCGACCCCTTCGGCGTGCGAGCCTCGAAGAGCTCGACGACGCGAGGCAGACCGCCGGCGATGTCCTTGCCGGCCACACCACCGGTGTGGAAGGTACGCATCGTCAGCTGGGTACCGGGCTCACCGATCGACTGAGCGGCGATGACGCCGACGGCCTCACCGAGCTCGATCATGTTGCCGGTGGCGAGCGAACGCCCGTGGCACATCGCGCAGACACCGAGCTCGGCGTCGCACGTGAGCACGGAGCGGACACGGAGCCGCTCGATGTTCGGGTCGTCGCGCAGTGCGTCCATCTCCTCGTCGCCGACGATGGTGTTGCGCGGCAGCATCGAGATCGACTCGCCGTCCTTCTCCATCGGGCTGGAGAGCTCGGTGTCGTTGAGCAGCGCGCGGCCGTACAGCTTCGTCTCGAGGTACGAGCGACGGTTCGCCGTGTCGGGCGAAACGTTCTCGATCCACACGCCGAGCGTGGAACCGCAGTCCTCTTCGCGGACGATGAGTTCCTGCGCGACGTCGACGAGACGACGGGTCAGGTAGCCCGAGTCGGCAGTACGCAGCGCCGTGTCGACGAGGCCCTTACGAGCACCCGGCGTGGCGATGAAGTACTCGAGGGTTTCGAGGCCCTCGCGGAAGTTCGACTTGATCGGACGCGGGATCATGTCACCACGAGGGTTGGCGACGAGACCGCGCATGCCGGCGATCTGGCGCATCTGGGTCATGTTCCCTCGGGCGCCGGAACCGACCATCATGTCGATCGGGTTGAACTGGACCTTCTTGAACTCGAGCTCCATCGCCGCCTGCACGTCGGCGGTCGCGTCGGTCCAGATGCGGACCTCCTGCTGGCGCCGTTCGCCGTCGGTGATGATGCCGCGCTTGAACTGGTTCTCGACCTTCTCGGCCTGGGCCTCGTAGTCGTCGAGCATGCCGCGCTTGGCGGCCGGGGTCCGGACGTCGTCGATCGACACCGTGATGCCGGACTGCGTGGCGAACCGGTAGCAGAGGTTCTTGATGTTGTCGAGCGCCTCGGCGACCGTCGCCTTGTCGAAGTTGTCGGACAGCCGCTCGACGATGACACCCATCTCCTTCTTGGTGATGAGCGAGTCGATGTGGCCGAACATCTCGGTGTACGCGACCGGAAGCGCTTCCTCGAAGAGGGCGCGACCGGGTGTGGTCTCGAACTTGTCGCCCGGACCGTTGCGGACCTCGATGGTGGCGTGCAGGTCGAGGGTGCCCTCGTCGTATGCCCGCAGTACTTCCCACAGGTGACGGAACACGCGGCCGGAGCCGGTCGCGTCCTCGATGCCCTCGGTGAGGTAGTAGCCACCGATGATCATGTCCTGCGACGGAACGGTGATCGGACGACCCGAGGCCGGCGACAGGATGTTGTTCGCGCTGAGCATGAGCACGCGGGCCTCGGCCTGCGCTTCTGCCGACAGCGGCACGTGGATCGCCATCTGGTCACCGTCGAAGTCGGCGTTGAAGGCCGTGCAGACGAGCGGGTGGATCTGGAGCGCCTTGCCCTCGACCAGCACCGGCTCGAAGGCCTGGATGCCGAGGCGGTGCAGCGTGGGCGCACGGTTCAGCATGACCGGGTGCTCCTTGATGACGTCCTCGAGGACGTCCCACACCTGCGGACGACGACGTTCGACCATGCGCTTCGCGGTCTTGATGTTCTGCGCGAGTTCGAGGTCGACGAGACGCTTCATGACGAACGGCTTGAACAGCTCGAGCGCCATCAGCTTCGGCAGACCGCACTGGTGCAGTCGCAGCGTGGGGCCGACCACGATGACCGAACGGCCCGAGTAGTCGACGCGCTTGCCGAGGAGGTTCTGACGGAAGCGGCCCTGCTTGCCCTTGAGCATGTCGGACAGCGACTTGAGCGGACGGTTGCCCGGCCCGGTCACGGGACGACCACGGCGGCCGTTGTCGAACAGTGCGTCGACGGCCTCCTGCAGCATCCGCTTCTCGTTGTTGACGATGATCTCCGGTGCGCCGAGGTTGAGCAGACGCTCGAGTCGGTTGTTGCGGTTGATCACACGGCGGTACAGGTCGTTCAGGTCGGACGTGGCGAAGCGGCCACCGTCGAGCTGGACCATCGGGCGCAGTTCCGGCGGGATCACGGGCACGGCGTCGAGGATCATCGCCTTCGGGTCGTTGACCCGGCGGCCGTTGTCGTCGCGACGATTGAACGACGTGACGATCTTCAGGCGCTTGATCGCCTTCTGCTTGCGCTGGGCGCTGAGCGGCTTGCGGCCGGAGTCGCCCGGGTCGATCGCCTCGCGCAGCTTGACCTCTTCTTCGTCGAAGTCGATCCGGTCGATGAGTTGCTTGATCGCCTCGGCGCCGGTGCCGCCTTCGAAGAACTCGCCGTACTTGTCACGCATCTCGCGCCACAACAGCTCGTCTTCGATGATCTTGCGGGCGTGGAGGCCCTTGAACTCGTCCCAGGTGCGCTCGATGAGGTCGAGTTCCGCGTCGTAGCGCTCGCGGATGGCCTCGACCTCCTTGTCGGATTCGCGCTGGAGCTTCTTCAGGTCGGCGGCCTTGGCGCCTTCCTTCTCGGCGGCGACGACGTCGTCCTCGAGCTGCTTGAAGCGCTCGTCCAGCTCGAGTTCGAGCTCTTTCTGGATGACGTCACGCTCTTCGAGGTACTCGGCTTCGAGGTTCTCGAGTGCTTCGTGGCGGCCGTCCTCGTCGACCCAGCTGACGAGGTGCGCTGCGAAGTAGATGACCTTCTCGAGCATCTTCGCCTTGAGCTCTTCCTTCGGCTCGATGCCGGCGAGGAGGTAGGCGAGCCACGAGCGGGTACCGCGCAGGTACCAGATGTGCACGGCCGGAGCGGCGAGCTCGATGTGGCCCATCCGGTCACGACGCACCTTGGAACGCGTGACTTCGACGCCACAGCGCTCACAGATGATGCCCTTGAAGCGGACGCGCTTGTACTTGCCGCAGTAGCACTCCCAGTCCCGGGTGGGGCCGAAGATCTTCTCGCAGAAGAGCCCTTCCTTCTCCGGCCGCAGGGTGCGGTAGTTGATGGTCTCGGGCTTCTTCACTTCACCGTGTGACCAGGTGCGGATCTGGTCGGCGGTGGCCAGCCCGATCTTGAGCTGGTCGAACATGTTGACGTCGAGCATGTGTTGGTTCCCTTGTGTTTGCTCTTGCGTTGTCAGTCGTTCATCGTCTCGACCGGGGGCGGACCCCGGTCGAGACGGAAGTCATCAGTAGCGGGCGGCCCGCTCGGCCTTTTCGCGTTCGCGGCGGGCGTCGTCTTCGTCGGTGCCGCGCTCGGGACGGGAGATGTCGATGCCGAGTTCCTCGGCAGCACGGAACACCTCGTCGTCCAGATCGCGCATCTCGATCTGCTGACCCTCTTCGGTCAGCACCTCGACGTTGATGCAGAGCGCCTGCATCTCCTTCATCAGGACCTTGAACGATTCGGGCACGCCCGGCTCGGGGATGTTGTCGCCCTTCACGATCGACTCGTACACCCGGACACGTCCGAGCACGTCGTCGGACTTGATGGTCAACAGCTCCTGCAGGCAGTACGCCGCGCCGTAGGCCTCGAGTGCCCACACTTCCATCTCACCGAAGCGCTGGCCACCGAACTGGGCCTTGCCACCCAGCGGCTGCTGGGTGATCATCGAGTACGGGCCGGTGGAGCGAGCGTGGATCTTGTCGTCGACCAGGTGGGCCAGCTTCAGGATGTACATGTACCCGCAGGTGATCGGGTTGTCGTACTTCTCGCCCGTCCGACCGTTGAACAGTTCGAGCTTGCCGTTGAGGCCGACCAGACGGTCGCCGCTCGCGGCTTCGGGGTTCAGCTCACCGAGGATCTCCTGGATCGTCGGATGGTCGATCGACTTCTCCTTCTCGTCCCAGTTGGCGCCGTCGAACACCGGCGTCGCGACGAACGTGGCGGGCTTGGTGTTCGGCCGCGTCTTGGTCTCGGTGCCGCTGATCGGCGCGTCGCCGACCGTGGTGCCATCCGGGTTGGTCCAGCCCCAGCGAGCGCAGTAGCCCAGGTGCGATTCGAGCACCTGGCCGACATTCATTCGGGAGGGAACACCCAGCGGGTTGAGGATGATGTCGACCGGCTGGCCGTCCTTCGTGTACGGCATGTCCTCGATCGGGAGGATCTTGGAGATGACGCCCTTGTTGCCGTGGCGACCGGCGAGCTTGTCGCCCACCGAGATCTTGCGCTTCTGCGCCACGTACACGCGGACGAGCTGGTTGACGCCGGGCGGCAGTTCGTCGCCGTCGTCACGGTTGAACACCTTGACGTCGATGACCTTGCCGACCTCGCCGTGCGGAACCTTGAGGCTCGTGTCACGAACCTCGCGGGCCTTCTCACCGAAGATCGCGCGGAGCAGACGCTCTTCCGGCGTCAGCTCGGTCTCGCCCTTCGGGGTGACCTTGCCGACGAGGACGTCGCCCGGGCCGACTTCGGCGCCGACGCGGATGATGCCGCGGTCGTCGAGGTCGGCGAGGATGTCGTCGCTCAGGTTCGGGATGTCCCGGCTGATCTCTTCGGGGCCGAGCTTCGTGTCACGCGCATCGACCTCGTGCTCCTTGATGTGGATCGACGTGAGCACGTCGTCCTTCACCAGGCGCTCCGAGAGGATGATCGCGTCCTCGAAGTTGTAGCCCTCCCACGGCATGAACGCCACGAGCAGGTTCTTGCCGAGCGCGAGCTCACCGTGATCGGTCGAGGGACCGTCGGCGATGATCGTGCCCTTCTTGAGCTTGTCGCCCTCGTTCACCCGCGGCTTCTGGTTGATGCACGTGTCCTGGTTGGACCGGGTGAACTTGTTGAGGCGGTAGACCTTCTTGCCCTCGTCGTTGTACTGGACGGTGATGGTGTCGCCGGTGACCTCGGTGACCTCACCGTCGTCGATCGCCTGGATCAGGTCGGCGGCGTCACGGGCGGCACGGTTCTCCATGCCGGTTCCGATGTAGGGAGCCTCGGCCCGCAGCAACGGCACGGCCTGGCGCTGCATGTTCGCACCCATCAGGGCGCGGTTGGCGTCGTCGTGCTCGAGGAACGGGATCAGCGCCGTGGCGACCGAGACGATCTGCTTCGGGCTGACGTCGATGAAGTCGACGTCGGTCGGCGGCACGTAGCCGATGTCGGTGGTGGCGCCGAAGAAACTCTCGGCTTCCAGCATCTTGCGGAGGTCTTCGAGGCTGGCGGCCTGCGGCGACCGGCGCACGAGCACCTTCGCGTCGCGGATCGCTCCGTCGTCCTGGAGCGGCGTGTTCGCCTGGGCGACGACGTAGTTCTCCTCCTCGTCAGCCGCCATGTAGACGATCTTGCCGGTGACCTTGCCGTCCTTGACCTCGCGGTACGGCGACTCGATGAAGCCGAACTCGTTGACCCGGGCGTAGGTGGACAGACCACCGATCAGGCCGATGTTCGGGCCCTCCGGGGTCTCGATCGGGCACATCCGGCCGTAGTGGCTGAAGTGGACGTCGCGGACCTCGAAGCCGGCGCGCTCACGCGACAGACCGCCCGGGCCGAGCGCCGACAGGCGGCGACGGTGGGTCAGGCCCGACAGCGGGTTGACCTGGTCCATGAACTGCGACAGCTGGGACGTTCCGAAGAACTCCTTGATCGCAGCCACGACCGGGCGGATGTTGATGAGCGTCTGCGGGGTGATCGACTCGACGTCCTGGGTGGTCATGCGCTCACGCACGACGCGCTCCATGCGACTGAGACCGATGCGGACCTGGTTCTGGATCAGTTCGCCGACGCTGCGGATGCGACGGTTGGCGAAGTGGTCCTGGTCGTCGAGGCGGTAGCCCGGCTCCTGCTTGACGAGGTGCAGCATGTAGCTGATCGACGCCAGCACCTCGCAGCGGCTGAGGACGTTCTGTCCCTCTTCGGGGTAGTCGAGCAGCGGCTCGCCCTCGGCGTTGGTGAGTCCACCGAGACCGAACAGCTCGTCGAGCTGCGCGACCTCTTCGCCGAGCTTGCGGTTGAGCTTGTAGCGACCGACCCGGCTGAGGTCGTAGCGACGGCTCTCGAAGAACGCGTTGCGGAAGTAGGCCTTGGCCGACTCGACGGTCGGCGGCTCACCCGGACGGGCGCGCTTGTAGATCTCGACGAGCGCCTCGTCCTGGGTCGGGGCGATCTCGCGCTCCTTCTCCCATTGCCCTTCGAGGAAGTCGAAGTGGCTGACGAAGCGATCGAGGAAGCCGGGGGCGTTCTCCTCGTCGTAGCCGAGCGCGCGCAGCATCGTGAAGATGCCGAGGCGACGCTTGCGGGCGACGCGGGTGCCGGCGGTGACGTCCTTGCCGGGCTTGTGCTCGACGTCGAACTCCATCCACTCACCGCGG
Source organism: Ilumatobacter nonamiensis YM16-303 (assembly GCF_000350145.1). Lineage (GTDB taxonomy): Bacteria > Actinomycetota > Acidimicrobiia > Acidimicrobiales > Ilumatobacteraceae > Ilumatobacter_A > Ilumatobacter_A nonamiensis. Next base: position 825 of record NZ_BAOL01000024.1, on the reverse strand, counting down.
TAGGGGTGAATGGTGCCCTTGACAAGCTGGTGCTTGGTGAGGTTACGAAGGCGGAACCGCTCACCGGGCTCGAAGATGACGCCGGGCGACCGGACGAGCTGGCTCACGACGACACGCTCGGTGCCGTTCACGATGAACGTGCCCTTCTCGGTCTGCATCGGGAAGTCGCCCATGAAGACGACCTGCTCCTTGATCTCGCCGGTGTTGCGGTTCATGAACCGCGCCCGCACGAAGACCGGAGCCGAGTAGGTCATGTCCTTCTCTTTGCACTCCTCCACCGAGAACTTCGGCGGTGGGCGCAGGTCGGGATCGAACGGGTCGAACTCGAGCTCGAGCTGCAGGTTCTCGGAGAAGTCCTTGATCGGCGAGATGCTGCGGAACGTCTCCGCCAGTCCCTCGTCGAGGAAGTGCTGGAAGGATTCGGTCTGAACCGCGACCAGGTCAGGGAGCTCCAGCGGCTCTTTCAGGTTGCCGAACGAATAACGTTCACGAGACACGGGACGAGTCGCCACGGATCACTCTCCAAGGGGTTCGACGTCGAAGATCGACGTCATTGCGGGTGCTGCCGGCTGCCGGGCGCGCCACAACACTCTGGGGTCAGAGCGAAGACAACGGAGACACACGGCAACAGGCGAGCCTATCCACGCGGAGCGTGCAACGTCAACCAGACTCGGAGCTTGGCTCGAACGAGTCTGCGGATCGATGTGGCGTCGGTTCCCACCGACCCCGAACTGAATTGCGGGTCAAGGTAGAGACTTCCGCCCGATCTGTCAAGCATTCGATTTCCCCACCCCCATCTCGTGATCTGTTCCAGCGCTCCGTGCG
>NZ_BAOL01000025.1 GCF_000350145.1 Ilumatobacter nonamiensis YM16-303 | reverse complement strand
CGAATCCGCGTCCGTCGTCACTTTCGGTCACGCAAACCGGAGATCGGGTGGCTGGGCACCGATCGCAACACGTTCGAGCCGGCACACGCCGGCTACACGGTGTGGTCGGCGCAGGCGTCGGGGGTGGAGCCGGGGTCGCGGGCTTCGGCCACGGCGGCCCAGAGGTCGGTGGCGGACATGGGTCCCAGGAAACTCCGGCGGGTCACGCCACGTGCATCGACGATCACGAGGGTCGGCACCGCGTCGATCTGATAGCGGGCGTGGAGTTCCCGGTCGGCGGTGAACTCGACGTTCGTGACGGCGACCTCGTCACTCTCCAGCACTGCCGCCTTGCCCGCCACCTCCCCGCACTTGTCGCACGAGTCCGACGTGAACACCGCGACGAGCCACGGCGCATCGGGCCGAACGAAGTCAGCCCGATCGAGCTGTTCGGGAGCGCTGTAGCGGCGCTGTGTGGGTGCGTCGGGAACGCGGCGTTGCCGGACGAACCAGGCAACCCCCGCGGCGACCGCGACGATGGCGACGGCGATGAGAACCCTGGTCACCGGGCGCAGGATAACGCTGTGAGCAGACCAACGCCCGGGGACGTCGGCCCGGACTGCTCAGCCCGAGACCGGGAGCGGCCACGAACTGGAACGACCCGGCAGGTCGTGGTTTCGCGGCAGTGATCGCTCGACGAAGACTCGGCTCGTGGACGAGACGATCAACTCGCGCCCGAGCACCTCGGGATCCGTGAGGTCGATCGCGATGATGCCGCCGCTGGGGAGCGCCACCTCGCTGAGCGATGGGACCACCACCGGGCCGTCCGGCCCGACCGACGACACCTCGACGGTGGCTTCGGCCTGATCGATGTTGTAGACGACGAGCGCGTCCTCGGTGGCCGACTCCGGCCCGATTCCCAGCCGCCACGTGTTGGACACGAAACCGTCCGGCCGTGGCGGCGCACCCATCAGCACCGACGTGGCGATCGAGCCTCCGACCTCACGGGTGATCACCCGGTCCACGACGATCGACGGCTGCGCGAGCGTGGAGAAGGCAGTCGCGTGTCGACCGTCCGGCAACTCGGTCACCGGTCCGGCGAAGTCGACGAACTCGTCGTCCTCCGCGCTCTCCTCCGGTGCGGACGACTCGGTCGTGTCGGCGGTGTCCGCGGACGTGTTGCCGCCCGAGTCGGACAGGTCGGAGGGATCGAAGATCACCGTCCTCAACGGTGGGACGACGATCGGATCGCGCTCGTTGACGGTCGACGCTTCGAGCGGCAAGCCACCGAAGAAGACCGTGACTTCGACCTCGTCCTCGGTGGGGTTGTAGATCGCGTACTGCTCGTCGATGCCCTCGCCGACCTGGCCGTCGGCGAACCACCATTGATCCCGCAATTCGGGCGCGCCGAGCGAGATGTCGTATCCGAAACGCCCGCCCCCGCTGTATTCCTGGGCACGGCCCACCACGAGCCGGCCGGCGGTCGCTTCGATGGCCACCGAGACCACCGGTTCGTCACGCGCTCCGAGTTCGGCGACGGGAATGGTGCGCACCGAACGCGGGAGGACCGTGAAACCGCGGTACCGGTCGGGTTCCGACTGGCGTTCCTCCGTCGAGAAACGCAGATCGGCCACGACCGGCTCGTCGAACGGGTTCGTCAGGATGAGCGTCTCGACGCTGTCGTCGACCGTGAAGCCGTCGGCGAGATACCAACTCGCCGACGTGTCGTTCGAACATGCGGCAACCGAATCGCCCAGGGCGTTCCGAGCGACCTGCTCGACCATGCCCGAACCGCCCTCGATCTCGACGACGATCCCCGAGAAGTCTGCGTCGGAAAAAGACGTCGGGTCGATCCGCGTCTGGGAATAGGGCTCGACGCTGAATGCCTCATCAGCGACGACACCGGCGTCGGTGAGCACCATGTAGCGCCCGAGCATCTCGACTTCGGCACTGTTCGAGACGACCACTTGACCGCCCGCCCCGTCCTCGCCGTCGGTGGGAAGTCCGGGACAGAACCAGCTGCCGGTGAGGTTGCCCGACTGCCCGACCGCCGGCATCCAGGTCGAACCGCTGACCGCGAAGAACGCCGGCGTCGGCTCGGGAGTGTCACGACCCACGGCGACGAGCCCGACGAACCCGAGCACCACCAACAGGAGCGCCGGAATGGCTCGACGGCTCACGACCGGTCCTCGCGTTCGTCCGATTCGTCGTCGTGGACACTGATCGGGTCATCGACCTGGTCATGCATGAGTTCGTCCACCCAGGGGAGTTCGTCGATGACATCGCCGGGTTCATCACTCCCGGCCGCCCTCGAATCCGGGCCGGCGGCGTCGGCAGAGCCGTCCGGTTCCGGGAGGGCGAATCCGAACGGTTCGGACTCGTCCGCGTCCACCATCGCCGAGGTTCGGGCGATCTCACCGGTCATGTCGAGACCAGGGTCGATCCCGGCGGGTGCCGGCTCCACCCGAACCGAACGTTCAACATAGGCCTCGGCGTCCACGTCGTCGTGCAGGCTGATCAGCGTCTCGTCGTCGACCAACGTCGAACGACGACGGCCGGTCGGAACGGTGACTCGCGCCGCCACGAACCCGGCGATCAGCCACAGCAACGCCTGCACCACGATCGCGAGCGTTCGGGAGCTCGGCGTCGAATACGACAGCGTCGCCACTCCCGCCTGTTCGACGTCGAATGCGGTGGTGACACCGAAGGCGACCCGTGACTCGATCTGCTCGCCGTCGATCTCCAGCTTCCAGTTCTCGTCATACGGATAGCCGAGATGGACCACGCCGGGAAGCACCTCGTTGCGAGAGGATTGTTGCGCGTCGGTTCCGGAGAAGATCGCCTGCGCATCGGTCAGATCGGCGCGCACGAGCGCCGCGTCGCCCTCGGTGCGGCTGGCCTCCGCGGTCGGCCCCGTGAGCAGCGAATACGTCGGGATCCACGAGGTGTTCTCGAAGAACTCGACCGCGGGGAGCCCGGTGACCGACACGATGTCGAGTTGTTCGTCGAACGAACCGACCAGCCCGATCGGGAGTTCCATCGGATCGGCCGGCGTCGAGTTCACACTGTCGAACTCCGGCACGACGATGAATCGGATGCCGAGTGGAGCGAGCAGCCGACCGGCGCGCTGCGTCGAGCCGTCGGCGATCTGATCGAGCGCGGCGATGATCGTGGACTCGTCGAAGTTGGACGGCGGCCAGTCGTCGGCCACGTCGAGATCGTCGTCGCTCATCACCGCGAACGAGATGCCGTCCCGGTACTCCGTGCCGGGGATCGGAAGAAGACGGGCGTCGCCGACGAGCAGCACGTGATAGTCGCCGGGACCGTTCTCGGGAACGGCGGGAAGTCGTGCTTCGATCAACGACGACAACGGGGTGGTGGGTGCATCCCAGTCGCCGGCGGTGACGGCGAGTGCACCGGGGACCACACCGATCGCGACCGCGATGCTGGCGGCGATCCCGAGCGGCTGGCGCCAACCGAACGATCCACCGCGCACATCGAGGTCGAACGCGGCAAGTGATGCTGCCGCCGAGAGAGCGAGCCCCACCGCGACCGGAACGAGCAGGATCCCCGCCGTCGGTGCCGGGAACGGCAGACTGCCACGGTCGCCGAACACCGCGAGTGCGCCGAAGGTCAGCACCAGCGCGGAGGCCCGGACCGCCCACGTCAAACGCCACGCACGAGCGAGCAGCAGCGCGGCGACCACGGGCAGATAGAGCGCGAGCGTCAGCGCGACGAAGTCGGTCGGTCCGATCTCGAACGAGGCAAGCGCGCGCAGGCCACGACCCGGGTCACCGATCGGAGGGGGCCCGACCATCGCGTCCCAACTCCAGGAACCGATCCACGGGATGCTCAACACGGTCGCCACAGCCACCCCGGCGGCTGTACTGGCGAGGTACAGGAGCGCGGTGCGGACCGGTGCCATCGCGACGAGGGTCGCCAGCACCATCACGAGTCCGAGTCCGACGCTGATCACGAGCATCACCGGAGCGAACGCCGAAGCCAACGCCACGACGATGCCGAGTTGGACCACGCGACGCAGGCGCTCGGCCCAGCTGAGATCCACGACACCGTCGGCGAGATCGCTCGTTGCGGAGCGTGGATCGGCGGTCTCGACACCGACGCAACGGCGCATCGCGTGCAGGACCCAGGGCACCGCCGCGAACGTGACGAGCACGCCCAGCGACCCCGTCGCGAACGAGCCACTGACCAGCGGCGACGCCGCATACACGACGAGCGCGGCAATGCGTGCACGCGTCGACGGGAACACGGTGGCCAGCTTCCACAGACCGATCAGACCGATGATCACCAGGCCGACGATGAACAGGGTGTGCAGCAGCCCCATCCGGAACAAGGTCGTGACCGACAGCAGCGAGATCGCGGCCATCCCCGTCGGGTTCGACGCGGTGGCGCCGGTTCCGGTCGGATTCCATCCGCTCGCGAAACGTTCGAGGAGATCGCGCGGACTCGCCGGGAACTGCAGGAATTCGCCGACGGCGGGAACGCCTCCCGACAGGAAACTGCGGCTGCCGAAGATCACCAGCGCCAGCACGACGATCCACGCCAATACCGGTGCCGTCGAACTCTCCTTCCAACGCCGGACGTTGGCTCCGGCGCCCACGTACATCGACGTCTCCCGACGACGGAGATACGAGTTCATCCGCGAACTTCCGCGCTGCTGGAGTCCGAGCACCTCGCGCTCGGGCACCCGCCGCAGCGGGGCGACCGCTCGACGCCTCGCGAGAATCGATGGAATCCGTGGGACCAGGCCGATGAGGGCCGTGAGTGACGCGACACCTTCGCGGAACCGTCCCGTGAACAATCCGACGACCAGCTCTGCCACCGTCAGCACGAGCAATTCGAGGAGCCGCAACGGGAGCCGGGAGGCGCCGGTCAACGTTGCGACGGCGCGGAGACGGTGCCGGGCTTCGACAGAAACGTGGTGAAGGTCCGGGCGACGCTCGGGGAGCAGACCACGATGGCGCACCCGGGCACTCGGCGCCACGACCACCCGGGCACCGCTGTGGTGGACCCGCCAGCAGAACTCGACGTCCTCGCCGTAGAGGTCGAGCGCTTCGTCGAATCCGCCCAGCTCACGGAAGAGGTCGGCGCGTACCAACATGCACGACGTGGGAAGCACGAAGACGTCGCGCACCCCGTCGTGTTGTTCCTGATCGACCTCGCCGGGCTCGATCTGTTGGTCGATCTCGCCGAAGCGGTCGAGTCCGAGCCCGACGCTGCGCAGCACGCCCGGATCGTCCCATTCCACGATCTTCGGGCCGACGACGCCGGCATTGGAGCGATAGAGCTCCTCGACCATCAACCGCACCGCGTCGCGGTCGGGGGCGATGTCGTCGTGGCAGAACAGGAAGAAGCCGTTCTCGCCGTCGACGAGGCGCGTGACGTCGTTCGCTGCCCGTGCGAAGCCGGGGTTGGAGCCGAGGGAGCGAACGAACGCATCGGGGAGACGGGCCCCGATCGCCGCCGTGATCTCGTCGAGCGAGGCGCCCGACCCGGGCGCCGACTCGGTGACCAGGAAGACGAAACGCAGGTTCGGATAGTCCTGGTCCGCGCAGGCGTCGAGGGTGTCCTCGAACCAGTCCCCTGGTTCGTGCACGACGACGACGGCCACGACGGGCGGTGCGCTGAGAGTCTCCGGTTCCACGACGTGCCGAGGCTATCGGTGCGTCCTCGTGCATTCGGGTCACTGCGGACGTGACCGGCGTGACGTGTCGCCGGTGCCCACGATCCGAGCGACCTCGGTTGGTAGCCTGAAACGATGGCCGTGCTCCCGTCGGTGGACTTCACCAACTTCGACGTCGCGGCTGCCAATCGAACCATCCGCGGGACCGGTGACGCGGTCGCCTCAACCGCCACCGACGTCGCTCGAGACGCGTTGCACATTGCGGTCGGACTCGGCGTCCTCACGTATCAGCGGCTGCAAGTGCGGCGCCGCGAGATCGAACGAGCACAGCGCCGCTGACCGCGGAACCTCTCGTCTCAACTCACTTCACCGTGTCCCCTTCTCCGACCTCCGACGCCCCGACCGCCCGCCCGCGGATGCCGGTGCCCGACGGCACCATCCCCGTCGGGATCGCACTGCTCGTCGCCGGTATCGCGACCTTCGCGTTCTTCCGCATCGGGACGATCGCGGTCGGCGGCGAGGACGAGTTCACACCGATCGTGTCGCTGTGGTTCGCGACGTTCGCGCTGGCACCCGGATTCTTCCTGCCCCTCGAGCAGGAACTCGGTCGGGCGCTCGCCCATCGGCGCGCGATCGGCGACGGCTCGGCCCCGGTGGTCCGCAAGATCACGAGACTCAGCGCGGTCCTGGTCGCCGTGATCGTGCTCGTCATCCTGATTGCGAGTCCGTTGATCGCCAGTTCGTACTTCGACGGCGACTGGCTGATGGTCCTTGCGCTCATGGCGGCGTTCGCGGCATTCGCCCCCGCTCACGTGGCGCGTGGGATCTGCTCGGGAAGCGGTCGTTTCCGGGACTATGCCCTGATCATGGGGTCCGACGGCGTGATCCGGATCGTCCTCACGATCCTGTTGGCGATCGTCGGCATCAAGGCGGCCGGCGTCTACGGCCTGGCGATCGCGGTGTCGCCGCTCTTCGCGGTCTGGTACGTGTGGCGGCGAGGGGCCCTGAAACCGTTCCCCCGATACCGCGCGGCAACGGTCGAAGCCCCGTCCGCCACCCACGACACGCTCGACCACTGGGAACCCGACATCGTTCACGATCCGAACGACGCGCTCGACGAAGGATCCCCGGCGGAATGGAACGAAGTCACCCCGAACCTCGGCTGGCTCCTGCTCGGCTCGGTGTTCGCCGCTGCCCTCCTCAATGCCGGACCGATCACGGCCACGCTGCTCGCGAACGACAACGAAGGTGATTTCGTCACGAAGTTCTCGTTCGGCGTGCTGCTCGCTCGCGTTCCACTGTTCCTGTTCCAAGCGGTGCAAGCAGCCCTGCTCCCCGGATTGAGTCGGCTGGCCGCACGCGGTGAACTGGTCGAATTCCGCGCCGGCCTCCTGCGTCTCGCCTACCTGGTGGTCGCCGTGGGCGTCGTCGGCACGGCCGGGGCGTTCATCCTCGGCCCGTTCGCCGCGGACGTCGTCTACGAGGTCGACCTCAGCGGTCGGACACTGGCGATGCTCGCGCTCGCGAGCAGCTTCTACATGCTTGCCCTTGCGCTCGGGCAGGCCGTCATCGCGCTCAAGGGACACGCGCTCGTCGCCCTCGGTTGGGGCATCGGTGTCGTCACGTTCGTCCTCGTCACGTGGCTGTCGAGCGACGAGTTGTTCCGGCGTATCGAGATCGGCCTGCTCGCGTCGTCGATCGCCGCCCTCATCGCGTTCGCGATCGCGCTGCAACGGCGACTCGCGTCCGGCGTGATCCCCGATCAGGGCTCCGTCATCGAAGCGACCGCCCCCCTCGAGTGAGCGTTGCGTCACGGGTCAGCCCCGTCACGTGACGATCAGGGGGCTTTGGCGGCTTCGATCTCGAGGTCGTTCTGGACCATCATGTCGATCAAGGTCGGGAAGTCGACTTCGGGCTTCCAGCCGAGCTTCTCCGTCGCCTTCGACGCGTCACCGATCAACAGGTCGACCTCGGCGGGTCGGTAGAACTTCGGGTCCTGGCGGACGTAGCGCTGCCAATCGTCGATCCCGACCGAGGCGAACGACAACTGCACCAACTCCTCCACGGAGTGCGTTTCGCCGGTCGCGAGCACGTAATCGTCGGGCTCGTCCTGCTGCAGCATCATCCACATGCCCTTCACGTAGTCACCGGCGTAGCCCCAGTCCCGCTTGGCGTCGAGCGTGCCCATCACCAGTTCGTGCTGCAGACCGAGCTTGATCCGCGCCGCTGCGTTGGTGACCTTGCGGGTCACGAACTCGATGCCGCGTCGCGGGCCCTCGTGGTTGAACAGGATGCCCGACGAAGCGTGCAGCCCGTACGACTCGCGGTAGTTGACCACGATGTCGTGCCCGAACACCTTCGCGCACCCGTACGGCGACCGCGGGTGGAACGGCGTCAGCTCCGTCTGTGGGGTCTGACGCACCTTGCCGAACATCTCCGACGACGACGCCTGATAGAAGCGGATCGGGTTGTCCTGGGTACCGCCGACCATGCGGATCGCCTCGAGCATCCGCAACACACCCAGGCCGGTGATGTTCGCGGTGAGTTCGGCCTGCGAGAACGACAACGCCACGAAACTGATCGCACCGAGGTTGTACACCTCGTCGGGCTGCGCCAACTGCAGCGCCGCGACGAGCGAGGGCAGGTCGGCCAGGTCGCCGGGAACCAGTTCGAGGAACGGGAGCTCCTCCTGCAGCTTCGTTGCGCGGGGGTTGTTCTGGCCCTTCACCATCCCGTACACGTCGTATCCCTTGCCGTGCAGGAATTCGGCGAGGTGATACCCGTCTTGTCCGGTGATCCCGGTGATGAACGCTCGTGGCATAGCGGCCGAGTCTAGGTGGCAGCTGTCCCGGGAAGTGAGGGTGCTGAACGGGGCTCGGCGCGTCGATACGCTGCGCTCGATGGTGCAGGTCGCAATCGACGCAGGCCCCTTGCACGGCGCCCGCACCGGCATCGGCAACGCCGTGGCGTGGACGATCGAAGCGCTTCGCCGGACGAGCCGGACCGACGACGACCTCGAACTGCTGCCGTACGTCACCTCGATGCGGGCGAAGCTCGGAACCGGTGAACGTCGGCTACCCATTCCTGCCGCGCTGGCGCACCGCACATGGGCCCGGAGCAACGTCCCCCGGATGGATCGCTTCCTCGGCCGTCCCGATGTCGTCCACGGCACGAACTACGTCGTCCCGCCGACCAGCGCCCCACGGCTCGTGAGCGTCTACGACTGCTGGTTCCTCGACCATCCCGACGACGCTCACCCCGACGTCGCGCGAGCAGGCGCTGTGCTGCGCCGCTCCATCGCCGACGGCGCGCAGGTCGTCACGTCGTCGGATGCGACGACCGAACGGGTCCGTGAACTCCTCGATGCACCCTCGGTCCACACCGTCCATCTCGGACCTCCCCCACACGATGCCGACGAACGCCGCAGCGCCCCCGCGCTCGGCGACCCGGACGCACCGTTCATCCTCGCGCTCGGAACCGTCGAGCGGCGCAAGAACCTGCCGACCCTCATCGCCGCGTTCGCTCGCCTCGCGGAGGAGCACCCGGCCGTGCAACTCCGCATCGCCGGCCGCGACGGAGACGACTCGGCTGCGCTCGCGAAGGCGATCGAGGGGCTCACGCCCGCGACGCGCAAGCGTGTGGTGCGCCACCCGACGGTCACCGAACCGGTGAAACGCTGGTTGCTCGACCGCGCCGTGACACTGGCGTATCCGTCGCTCGACGAAGGCTTCGGCTTCCCGATCCTCGAGGCCCAACAGGCCGGCACTCCCGTCGTCGCAAGCTCCGCCGGGTCGATCCCCGAGGTCGCCGGAGCAGGGGCTCTGCTCAGCCTTCCGCTCGACGACGCGGCCCTCGCCGCGAACCTGTTCTGGGCGATCAGCAGCGACGCCAAACGCGAGGAGTTGATCACCCGCGGCCACGCCAACGCCGAGCGGTTCTCCTGGGATCGCACCGCCGAGCGGCTGACCGACCTGTACCGACGACTCGCCACGGAGAACGAAACGTGAATGCTCCACCACCTCCGGCCGACGATCGCATCGCCGTCATCTCGGGCGGCGTCGGGGCGGCGCGAATGCTGCGCGGCCTCCTCGCGGCCGTCGACCCGTCACGACTGGCCGCGGTGGTCAACACCGGCGACGACACCGAACTCCACGGGCTGTCCATCTCGCCCGACCTCGACACGATCACCTACACCCTGGCCGACGCGATCGACCCCGAACGTGGCTGGGGTCTGATCGACGAGTCGTGGCGGGCGATGAGCGCGCTCGACCGGTACGCGGCGATCCGCCCCGAAGGGTCACGGGCGGCCGCACAGTGGTTCAATCTCGGCGATCAGGATCTGGCGACGCACTTCTACCGCACCGCACGCTTGCGCGAGGGAGCCACGCTCACCGAGGTCACCGACGAGATCCGGCGAGCGTGGGCGGTACCGATCCAGCTGCTCCCGATGTCGGATCAGCGTCGCTCGACGATCGTCACGGTCGCCGACGACCCCGATCGCGACGACGCCGTCGGTGGCCCTGCCGACGTGTCGTTCCAGGACTACTTCGTCCGCCTGCGTCACTCCGTCCCCGTGTCGGCGGTTCGGTTCGACGGCGACGCCGAACTCGCGCCCACGGCCCGCGCGACGCTCGAGCGCGCGGCCACGATCGTGATCGCTCCGTCGAACCCGCTGGTCTCGATCGGTCCCCTTCGTTCGCTCGACGGCGTCGACGAACTGCTCGGCGGACGCCGCGATGACGTGGTCGCGGTGTCCCCGATCGTGGGCGGGGCGGCGCTGAAGGGGCCCGCCGACCGCATGCTCGTCGAACTCGGACACGACGCGAGCGTGGTCGGCGTGGCACGGCTCTACTCCGACATCGCTTCGGTCCTCGTGATCGATCCGGTCGATGCCCACCTGGCCGACGCCGTCGAACAGACCGGGATGCGCTGCGTGATCACGCCGACGGTGATGTCGACACCCGCGATCGCCAGGAACCTCGCCGAGGTGACCCTTGCGTCAGTGGCGGGTTCGGGCGAGCCCGTCGGCCAGTGACGTCCAGGGCGACCATCCGAGATGGATGCGCGCACGCACGGGTGACACCGCGAATCGGGGAAGGTCGTCGGCGCGTTCGCGCCCGATGACCGGATCCGGACCGGCGCCTCCATCGATGGCGCTCCACAGATCACGAACGGTCGTCTGGGTGCCGGTGCCGACGTTGATCACGAGCCCGCTCCCCCGTTCGCCGGCACGCACGAGTGCGTCGACGACGTCGTCGATGAACACGAAATCGCGGGTTTGCCGCCCGTCGCCGTCGAACTCGGGTGCGTCGCCGTTCTCGTGGGCCGCGAGGAATGCAGCCACGACTCCCCCGGTCGCTGCCTGGCGCGGGCCGTACGCGGACGACACGGCGAGCGCGGTGAACTCGATCATGTCGCGCTCCCGATAGGTGGACATCAGGTCGACAACGGCTCGCGCGACGACGCCGCGCACGCCGCGCGGTGAGATCTCACCCTCCTTCACGGGAAGGATCGCCGATGCGGGCTGACCGTAGAGCGACGACGCCGGGAGTGTGGTCACCACCTTCGGAATCGTGTGCCGCCGCGCGGCCTCCATCGTCGCAAGGGCGGCCTCGAAGCCTCGACCCTGCGACCGCGGTGAACGGTCCCGGCGCGAGAACAGCGCCAGTTGGTAGATGAGGTCGGGGCGACGCATCCCGATCAGGGAGTCACCTTCGTCCGAGGCGGCGTCGATGTGGTGGATCTTCAACGCTCCGCCGGTCGGTGCGGAACCCGCGGTTCGCGCATCGGCGAGATTCGCGAGCGACCCCGACGACAGGTCGTCGATGACGTCGACATCGTGTCCCTCGGCCAGGAGCCGATCGACGAGGTGGGAGCCGATGAACCCCGCTCCCCCGATCACCACGATGTTCATGGCTGCAGGCTACGAGAGCCGCGAGGTCACGCCGGTGACGGGACCGCGTCGTACGCGACGTGGTCCCCCTCGGCGACGACTCCGTCGGCACCGATGATCGCCTCGATGACCGTCGCGTCCGCCTCCACGCGACCCATCACGAGCGACGATTCGACCTGCGCACGAGCGCCGATGAACGCGCCGGGCAACACGACCGTGTCGACCACGGTGGTTCCCGCTTCGACGACCGCTCCCGGCCCGACGATCGTGTTCATGACCGTCGCCCCGGGATCGACCTGCGCGTCGGGTGCGATCGCTTCGCAGCCGTCGTGGACACGGTCTTCGCCCAACAGGTCGAGGTTCGCCGCTCGGTACAGGTCGGGTACACCGGCGTCGATCCAGTAGTCGTCGGTGGCCAGCCCGTACATCGACCCCGCAGCGACCAGCTTGGGGAACGTGTCCCGTTCGATCGATGCCCGCTCGCCTGCGGGAATCAGGTCGAGGACCCCGGGTTCGAAGACGTAGGTCCCGGCGTTGATCAGGTTGCTCGGCTCGGTGCCCGGTGCCGGCTTCTCGACGAACTGATCGACGCGACCGGCGCGGCCGACGGCGTCGACCAGGTCGACGACGCCGAATGCCGACGGATCGTCGACGCCGGTGAGGTGAATCGTTGCGTCGGCACCCGCCTCACGGTGCGCCTCGACGAGCACGGCCACGTCGAGATCGGTCATCACGTCGCCGTTGGCGACCACGAACGTCGAATCGATCCCGGCGGCGTCGGCGGCGAAACGAATCGCGCCCGCCGTGTCGAGCGGTTCCGGCTCGACGGCGTACGTGACGTTGACATCACCGCACCGGTCGTCGGGGAACGCCGCATGGAACGGCTCCGGCTTGAACCCGAGCGCCAACACCACATCGGTGACACCGCCCCGGCCGAGCCGTTGGATCAGCCGCACGATCATCGGGACGTGCCCGACGGGAAGCATCGGTTTCGGGATCTGCTCCGTGAGCGGACGAAGCCGGGTGCCGAATCCGCCGACGAGGACGACGGCGTGCATCAGCTGTCGGCTTCGTCGGTCGGAGCGTCGGTGCTCTGGGACTCGACCGCGCTCGACACCGCCGGGCCGACGTCCTCCTGCTCGATCAACTGCGTGCCGACCGTGACGTCACCGTCGGGCGTCACGTCGACGCCGGGGAAGAGCTCGGTGCTGGTCTGCTGCGCCTGGTCGTTGAGGGCGTTCTCGTCGAATCCCTCGACCGACGGTGGCTTGCCGACGTCGGTTCCGTCGGGCACGAACGCGATCGAGACGACCATCGCGTCCTTGTTGAGCGCGATGTCGTCGAATCCTGCGATGAAGGTGGTTCCGTCGTCGGTGTCGCTGAGGTTGTCCCACCGTGTCACCTGGAGCTGGCCGGTCTCGGTTTCGCCGTCGATGGTGCACTCGGTTTCGCCGGTCTCGAAGCGTCCGGTCTCCTGGAACTCCTCGGGCAACTGCGCCCGCTGGTCCTCGGGGAACTGCAGGACGTCGTTGGTCAGCTCCACGTCGTAGACGTCGAGGAAGACACCGAGGGTGGCGTTGCGACCCACCGAGGCGGACGAGAAGGCGTGCCAGTGGATCAGACCGTCGTCGTGGCTGTGGATCCCTGTCCGTGCGTATTCGACGTTGGTCGGGCGCCCGTCGGCGTCCTGTGCCTCACCGTCTCCTTCGAGTGTGATCCACGTGTCGCAGATGTAGAAACCGTAGGCGTGGTGCCAGTGATCGTCGATCGTGGGCGCCGACGCATCGGCCGCGGGCCGGGACTGGCGGGCGTAGACGACGAGTGCCGAACCGAGCACGACGACGAGCGCGACGATCAGCGGAAACAGCGTCCCGTTCTGGAAGCGAACCTTCTGGCCCTTGCCCTTCTGGGCCAGGCGCGCAGCCTTCTTGGTGGATGACGAGGAGGGTGCCACGACCTGGCAGGCTAGCGGTCGGGTGCCGATTTCGGGGTGCGGCGCCAGCGCGGTCGTCGGCGTCGCCGATCCGAGCCGAGTTCGGCGATCAGCGCGTCATAGGAACGCCCGACCGCCGCCGGCGAGGCGTGATCCACGACCCATCGGCGGCCGGCCTCGCCCATCGCCACGGCCGCCTCGGGGTCGGCGAGCAGGGTGGTCAGTGCCGCGACGAATGCGTCGACGTCGTCGGGGGCCACGGCGATGCCGCCGCCCGAGTCGGCCAGGATCTGCGGCACGGCCGTCCCCGCGTCGATCGCTGCGAGGACCGGCCGCCCGGCGGCCATGATCGAGTAGGTCTTCGATGGTACGGAGACCCGCGCGAGGCCCGCCTTCAACGGCACGACGTGGATGTCGCCCGTCGCGAGCAACTCCCCGAGCCGCGACTCGTCGACGTACCCGCGGAAGACGACGTTGGGAAGGTCGGCCGCGGACGCCTCGAGTGATGCTCGCGCCGCGCCGTCACCGTTGATCAGGAACATCACATCGGGGAGCAGTCGTGCGGCGCCGACCATCAGCTCGAGCGACTGCGAGAACCCGACGTTGCCGCCGTAGAGCACGACTGGACCGTTTCCGAGGTCGAGTTCGCTCCGAGACGCGGTGTTCCGGTCGAGGGGTCGGATCACGTCGGTGTCGACGAAGTTCGGGATCTCGTGGACGCGTGCCCGGAGCGGGTCGGGAAGCTTGGAGCGGACGTTGTCGGCCAGGTCGACCGAGAGCACCGTGACCGCATCGGCTGCTCGATAGCTGATCCGCTCCAACCATTCCGCCACGCTGATGACGCGACGATTCGTGATCGCGCCCGTCTCGATCGCCGCGTCGGGAAACACGTCCTGGATGTTGAAGATGAGCGGCGCCCGACGCAGCGTGGCGACGATCCGCCCGGTGAGCCCGAGGGTCAGCGGGGGCGACATCGCGATCACCACGTCGGCACGTCGGAACCAACCGGCGGTGCGCAGTCCCTGGATGCCGGCCAGCGCCGAGTATCCGACAAAGCCCACGGCACGCCGGAGCAGATTGCTCTTGTCGTCGCCGGGGAACGGGTGGACCCGGGTGATCGACCCCCACTCGGTCTGCTCCCGGCGGATCCAGCGGCCGGTCCAGCCGGGTTCGATCGCGTGAGAGCGGTACCACGGCAACGACGTGACGACGTGCACCCGGTGGCCGAGCGCGACCAGTTCGGCGACGATCCGGGTCATCACCGTGCCGGTCGGCGCACTGTCGGGTGCGAAGTGCGGGCAGAGAACGATGATGCCGACCGAACCCGTTGCGCCGGGCCGCCGCTTCATCCGGTCACCTCGAGTGCTCGGCGATACGCCGCGGCGAGTCCCGTGCCCGACGTACGAGCGGTGAAGTCCTGCGCTCGCCGCCGACCGGCGGCGCGCATCTCGTCGCCGTCCCTCGCCACTAAATCGAGCGCATCCGCCCACGCCTCGTGGTCGAGCGCGAGCACGAGACCCGCGTCGGCGACGACCTCGCTCAACGCCGGCTGGTCGGAACAGATCACCGGAGTGTCCAATGCCATCGCCTCGACGACGGGCGCTCCGAAACCCTCGTACTCGCTCGGAAACACGAGTGCGTCGGCGATCCGGATCAAACCGTCGCGATCGGCGTCGTCGACGCGTCCGGCGAACACGACTCGATCCGCCAGGCCTCGCCGCGCGACCTCTCGACGAATGTCGGCGTCGGCCGCCCCTGGGCCACCGAGGAACACGAGGCGCAGCGCGGGGTCCGGCCAGTGCCGTGCGAGGACATCGAGCAGGAAGCGATGCCCCTTGTGAGGATGCGTGATCGCCGGCAGCACGAGCACCCGCCCGTCACCGAGCCCGTAGTCGCGGCGGAGCACCTGTTCGGATCGCGCCCGCTCACCGAGGTCGGGTTCGACACCGTGCGGAACGACGACGACCCGCTCGGGGTCCAGCCCGAACCGGCCGATCACCGTGCCGCGGACGTACTCGGTCGGTACGGCGACCACGGCCGCGCGGGCAACCGAGCGGGGCATCATCGTGCGCAGGTACCGCAGCTTCGTGGCGCTGGTGTAGTGCGGGAACGTCTCGTACTGCAGATCGTGCACCGTCAGCACGATCGGACGACCACCGCGCGACGGCGCCGTCCCTCCGCCGTGATGCACCAGGTCGGCCGATTTCGTCCGCCGCGCGAGCCACGTGTGCTCGGTGAGGACACGTCGCGCTCGGTCGGTGCCGTCGATGGAGGCGGTGACCGCCGCGAACCGTGCCGTCAACTCGGGGTGGGCGTCGACGAACGACGGGAGGCAGTAGATCGTCGGAGCGAACTCCGTGGTCTCGGCGCCCAGGCCGTCGAGTTGGCGAGTGAGGTACTGCTCGGAACCACCGACCTTTCCCGGCACGCACCACAGCAGGTTGACGGCGACGTCGACCGTCATCCGACCAACTCCCGATACACGTCGGCCGTCGCGCGCGCGGCGTTCGTCCACGACAGTTCGCCGGCACGTGCTCTGGATGCCGCCACCATCTCCGGTGCGCGGTCGAGCGCTTCGAGCACGGCCCGCGCGATGTCGTCGACGTCGAACGGGTCCGCGAGGACCGCCGCTCCAGCCGCGACCTCCTCGGTCGACGTGCCGCGACTGGTGACCACGGCGGTGCCCTGGGCCATCGCCTCGATCACGGGAAGCCCGAACCCCTCACGCTCACTGGGATACGCGAACACGGTTGCCGCCGCGTACAACCCGCGCAGCTCGGCGTCGGTCACGGTGCCGACGAAACGCACATCGACAGGCGCCCCCGTCAACGCCTCGTCGACACGCTCGCGTTCGTCGCCCCAGCCACCGGCACCGGCGACGACGAGCGGTGTGGTTGCACCGACTCGTCGCATCGCATCGACCAGGCGGCGCAGATTCTTGCGCGGCTCGAGGGTGCCGACGAACAGGACGAACCGCTCCGGCAGGTCGAAGCGGCGAACGACGTGATCGACCTCCCCGGCGGTGGCGGTGACGACGTCGACGCCCAGTGGGACGAACCGCAGTTGCTCATCGGAGAAGCCCAGCTCACGACAGTCGGCAATGGTCGCCTGACTCGGGCAGAGCACACGTGCCGCCCGTCGCTCGATCACGTCCAGGCTGCGTTGCATCGACCTTGCCCCGTGCTTCGTGAATTTCTCGGGGCTGTGGACGAACGCCACGTCGTGCACGGTCACCACGAGCGGAGCAGAGGTACCGCACGGGATGAGGCCGGTCGCGTGCGCCACGTCGATCGGCCCGATCACCGCCTCGACCTTCGGCCAGTTGAACCGCGTCCACGTTTCGTAGAGCAGTGGTCGTGCGAGCGGCAGCATGGCGACCGAACCCTCCGGGCGAAAGATCGGTGGTGGCACGGCGGCATGTTTGCCCGCAACCTGGTGGAGGTCGATCTCCCCCGCCAGCTCGCGGTCTCGCTTCAGCTCCCGAGCGATCCGGAGCGCGGCGATGGCCGTACCACCGGGACTGTCGTGCCAGCACTGCTCCAGCGTGTAGGCCACGCGCAGCGGTGCGGTCGAACTCGAATCCACGGCGCGCAGTCTCGCAGCTCGGTTCGTTTCGCGCGACGCTTCTCAGAGAACGCCGGCAGCGCGAGCCGGTTCCGCGTACCAGTCGGCGAGCGAATCGACGGTCTCGTGGGCGTTCAACCCGCTCGGGTTCGGCACGACCCAGAGCCGACTTCCCTCGAAGGCGCGTGCTTGCTCGCCCATCGTGGCCTTCGGTTCGCCGAACGCGGTGCGGAAGGCGGTGACGCCGGCGACGGCCACGACCCGCGGCTGATGTGTCCGCACGAACTCGCGCAGGACTTCGCCGCCGTCGATCAGCTCCTGTTTCGTGAGTTCCGACGCCTTGGCGGTCGCCCGATGCGCGACG
This sequence comes from Ilumatobacter nonamiensis YM16-303, assembly GCF_000350145.1. GTDB lineage: Bacteria > Actinomycetota > Acidimicrobiia > Acidimicrobiales > Ilumatobacteraceae > Ilumatobacter_A > Ilumatobacter_A nonamiensis. The sequence continues at coordinate 16,290 of NZ_BAOL01000025.1, read as the reverse complement.
TTCGTGATCCCGATCCCCCGCTCGATCAGGTGCGCCCGGTCGGCGTCGGACATCCCCGTTCCGCGATCGATCTCGCGCTCGATGATCCCGGCCTGCAGCAGCGCCGGATAGAAGCGGTTGCCGGGATAGGCGAAGTGGGTCCGTGTGGCCGCGGTCCAGAGCCCGGGGTTGATGCCGACGAACAGCAGCCGCAGGTCGGGCCCCACGAGGTCGTCCACGGTGGCGCCGATGAACGATTCGAGTTCTGCTCGCGTGAAACCCACGACCGGCTACAGGCGCTCGACGAGTTCGCTCAGGGGTTCGCGGAAGTCCCGCATCGGTCGATGACCGAGCGCACGCCAGCGCACGTCGTCGAGCACGCTGTTCGCGGGTCGGGGCGCCGGTCGGGGTGGATCGAGCTCTGCGGTCGAGATCGGCCGAACTCGATCGGGATCGTGCCCGGAAGCGGTCAGTGTCGCGCGAACGAACTCGTACCACGAGACGGCTCCCGAGTTCGTCAGGTGGACGACGCCACCGGGGCGCTGTTCCGCGAGCGCGACGAGTGACGGCGCAAGATCAGCGGTGAACGTCGGACATCCGCGCTGGTCGTCGACGAACGCGAGCGGGGTGTCTCCGGCGGCGAGCCGGATCACGAGTTTGACCATGTTGTTGCCGTGCTCACCACAGACCCACGACGTGCGCACCACCGTGGCATCGTCGCCCAGCTCGTCGAACGCGGCGCGCTCCCCGGCCAGCTTCGTCCGTCCGTACACCGACTGCGGGTTCGTCGTGTCGTCCTCCCGGTAGGGACGATCGAGGGTGCCGTCGAACACGTAGTCGGTGCTGATGTGGATCAGGTGCGTCTCGTGTCGAGCACAGGCGCGAGCCAGGTGCCGGACACCGTGCTCGTTGATGGCCGTGGCGACGTCGACCTCGTTCTCGCAACGATCGACGGCCGTGAACGCTGCACCGTTGATCACCACGTCGGGCTTCGTGGCGGCGAGCGCGCGGTCGACAGCGGTTGCGTCGGAGATGTCGAGCATCGCTCGGTCCCTCCCGTCCACCTCGTGGTCGGTGTCGGCGAGGTGCGCGACCACGTCGGTACCGAGTTGGCCGGCAGCGCCGGTGACCAGGAACTTCACGGCATCACAGGGCGGCGCGAGCCTTGAGCGGTTCCCACCATTCACGGTTCTCGCGATACCACTCGACCGTCGTGGCGAGGTTGTCGTCGAAGCTCCGCGAGAGCGACCATCCGAGATCGGTGATCTTCGAGATGTCGACCGAGTAGCGCCGGTCGTGGCCCTTCCGGTCCTCGACCGGGCGGATGAACGACTCGTCGCGCCCGCACAGTTCGAGCAGGCGATGCGTGAGCTCGACATTCGTCAGTTCGTTGCCGGCGCCGATGTTGTACACCTCGCCGACCGTGCCCTGCTCCAACACGAGGTGAGCCGCAATGTTGTGATCCTCGACGTGGATCCAGTCCCGGATGTTCAGTCCGTCGCCGTACAGCGGCACCTGCCGGCCGTCGATCAGGTTCGTCGTGAACAGCGGGATCATCTTCTCGGGGAACTGGTACGGCCCGTAGTTGTTCGAGCACCGGGTCACGACGACGGGCAAGCCGTAGGTGACGTGGTAGCTGAGGGCGATCAGGTCGGACCCGGCTTTGGCCGCCGAGTAGGGCGAGCGTGGTTCGAGCGGGTCCGTCTCCTTCGACGACCCCTCCTCCACCGAGCCGTACACCTCGTCGGTCGAGATGTGCAGGAACTTGCCGATCCCCACCTGGTTCGCGACATCGCACAGCACGTTCGTCCCGACGCAATTGGTGCGGACGAACGCCGATCCATCGGCGATCGAGCGGTCGACGTGCGTCTCGGCGGCGAAGTGGACGACCGCGTCGTGTCCGTCCATCGCCGTGGCCACGTCGTCGCGGTCGCAGATGTCGGCATGGACGAACTCGCATCGCGAGTCATCGAGCACGTCGCGGATCGACGCCAGGTTCCCCGCGTACGTGAGGGCGTCGTAGATCGTGACCTCGTGGTCGGTCGAGTCCAGCACGTGGCGCACGTAGTTCGAGCCGATGAATCCGGCGGCGCCGGTGACGAACAGTTTCATGCAGGAGTCTCCGAACGTGGGAGATCGAAGAGGTCTGGCTGATCCGTGAGCAGCGGCGCTTCGGCGTCGCGCTCGGAGACCATCGGGTCGGCTCCGGCGAGCTGCCAATCGATGCTGAGCGTCGGATCGTCCCACCGGATCGAACGTTCGCGTTCCGGCGCATACGGAGCGGTCACCTTGTACGCGACATGAGTGTCGGGTTGGAGGGTGACGAAACCGTGTCCGAAACCTGCCGGGACGAGCAGCTGATTGCCGGCGTCGCCCGTCAACGTGACCGTGACGTGCTCGCCGAACGTGGGCGAACCGCGCCGCAGGTCGACCGCCACGTCGAGCACCGACCCGCGCACGACCCGCACGATCTTGTCCTGTGCGAACGGCTCCAGTTGGTAGTGGATGCCACGCAACGTACCGACGGCGGCCGAGAACGACTCGTTGTCCTGGATGAACGGGCGGACGATCCCCGCCTCCGCCATCGCCGACGCGGTGAAGACCTCGCTGAACCAGCCTCGGGCATCACCGTGGCGGACCGGTTGGATCTCGACCACGTCGCCCAGCGCCGTCGGAACGAGCTTCATCGGCCGAACCCGTCGACCAACGCGAGCAGGTACTGGCCGTAGCTGTTCTTCTCCATCGCCGTTCCCGCGGCCCTCACGGTCTCGTCGTCGATCCACCCCATCTCCCAGGCGATCTCCTCGAGGCAGGCGATCTGGCGGTTCTGGCGGTGTTGGATCACGCGGACGAACTCCGACGCCTCGATCATCGAATCGAAGGTTCCGGTGTCGAGCCAGGCATGACCGCGGTTGAGTTTCTCGACCCGGAGGTCGCCGCGCTCGAGGTAGTACTCGATCACCGACGTGATCTCCAGTTCCCCGCGCGCCGACGGCGTCACACCGCGCGCCGCGTCGACGACGCGGTCATCGAAGAAGTACAGACCGGTGACGGCCCAGTTGCTGCGCGGTTCCTTCGGCTTCTCCTCGATCGAGACGGCCATGCCCTCGGCATCGATCTCGACGATCCCGTAGCGCTGGGGATCGTTCACCTGGTACCCGAAAATGGTGGCACCCGAAGCCTGCGCCGACGCGGCCGCCACGGTGTCGGAGAACCCGGCGCCGTAGAACATGTTGTCGCCGAGGACGAGCGAGGCGCCGCCACCGTCGAGGAAGTCGGCCCCGATGAGGAACGCCTGGGCGAGTCCTTCAGGACGTTCCTGGACCGCGTAGTCCAGCCGCATTCCCCACTGCGAGCCATCGCCGAGCAGCCGCTGGAACGACCCCGCATCCTCCGGTGTCGTGATGATCAGCACCTCGCTGATGCCGGCCAACATCTGCACCGACAGCGGGTAGTAGACCATCGGCTTGTCGTAGACCGGAAGCAGCTGCTTCGAGGTCCCGAGCGTCACCGGATGGAGCCGTGAGCCGGTTCCCCCGGCGAGCACGATTCCCTTCATCGACTGTTCTCGCACTTCACGCCGTCACCATAGACCGGGCCGGCGCTCAGCCGGCCGGGAGCGTGGTCGGCGGAAGCGGACCGGTCCCGCGGAAGTAGTTCAGGATGTCTTCGGACTCCCGGGTGGGCTGCACGACGAGCACCGACTTCCCGTCGATGGTCGCGCCGTCCACCGGCAGGGTGTAGGTGGTGAGCCCGGTCCCGAACGCCTTGCGCAGGGTGCCGGCAGCGGCCAGCGGGTCGAGGTTGGGATCGAGCCGAAGCGAGCCGGACGTGGCGTTGATCAGGTCCGACGCGAGGAACGGATCGGCCTGGAGTTCGCTCAGCGTTTCGTTGACCGTGGTGGCGATGAACTGCTGCTGGCGCTGAACTCGACCGATGTCGGCCGTGCCGTCGGTCTGCCAGTCGCCGTCGCGGAACTCCTGGTAGGTACGGCTGCGGGCGTAGGCCAGGGCCTGGTCTCCGGTGAGGTTGTTGCAGCCGGCGGGCTGGTTCAGCCCGCTCTTCACGTCGCGGACCGGGTAGTCGAAGCAGATCGTCGTCCCCCCGATGGTGTCGACGATCTGTTTGAAGCCGGTGAAGTCCACGTCGACGACGTGGTTGATCGGGATCCCGTAGTTCTGGGTGATCGTCGCGGCGAGTACGTCGGCGCCGCGGTTGTAGGCGGAGTTGATCCGGTCCTGCTGGCCCGTGTCGGCCATCGTCACCCACAGGTCACGGTTGAGGCTGAGGATCGCGGCACCGTTGCCGTCCTCCTCCTGGCGCAGGATCATGATCGTGTCGCTGCGACGTCCCGTGACGTCGGTCTCGCTGCCGATCGTGGCCGTCTCGTCGGTCTCCCCGTCGATCCCTTCGCGGGAGTCGGATCCGATCAGGAGGTAGTTCACCGCGGGGCCGTCCACGGCGGCCAGAATGTCGTCGAGGTCCTCGATGCGATCGACGTTCTCGACCTGCCGGTCGGCGGCGGTGATCACGCCCGCCGCACCGACGACCGCGAAGATCGCAGCGAACAGGGCACCGAGGCGCGTGGACGTCCGGCGACGCGGGCGGGCGCGCGGAAGATCGTCGTGCCGCATCTGCATGAGCGAAACGCTAGACGGCGCTCACCCCGCCCCCACGGCAATCAGCAGATCATCATCCTGGGCGGAGGTGAACGATGTCACCGACATCGAGCGTCATCCGACCGGATTCCGAGGACTCGACGATGAGGCGACCACCTTCGTCCAGGTCGACCGCGACGGCGGTGAGCGTCGTTCCGCCGGGCAGTTCGATGCGTACGTCCAGCCCCAACGTCGACAGGCGCTCCCGGTAGCGGGCGACAACATCACCGCTCGCCAGAATCTCGTCGAGCGCGCTCAACAGGCACTCGAGGAACGTGGCGGGGTCCGTGTCCAGGTCCAAGTCATCGCGCAGGCACGCTGCGCCCTCGGGTGCCCACCCCACGTTCAACCCGATCCCGACGACCACCGCGCCCGACACCGTTCGCTGGGACAGGACACCCGACAGTTTCCTCCCGTCGAGCAACAGGTCGTTCGGCCACTTGAGTTCGAGCCTTCCGTCGAGACCCCGGCCGGCAAGTTCTTCGACAGCCGTGAGTGAGGCCACTGCGACGGCCTGCGGAAGCTCCGTCGGTACCGAGGGCGGGTCGGTGAACAGGATCGAGGTGAGCAGGTTCGTCCCGGGCGGTGCGTCCCACCTCCGATCGAGCCGTCCGCGGCCCGCAGTCTGGTGATCGGTGCGCAAGACGGTGCGATCCGCGGCCGCTCCGCTGTCGGCGCGTTCGATCAGGTCGGCGTTGGTACTTCCCGTCTCGGCGACGTGCTCGATCGTCCAAATGCCAGCGAAGTCGGTCACGGCCCCTACATTTGCACTCGTGCTCAAGAAGATCCTGATCGCCAACCGAGGCGAAATCGCCGTCCGTGTCATTCGAGCTGCCCGGGAGATGGGCATCCAGACGGTCGCCGTCTATTCCGAACTCGATCGTGACTCCCTCCACGTACGCATCGCTGACGAGGCCTACGCGCTCGGTGGCACCACCGCAGCGGAGAGCTACATCGACTCGGACAAGCTGCTCGACGCGATCCGGACCAGTGGCGCCGACGCCGTACACCCGGGCTACGGCTTCTTCAGCGAGAACCCCGATTTCGCACGCGCCGTGGCGGCGCTCGGCGTCGAGTTCATCGGCCCACCGCCAGAAGCGATGGACGAGATGTCCGACAAGGTGTCGAGCCGTCAGGCTGCGGTCCGCGGAGGAGCGCCGATCGTGCCCGGGATGACCGAGTTCGCGACCGGGCCCGACGACGTCCGGGCGTTCGCCGACGAGTTCGGCTGGCCGGCGGTCATCAAGGCCGCGTTCGGTGGCGGTGGACGCGGGATGAAGATCGTCCACTCCGCCGCGGAGGTCGACGACGCGTTCGCGTCGGCCCAACGCGAGGCCAAGAGCTTCTTCGGCCGTGACGAGGTCTACGTCGAGCGCTACCTCACGTGGCCGCGCCACGTCGAGATCCAACTCGTCGGCGACAAGCAGGGCAACTGTGTCTGGGTCTCCAGCCGTGACTGCTCCGCACAGCGCCGACACCAGAAACTGGTCGAGGAAGCTCCTGCACCCGGACTGCCCGAGGGCGTCGAAGAGGCGATGGGTGAAGCCGCGGTCAAGGCGGCCAACGCGGTCGGCTACTACGGCGCCGGCACCGTCGAGTTCATCTATCAGGACGGCGAGTTCTTCTTCCTCGAGATGAACACCCGCCTCCAGGTCGAACACCCCGTGTCCGAGATGATCACCGACATCGACCTCGTGGAGTGGCAGATCCGTGTCGCTGCGGGCGAGGAACTCCCGATGACCCAGGAGCAGGTCAACGAGGCACGTCGGGGCCACTCGATCGAGATCCGCATCAACGCCGAGGACCCGGCGGGCGGCAAGTTCCTCCCGTCACCGGGCCCGATCACGTCGCTCGTCCCGCCGGACGGCTTCGGCGTTCGCTTCGACACGGGCTACATGTCCGGCGACGAGGTCAGCCAGTACTACGACAACCTGGTGGGCAAGCTCGTCGTGTGGGGTCGTGATCGCGATGTGGCGATCGCGCGCACCATCCGCGCGCTCGACGAACTGGTGGTCGAAGGTGTGGCCACGACCATCCCCGCAGACCTCGCGATCCTGCGTCACCCCGACTTCGCCGCGATCACCCACTCGACGAAGTGGGTCGAGGAAACCCTCGATCTGTCGGACGTGTCGGCCACACCGGCCGCCGCGCCCGCGAGTGACGACGAGGACGCACCGCCGCTGGTCCGTCGCGACACGACCGTCGAGGTCAACGGCAAGCGCTTCGACGTGGCGATGTGGGTTCCGGAGCAGCCGGCCGTCGTCGCCGGCGGCGCGGCAGCACCGGCCAAGAAGCGTGAGAAGCGCGCCGCGTCGAGCGGCGGCGGAGCTGCGGCGAGCGGCAGCATCGAAGCCCCGATGCAGGGCACGATCGTCAAGATCCTCGTCGAGGTCGGCCAAGAGGTGGAGGCCGGGGCCGGCGTCCTCGTGCTCGAGGCGATGAAGATGGAGAATCAGATCAACGCCGAGAAGGCGGGCACCGTGACGGAGATCAAGGTCGCCGCCGGAGACACCGTCGGCGGCGGCGACATCCTCGCCGTCATCGAATAAATGCAGTAGGCCTCACCACGGAACCGCCTCGCCGCGCCGGTCGGCGCTCTCCAATTCCCGGAGGTGGCGCAGCTTGACGAGGATTTCGCGGTGCTCCCGACACGGCCCCGAGGCCTTCTCCGGAAGCGTTGGCGGCATCAAGCTTTCCACCGATGCCGGTCGGTCGTAGCGCTTCTGCACCGCTTGGCGGCTGATACCGAGGATGCGGCCGATGCCGGTCCACGACGCGCCGCCCGCCCGCCCGCATCCGATGGACGAGGCGGCGCTCCAACCAGGGCAGGTAGAGATCGTCCAACACCCGGAGCGCCGCGAGCCCCCGCCGCGGCGACTCGCGGAGGATCTCGTGGAGCAGATGCGCGAGTTCTCGCTCGAACGCCGTCGTGGGTGCCTCGATGATCGGCTTCATCCCTCGATGATCGCGACGGGGTGCGTCAGAGTTGCCGGGGAGCCGATCGACGGGAGTCCTCCGGTGAATCGTTCGACGGATTCGCAACCTGGGTTGCACCGAGCGCAACCCAGGTTGCGATTCTGCAGAATTCGTCCCCGGGACTCAGTCGATCACCCACCGAAGGTCGGGGCGGCGACCGTCGATCGACAGGCGACCGCAGGCTCCTCGCCTACTCGGCGGCTTCGGCGAGGGCTTCGCTGAGCGCGGGGTGCACGAGGATGCTCTCGACGAGGTCGGTGACGGTGAGGCCGGCGGTGACGGCGACGGCGATCACCGAGATCAGCTCGGCGGCGTGGCGGCCGACGATCGAACCGCCGAGGATGACGCCGGTGGCCGGATCGGAGATGATCTTGACGAACCCGCGGGTGTCGTTGTTGATCATCGCCTTGGCCGTGGCCGAGAACGGGACCTTCGTGACCCGGATCTTGCGGCCGGAGGCGAAGGCCTCGGCTTCGGCGAGACCGACGTCGGCGATCTCGGGCTCGGTGAAGATCGCCGAGGCGGCCTTGTCGTAGTCGAGGTGGCGATGGCTGCGGGTGTGCAGGCCCATCACGTGCTCGGCGACCTTTCGACCCTGGACCGACGCGACCGACGAGAGCGGCAGCTTGCCGCTGATGTCGCCGGCCGCGTAGATGTGGCCGACGTTCGTGACACAGTGGTGGTTGATCTCGACATATCCGCCACCGTCGACGTTCACGCCGGCCGCGTCGAGGCCGATGTCCGCAGTGTTCGGAATCGATCCGATGGCGAGGACTGCGTGAGATGACGTGACCGACCGGCCGTCGTCGCAGCGCACGACGACCTGCTCGCCGGCCGGGTCGGGCTGTCCGTCGGCGTCCACCCGCTCGATCGCCTGAGCTCGTGCGCCCATCAGCAACTTGACGCCCCGCCGCATGAACTCTTCCTCGAGCACCGCAGCGACCTCGGGGTCCTTTCCTGGCAGCACCTGCTGGCGGCTGACGACCAACGTCACGTCGGACGCGAACGACGAGAACATGTGGACGAACTCGACACCGGTGACGCCAGAGCCGACGACGGTCACGCTGTCGGGGAAGACGTTCGGCGGGTAACAGTCTCGCGTGGTGAGGATTCGGTCGCCGTCGGGCGAACACCACTCCGGGATCCGCGGGCGAGAACCGGTCGAGACCAGCGCCGAGTCGAACTCGATCTGCTCGGTCGTTCCGTCCTCGGTCGTGACCTCGACATGGTGGTCGTCGAGGAAGCGTCCACTGCCCGAGATCATGCGAATTCCCTGGCTGCTGAGGAGCTGCGTCGTGTTCGCGCTCATCTTCTCCTCGATCCGCTCGATCCGCGAGGTCAGTGCCCCGACGTCGATCGCCGGGGACTCGTTCTCGAGACCCATGCCCTCCGAGCGCCGCATGAAGCTCATCGCTCCCCCGGTGGCGATCATCGACTTCGACGGGATGCAGTCCCAGAGGTGCGCAGCACCTCCGATCACATCACGTTCGATCACGGTCACCTCCGCTCCCATCCGAGCGGCGTAGGTGGCGGCGACATTCCCTGCCGGTCCACCACCGATGATCACGAAACGTTCGGGCACGTGCTCAGGCTAGAGGTTGGAGCCGAATCGATGTGTGGGCCGTCGCTCGTGAATCGCTACGGTCATTCCATCGTGAGCGACGAACCCGATCCAGCAGAATCCGACGAACTCTCCGGGAGTGGTCTCGCCGCAGAGAAGGCGCGCCGGCTGGGACTGCTCGACGAGATGCGCCAGCAGGGTCTGAACCCCTACCCGTACCGCTTCGACCGCACCCACACGCTCGCCGAGGTCCGCCGGACGTGGGGAGAACTCGAACCCGGCGTCGAAACCGACGACGCGGTCTCGGTCGCCGGCCGGATCATGCTCAAACGGGATTCTGGCAAGCTGGTCTTCGCGACGATCCGGGATCGCTCCGGCGAAGTGCAGCTGTTCATCTCGAAGGCGGTCGTGGGCGACGATGCGTTCGCCGCAGCGAAGGCCCTCGACCTGGGCGACTGGCTGGGCGTCGATGGCACCGTGATGACCACTCGCAAGGGCGAACTCTCGGTCAAGCCGAGCGAGCTCGCGCTGCTCTCCAAGGCGATCCGACCGATGCCCGACAAGTGGCACGGACTCGCCGACGTCGACACCCGTTTCCGTCAGCGCTACGCCGACCTGATCGTCAACGAAGAGGCGCGTCGCAACTTCGAGATCCGCCACGAGACGATCGCCAGTTTCCGACGTACGTTGGCGACGCACGGGTTCATCGAGGTCGAGACCCCAGTGCTGCACCCCGAGGTCGGTGGCGCTCACGCCCGGCCGTTCACGACGCATCACAACACGCTCGACATGGATCTCTACCTGCGAATCGCCGTCGAGCTCTACCTGAAGCGACTGATCGTCGGCGGGATGGAGCGGGTGTACGAGATCGCGCGCACGTTCCGCAACGAGGGTGTGTCGACGCGACACAATCCCGAGTTCACGATGATGGAGCTCTACCAGGCGTTCGGCGACTGGAACGAGGTCATGGACATCAGCGAGGAACTGATCACGACCGCCGCGCGCGATGCGCTCGGGACGACCGTGATCGAGGTGCGCGGTGAATCGGTCGATCTCGCCGAATCCTGGCCACGCAAGCGGATGATCGACTACGCGTCGGAGGGCACCGGCGTCGAACTGCATCCGTCGATGCCACTCCTCGATGCGCGTCGTGTCGCCGCCGACCACGACGTCTTCGTCGAGGACCGGTGGGGCACCGGCAAGATCATCGAGGAACTCTTCGAGAAGACATCCGAATCGTCGATCGTCCGCCCGACGTTCGTGACCGGACACCCGGTCGAGATCTCGCCGCTGGCACGGGTCGACCGCAACGATCCGTACCTCACCGAGCGGTTCGAGATCTTCGTCGACGGCCGCGAGATCGGCAACGGCTACAGCGAGCTGAACGACCCGGTCGAACAGCGCCTGCGATTCGAGGAAGAACAGGCCGCGAAGGAAGCGGGCGACGCCGAGGCCGGAAGCCTCGACGAGGACTATCTTCGAGCACTCGAGTACGGCATGCCTCCCACGGGTGGCCTCGGGATCGGGATCGATCGCCTCGCGATGCTGCTCGCCGGCGCGGATTCGATCAAGGAAGTGATCCTCTTCCCGACGCTCCGACCCGAAGCAAACTGACCCAACCGCAACCGAAGGACTGATTGACGATGACACGCATGGCGTGGGGCGCTGGCCTCGCAACGGTCGACTCGAACGGGTCGACCCTCGACACCTGGTACCGCTGGCTCGGATGGGGCGAATTCGGCAACACCGAAATGGTCGCGAAGGGCATCGCCGACGAGATCGAGAACGGGCTCGGACGGCGCGACACGGTCGACGAACTCCGGAAGGTGACGATTCGTCCGGTCCGGATCTCGGTCGACGTCGACGAAGCCCCCGCGTCAGCGGAGGACGCGTATCTCCGCCTCCATCTGCTCTCGCACCGCCTCGCCGCTCCCCGCTCGATCGAGATGGACGGCACGTTCGGTGCACTCAACAACGTGGCGTGGACGAACCTGGGCCCGGTCGCGATCGGTGACCTCGACGACGTCCGCCTCGCCGTCAAGCAGGCGACCGACTCGCCGGTGCGGGTTCTGAGCGTGCACGGTCTCGACAAGTTCCCACGGATGACCGACTACGTCATTCCGTCCGGCGTCCGCATCGCCGACGCCGACCGCGTCCGGCTCGGCGCGCACCTGGCCGAGGGCACCACCGTGATGCACGAAGGCTTCTGCAACTTCAACGCCGGCACACTCGGCACCTCGATGGTGGAGGGTCGGATCTCGGCGGGTGTGGTCGTCGGCAACGGCTCCGACATCGGTGGCGGCGCGTCGGTCATGGGTTCGCTGTCCGGCGGTGGGACCGAGGTCATCTCCATCGGCGAGCGGTGTCTGCTGGGTGCGAACGCCGGCGTGGGCATCAGCCTCGGCGACGACTGTGCCGTCGAAGCCGGCCTCTACGTCACGGCATCCACACCCGTCATGACGCCGGACGGGGTGAAGCGCGGTCGCGAGATCTCCGGGATGGGCGGGTTGCTGTTCATCCGCGATGGACAAACCGGTCAGGTCATCGCCCGACCGCGCGCCAAGTCGTGGGGCGAACTCAACTCCGAGCTGCACTCCGGTCAGTAGCCGGCGCTTCGGTTCCCGCGGTCACACAGCGGTGGACGAAATCGAGTTTCGCGATCACGTCGGTCGACAACACGAACGGATACAGGTCGCCTTCACCGATCGACCGTGACATCGCATTGAGGCCGAGCGTCAGCCCGAGCCATGCCTGCACGGTCGGCCCGACGTCCACTCCCACGTCCGGGGTGTAGGTCTCCCGCGCCGCGGTCACGGCCGGTTCGCCGATCGTGATGCCGTAGGCCTTCGCCGTGTGGAGACCCGCACGGATGTGGAGATAGTGGGCGAACGTCTCCGCCCAGTCCTCCCACGGGTGCATCGTGGCGTACTCGCTGACGTAGCTGTCGACCCAGGATGTCGAGGCGTCGCCATCGGCGTAGTGCTGATCGAGCGCGTCCTGGTACGAGATCGTCTCGTCCCCGAACAGCTCGCGGAACCCCTCGACGCGGTCGGCGTCGACGACCAGACGCGGCCAGTAGTAGTGACCGATCTCGTGGCGCAGGTGGCCGAGCACCGTGCGGTACGCCTCGCCCATCTGTTGGCGGACGAACTCGCGGTGCGCGTCGTCGGACTCGGACAGGTCGAGGGTGATCACGCCGCCGTCGTGTCCGGTCATCACCTGCTGATTGCGCGACGACAGGAACTCGAACGCGACACCGCGCTCTTCGTCCTCGTCCCGCCCGACCACCGGCAGACCGATGATGTCGAGCTGATGCAACAGCCGCCGTTTCGCCTGCTCGGCGTCGGCGAACGCCTCGAGCGCGTCGACCTCGTCGTCGTTCGGCCGCACCGCGGTGAGGCGACAGCTGGCGCACAGTTCGCCCTCGTCGTCCTCGGTCAGGAGCCAATTGCATCGCGCGATGATCTGATTCGCACACCGCCGGTACGTTCGGCCGGGACGGTCGGCCCGCTCCATCGCCGCCGCCGTGATCATCGCCGTCGCATCGTCCTCGCCCTCGGGCGTTTCCAGGGCGACGAGCGCCCGTTCGGAGCGGAGATACCCGAGCGGCGAGCTGCAACGAAGGCACGTCGAGTTGTCGAAGAAGACGATCTGGCCGCAGACGGCGCAGTTGAAGGGCTGCATCAGCGGACGCTACCCGTCGAGGAACCCGGCGAAACGGCGCAGGTCGAGCGTCCGAGGATGCTCGACCGGGATCTGCACCGCGAGTTCGTCGATCGCCGAGACGTCGACGGTTCCCGGCGTGTGCCCGCGACGTTCGAATCGGCTGCCGCGTCGCGTCTCGGCCTCCGTGGCGTTGACGGGGAACGACTCGTATCCGAGTCCACCCGGATGCACCACGTGATAGGTCGCTCCGCCCAGGGAACGCCGTGTCCAACGATCGACCACATCGAACGCCAACGGCCCGGTCTTGTCGATCGTCGGGTGCAGCGCCGACCACGGTGCCCACGCTTTGAAGCGGACGCCCGCGACACTCGTTCCCGCCGTCGCCGACGCGCGCAACGGAAGCGGGACCCCGTTGCAGGTCACCACATGACGTTCGGGGTTGACGCCGTCGACCTGCACCTGGAGTCGCTCGACCGACGAGTCGACGTATCGAGCGGTCCCGCTGCCCGACGCCTCCTCGCCCAGCACGTGCCAGGGCTCGATCGCCCGCCGGACCTCGAGGCGGACGTCATCGATGACCGCCTCACCGATCAAGGGGAAGCGGAACTCGAGGAACGGCTCGAGCCACGACGCCTGGAAGTCGATGCCGTGCGCCTGCAGGTCGGCGACGACATCGTGGATGTCGGAGCGCACGAAGTGCGGGAGCATGAACCGGTCGGACAACTCGGTGTCCCACCGGACGAGCGGGCCGCTGTACGGCTCCTCCCAGAACCGGGCGACGAGCGACCGCACGAGCAGTGCCTGCACGAGCGCCATCTGGGCGTGGGGTGGCATCTCGAACGCACGCAATTCGAGGATTCCGAGTCGCCCACGTTCGGAGTCGGGGCTGAACAGCTTGTCGATGCAGAACTCGGACCGGTGGGTGTTGCCGGTCAGGTCGACGAGCAGGTGGCGGAGCAGGCGGTCGACGATCCACGGCGGAGCCGTTCCGTCGTCGCCGGTCGCGCGCTCGAGTTCCGCGAACGCGATCTCGAGTTCGTACAGCGTGTCGGCACGACCTTCGTCGACGCGCGGCGCCTGGCTGGTCGGGCCGATGAACTGCCCGGAGAACAAGAACGACAGCGACGGATGATGCTGCCAATAGGTGACCATGCTGCGCAACAGATCGGGTCGACGGAGCAGCGGGCTGTCCGCCGGCGTCACCCCGCCCAGCGTGACGTGGTTGCCGCCACCGGTACCCGTATGGCTCCCGTCGAGCGCGAACTTCTCGGTCCCCAGCCGGGACAGACGCGCCTCTTCGTAGATTGTCTCGACGACCGTGCGCAGGTCGGCCCAGTTGCCGGTCGGCTGCACGTTGACCTCGATGACCCCGGGGTCGGGGGTGACCATCAGCATGTCGAAGCGCGGGTCACGCGGGATCGCGTACCCCTCGATCACCACCGGGATCTCGAGCTCGGCGGCCACCGACTCAATCACGCTCAACAGCTCGACGGCGCGCTCCGCCTCCTCCAACGGCGGGAGGAAGACCCGCACGTGCCCGTCGCGGGTTTCGACGGCGAGCGCCGACGGCGACGCGGGGTCGACCGCGCTCACGTCGGTGAAGTCGCGGCGATCGGAACGCACCGGGTCGGGCGTCACGCCGGGAACGGGAAGCGCCCCGCGCGTCTCGAAGGGCGAACGTTGGAACGGCGACGGGAACGGAACCCAGGTGAGCGAGTCGATCGGCAGGCGGAGCCCGATCGGTGAGTCGCCCGGTGTGAGATACAGCCGTCCGCGTCGCAGCGTCCATCGGGTGCTCTCCCAACCGTCATCGTCGTCCGACGGATGCATCGGCAGCACGTAGCCCGCTGGTTCGGCGACGGGGCCACTGAGCCGCTCGAGCAGCTCTCGCCGCGCGTCCGGTTCGGCGATCGCGTCGGCCTCGTCATCGGTGACGTCGACCTCGGGCGGCTCGCCTGCGGGCAGCCGCGCCTCGTTCCAGACCTGGTCGATCGGGTCCTCGAAGGCGGACAGCACGTCGGCCTCACCGAGACCGAATCGTCGGGCGATGCCGGCCATCACCGCCTCCGCGTCAGCGTTCGTGGAGGTGCCGGGTGACGAGGGATCGGCCAGCAGCGTCGGGTCGTTCCAGAGCGGCTCGCCGTCACGGCGCCACACGATGCCGATCTGCCACCGTGGCAGCGGTTCGCCGGGATACCACTTGCCCTGGCCGTACTGGACGACGCCTCCGACCGCGAACCGATCACGCAGACGCTCGGTGAGGTCGTGCGCGAGGGCGCGCTTGGCCGGGCTGTCGGCGCTGATGTTCCACTCGTCGCCGTCCATGTCGTCGATCGACACGAACGTCGGCTCGCCGCCCATCGTGAGGCGGACGTCGCCCGCATCGAGTCGTTCGTCGACCTGCTCGCCGAGCGCATCGATGGCGGTCCACTGCTCTGCGGTGTACGGCAACGTCACCCGAGGGTCCTCCCGGACGCGGCGCACGACGTTGGCGAACTCGAACTCGACCTCGGTCTTGCTCGTCGCTCCGGTGATCGGTGCCGCGGAGATCGGGTGCGGCGTGCACGCCAGCGGGATGTGGCCCTCGCCGACGAACAACCCGGAGGTGGGGTCCATCCCGATCCAGCCGGCGCCGGGCACGTACACCTCGGCCCACGCGTGGAGGTCGGTGAAGTCGGCGTCGGGACCACCGGGACCGTCGAGCGCGGGCTGATCACTCGTCAGCTGCACGAGGTAGCCGGACACGAACCGTGCCGCGAGCCCGAGGTGGCGCAGAGCCTCCACGAGCAGCCACCCGGTGTCACGACACGATCCGATCCCGCGTTCGAACGTCTGCTCGGGAGTCTGGACACCGGGCTCCATCCGTACCGAGTAGGCGATGTCCTCGTAGAGCCGCTGATTGAGCCCGACGAGGAAGTCCTGGATCCTGATCCGCTTCGAGCGATCGATGCCGTCGAGCCACTTCTTCATCAACGGACCTGCATGGTGAGCGGGCCGGAGGTACGCATCCAGGTCGCGGGCCGTCTGCGGGTCGTAGACGAACGGATACTTCTCGGCCGACTCCTCGACGAAGAAGTCGAACGGGTTGATCGCGGTCATGTCGGCAACGAGGTCGACGGTGATGTCCAGGTGGTCGGACGGTTCGTTGAACACGAGCCGCGCGAGGTAGTTGCCGAACGGATCCTGCTGCCAGTTCAGGAAGTGATCCTTCGGCGACACCTTCAGGCTGTAGGAGAGGATCGGCGTGCGCGAGTGCGGGGCCGGTCGCAGCCGGAAGATGTGCGGATGGATCGTGGTGGTCCGGTCGAACTTGTAGACCGTGCGGTGTTCGATGGCGACATGGATTCCCATGTGAGTTTCCTTTCGGCCTCATCGGTGTCAGGCACCCGATGAGGGAACTGGGGAGTGATCGTGGTGATCGCCTCATCGGGTGCCTGACACCGGATGGGC
>NZ_BAOL01000026.1 GCF_000350145.1 Ilumatobacter nonamiensis YM16-303 | reverse complement strand
TCGTACTCGGCGTCGCCCAGGATGACGTATTCGGCTGCTTCCAGATCGACGTCGAGCAGGATCTCGGTCACCCGCGGGACGAGCTCGGTCACGCCGGCGCCCATCAGCGCGATCTCGCGCCGGATCTCGTCGAGTTGCTCGCGGAAGTGCGTTCGCAGCTCGTCGGTCATCAGCCGAACCGGCCCGTGACGTATTGCTCCGTCCGCTCGTCGTCGGGCGAGGAGAACACCTTCTCGGTGGGATTCATCTCCACCATGATCCCCGTGCGCGTGTCGCTCGTCTCGCTCACCTCGACGGAGAAGAACGCAGTCCGATCGCTCGTACGCGCAGCCTGCTGCATGTTGTGGGTCACGATCACGATCGTGTACTCGTCCTTGATCTCCTGCATCAGTTCCTCGATGCGCGCGGTGGCGATCGGGTCGAGCGCCGAGCACGGCTCGTCCATCAGCAACACGTCGGGGTCGACGGCAACGGCGCGAGCGATGCACAGCCGCTGCTGCTGGCCACCCGACATTCCCAGCGCCGAGGTGTTGAGGCGGTCCTTCACCTCGTCCCACAGCGCGGCACGACGGAGCGAACGCTCCACGATGTCATCGGTGTCGCTCTTCTTCTTCGCGCGTCCGGCGACCCGAGGGCCGTAGGCCACGTTGTCGTAGATCGACTTGGGGAACGGATTCGGCTTCTGGAACACCATGCCGATCCGCCGGCGCACCTCCACCGAGTCGACGCCCTCGTCGTACAGGTCGACGTCGTGATAGCGGAGCGATCCCTCGACACGCGCGGACGGGATAAGATCGTTCATCCGGTTGAAGCAACGCAGGAGTGTGGTCTTGCCGCAGCCCGAGGGGCCGATGAACGCCGTGATCTCATGCTCCCGGATGTCGAGATCGACGTCTCGAACAGCGCGGAAGTCGCCGTAGAAGACGTTGAGCGCGCGCGCCTCGAACACGTTTCGTGCGGACGCCGCCGATGCGCCGTACTCGTCCTGCGTCTCGGCCTCCGCGGCTACGCCTGAGCTGTCGGTGTCGGTCATTTCAGTGGTCCTCAGTTTCATTGTTGCACCTGAGCTGTGTCGAAGGGGTGGGTGGGGGGATGGTCGTCGATGTTCATGCGCTGACGTCAGACGGTGCGCTTGTTCTCGTATCGGTTCCGCAGCAGAATCGCCGCGAGGTTCAGCAGCAGGACGAAGCACAACAGGACGACGATCGCTGCGGCGGCCGCAACGGCGAATCCTGCATCACGCCCGGACTGCTGGACCCACGTCGTGATGATGATCGGCATGGCGGTGAATCGGTCGTCGAGTGCGCCGACGTCGGTGAAGCCCGGGTTGGCCGTGAGGCCACCGGTGATCGCACCGATCAAGATCAGCGGGGCCGCTTCGCCGATCGCGCGCGACATCGAGAGCAGAGTTCCGGTGAGGATGCCGGGGGCGGCGTACGGAAGCATCTGCGTGCGGATCACGTCCCACTTCGTCGCCCCGACTCCGTATGCGCCTTCCTTCAGTCCCGACGGAACCGATCGGAGGGCTTCCTGCGAGGTGATGATCACCACCGGGAGAACCAGGATCGCGAGGGTCAGACCTGCGGAGATGACCGTGGGACCATTGGTGATGTTCTCCTTGATCCAACCATCGTTCACGAAGAGGTAGAGACCGAGCAGTCCGTACACCACCGACGGGACGCCGGCGAGGTTGCGGATGGTGAGCTCGACGAAACCGGTGAACCTGTTCGTCGACGCATACTCCTCCAGGTACACCGCTGCGGCGATCCCGATCGGGAACGCGAAGACCGCGACGAAGATGGCGATCCACAGCGATCCATACAGGGCTTGGTGGACCCCGAGCAGCTCGTCCTCGGATCGAGAGCGGAGTGTCCCCTGGAGGAACCCTCCGAGACGCGTGCTCAGCTGCGGCCAGCCGCCGTTGATCTGGTCGAAGAACAGGATTCCGACGATGAGCAGGGTGACCACGATCGACCCGACGACCAGTGCCTTGAAGACACGGCCCGCCACGTCGGCGCGGGGTTCGGTGATACTCGCTCGGATGGACTCGCGGGTCTTGTCGCCGACGAGGGGTTCGGTGAAGATCATGGGAGCTTTCTCAGTACTTCTCTCGGACACGTGCAACGAATGCGTTCCCGAGCAGGTTCAACAGCAGTGTGATGACGAACAGCACCAGGCCCACGAAGAACAGGCTCTGGAACGTCAGACCTTCGCCGACCACCTGGTCGGTCCCGCTCGCCAGCGACGCCATGGCGGCGGTCATGGTGAGGCCGCCTTCGTACGGGTCGGCGTTGAAGAGCGCCGCATCGGCGGCACCACCGGCGAGGAAGACGACCATCGTCTCCCCGATCGCTCGACTGGTCGCGACGATGAATGCGGCGACCAGCCCCGACGTCGCAGCGGGGAGCACCACGCGGGTCACGGTCGTGAACTTTCGTGCGCCGAGACCGGAGGAGGCTTCGCGCAGCTCTCGAGGAACCGAGCGCATCGCGTCCTCGGAGATCGATGCGACGAGCGGAATCGTGAGGATCCCGACGCCGATGCCGGCAGCGAGCAACGACCCTCCGCTGTCGCCTCCGATGTTGGCCACAACGTTCGGCGCGATGAACGCGATCGCAAAGGCACCGAGCACCACCGAGGGGATGCCCGCCAGGATCTCCAACGCGGGCTTGAGGAACTTGCGGGCCTTGGGCCGTGCGTACTCGGACAGGTAGATCGCGGCGCCGAGACCGAGCGGTGTGGCGACGATCATGGCGACGACCGTGACGATGATCGTGGCCACGAGCAACGTCGGAACGTCGTAGATCCCGCGTCGCGGGAACCAACCGATCTGTCCCCAGGTGGTCGCCCAATCGACCTCGCTCATGAAGGTCCAGGCCTCCCGGAGGAGCGACCAGATGATGAGGACGGAGATCAGTACCGAGACCATCGCGGCAAGGGTCACGATGACTCTGACGAGGACTTCTCGTGCGCGCCGACCGCCGGGGGCGGCCAAATCCTGCACGGTGAGAGTGGTGTCGCTCATGGCGATGCGTTCGATGACTTCCTGTGGAGAGTTTGGCGGGAGAGTAGTGGCGATCGGAGCGGGAGCGGTCGGTGCTCCGGCGCCGAACACCGGTGTCCTCCGGCACCATGCGGTACCGGAGGACACCCGTTCACCGGGTCATGACGGACCCGGCGGGGGGACCGATCAGAGCGCGCTGTCCCAGGCGGCCCGAACCTCGGCCTTGGCATCGTCGCTCAGCGCCACGTAGTCGACCTCGGCAACGGCGGTGTCGAGACCCTCCGCCATGTAGAAGTCGACGAACGCCTCGAGCTGCGGGTTCTCGGCGGCCGTCGCGTTGTTCACGTAGATGAACAGCGGCCGGCTGACCGGGTACTCGTTCGATGCGATCGTGTCCGGGTCGGCTGCGACACAGCCTTCGCCACCGTCGACCTCGAGGAGCTTGACGTTCTCCGCAGTGTCGGCGAACGCGTAGCCGACCCAACCGAGGCTCGTGTCGGCTCCCTGAATGCCCTGCAGGATCACGTTGTCGTCGGCGGACGGGTTGTAGTCCGGACGAGTGATCGCCTCCTGCTCACGCTCTTCGGCGATTCCCTCGAGGACGATCTCGATGAAGCTGTCGAACGTACCCGATTCCTCACCGGGGCCGTAGATCTCGAGCTCGGCGTCGGGCAGGTCGCCTTCGCCACCGACTTCGACGGCGAGTTCGTTCGCATCGCTCCAATTGGTGATGCCGGTCGACTCGGGACCGACCATGGCGTAGATCTGCTCGAACGACAGGCACTCGACCGCGTCGTTGGCCGAGTTCGTGATCACGGCGAGGCCGTCGATCCCGACCTGGAGCTCGGTGAACTCGATGCCGGCCTCTTCGCAGGCAGCGGCCTCTTCGTCCTTGATCGCGCGGGAAGCGTCGGAGATGTCCGTCGAACCCTCGCAGAACAGCACGAAACCGTCACCGGTTCCGGGACCGTCCACGGTGATGTTCACGTCGGGAGCCTGCTCGTTGAAGAGTTCCTGGACGCGCACCGAGACCGGTTCGACGGTGGACGAACCCGAGATGGTGATGTCACCCGAGAGGCTCGACAGGTCGGCGGTCTCCTCGGAGCCCTCGTCCTCCATCGCTTCGGAGGTCTCGGTCTCTGCTTCCTCCATCGCTTCGGATGTCTCGGTCTCTGCTTCTTCCATCGCCTCGGACGTTTCCGTCTCGGCGGCTTCTTCGGCCTCGGTCACCGCGGACTCTGCGTCCTCGACGGCCGCGCTGGCCTCGGTCTCGGCTTCGTCACTGCTCGAATCGTCATCGCTGCCGCATGCTGCGACCACGAATGAAAGGGCGACTGCCCCGGCGAAAATACGACGTTTGCTGTTCACGCTGTCGAACTCCAATGGTGTTGTTTGGGGGGTTGAACGTCGCGCCGAACCCAGTGCTCGGGCGACGAACAAAAAGCTACGGAGCCAAGGTGAACCGAGCAGCTCACTCGGTGAACGGACGGTGAACGACCGACGACCCCCAGGCCAACAACGCGGCGGGGCGGGTGATGAACCCGTTCCGACCCGGCCGACGGGTCGCTCCGGGGACTTCAGGTCAGTCGGAATTCAGTCGGAACCGCGGGTGGAGGTGGCGGCCGTCTGGCGTTCGACCGTCCAGCGGTACATCCGTTCCTGAGGATGCGGCTCGAACGCGTTCGTCGGGCCGATCCGGTCCCACGACGCGTCCGGCTGCATCTCCCACGCCACGACGTCGTCGTCGAGCGCGAACTCGATCGCCTGATCGAGCCATGCTGTGTGTCGCGGATGCTCGATCGGCACCATCACCTCGACGCGCCGGTTGAGGTTGCGCGGCATCAGGTCCGCCGAGCCGATGAGGTACACCGCATCTCCGGTCGCTCCGGCGACCCGTTCGCCGTGGATGACGTTCCCGTGAGCGAACCGGTAGATCCGACTGTGTTCGAGGTAGCGGCCGAGCACGCTGCGAGCGCGGATGTTCTCCGACAGTCCCGGCACGCCGGCGCGCAGGCAGCAGATGCCGCGGACGATCAGATCGATGCGTGTTCCCGTGGCGCTCGCGGCGTACAACGCCTCGACCATCTCCTTGTCGGCGAGCGAATTGCACTTCAGCGTGATGTGTCCATCAGGACCGAACGACGATTCGTGTTCGATCAGATCGAGCAACGCCCGACGCAGATCCCGGGGAGCGACGAGCAGCGTGCTGTAGTCGACGGTGCGGCTGTAGCCGGTGAGGTGGTTGAACAGCTCCATCGCGTCGTCGCCGATGTTCTCGTCGCACGTCAGCAGGCCGAGGTCCTCGTAGATCTTGGCGGTCTTGCCGTTGTAGTTGCCGGTCCCGATGTGGCAGTAGCGACGCAGGCGGTCGCCGTCGTCCCGGACCACGAGCACGACCTTGGAGTGGGTCTTCAGCCCGACCATCCCGTAGACGACGTGAACCCCCGCGCGCTCGAGCTGCTTCGCCCACTGCACGTTGGTCGCCTCGTCGAAGCGCGCCTTGAGCTCGACGAGGACCGCCACCTGCTTGCCGCTCTCGGCCGCACGGATCAGGCTGCGGATGACCGCGCTGTCCCCGCCGGAGCGGTACAGCGTCATCTTGATCGACTTCACCTTCGGGTCGTCGGCCGACTGCTTGATGAACTCCTCGACGCTGGTCGAGAAGCTCTCGTAGGGCAGATGGACGAGAACGGAGCGATGCCGCATCACGTCGAAGATCGGACGGTCGGCGTCCTCGGCTGCTGCGAGGCGCCCGGCGTTGACCGAGGGCCACGGCTCGTCCTTCAGGTCGGGACGGTCGATCGACATCATCGCCCACAGGCAACTGAGGTCGAGCAGCGAGCGGTGGTACGTGACGTCGGCGTGCGTCAGTTCGAGCTCACGTACGAGCAACGCGAGCAGCTCCGGGCCGACGTCGTGGGCCACTTCGAGTCGCACGGCCTTGTTGAACCGACGGCGGCGCAACTCGCTCTCGACCGCTTCGAGCAGGTCGTCGGCCTCGTCCTCTTCGAGGTTGATGTCGGCGTTGCGACTCACCCGGAACACCGTCCACTCCTCGACGATCATGCCGACGAACAAGGTGTCGAGCTTCGCGGCGATCAGTTCCTCGACGGGCAGGAATCGTCCGGTGGCGACCTCGACGAGGCGGGGGAAGACGTTCGGCACCTTGAGCCGGGCGAACCGCCGATCGCCGGTGTCGGGGTCGGCCACGTTGACCGCAAGCGAGAGTGCGAGGTCGGAGATGTACGGGAACGGGTGACCCGGGTCGACCGCGAGCGGTGTGAGCACCGGGTACACCCGCTCCTCGTACCACCGGTCGAGCGCGTCGATCTCCTCGCCGGAGAGGTCTGCGTAGTGGATGATCTCGACGCCCTCGGCCGCAAGCGCCGGGATGAGCTCGTCGACGAACGCGGCGTCGAGGCGCTCGACGAAGTCGGGGACGTGCGCCATGATGTCCTCGATCTGCTGAGCGGGCGTCCGACCGTCCGGAGTCGGACGGTCGAAGCCCGCCGCGATCTGGTCCTTGAGCGCCCCGACGCGGACCTGGAAGAACTCGTCGAGATTGGTCGACACGATCGCGCAGAACTTCGCCCGCTCGAGCAAAGGGATTCCGGGCTCGGACGCCAGTTCCAGTACCCGATCGTTGAACGCGAGCCAGCTCAACTCGCGGTTCAGGAAGCGTTCGTCCGCGCCGGGGCGTCCCGACCCGACGGGACCGCGGAGCGGGAGCTGGACGGGGGGAACCGATTCGTCGGCCTGCTCGTCGTGCGGTGCCGGCCAGGATGGAACGTTTGCCACCGCGCCCCGTCTCGTCAGGCGTCGCTGGACGGGGTGGACGGCTCGGACGGTTCGTCCGGCGTCTGGTCCTCGCTCGGGCTCGCATCCTCGGCCGGGGCGTCCTCTTCCGAGGCACTCTCGTCGCTCGCGCTGCTCGCCTCGGTCTCGGCTTTCGGTGCGTTCGACTGCTGCATCACCACGCCGAGGTCCCATTCGATCGAGATCATCTCGCGCTCGGCATCGCGCACGATGCGCTCACGGTTCCGTCGGAACTGCGGGTCCTCACGGGGCAGCAGCACCAGTCGGGCGAGCACGCGGGCGCGGAATTCATCGAGCGTCTGACGGTCACCCCAGTCGCCGTAGACCTCCCAGTGAGGTGACACCGGGCCGAGGTAGACGATCCGCGCGTGCGCCTTCGGTTCGGTGGATTCCGCGCTGGTATCGAGGTCTGACATGGCGCGCACTCTAGCGAGTCCGGCGTCGGTCGGGCCACGAGGAGTTCCACGCCGCGGACCCGGCCGAGTTCGGATCCACCCCGCTGGTCGAAATGCTTGCCACTTACATTACGAACGTGTTACAGTTCGCCTTCGTTGTCGCGACGGACTCGAACTCCCGGAGTACATCGACGCGACACCGAGAACGCCAACGAAACGAAAAAGAAACGGGGAACCACGACGAACTGTCGAACGTCAACACTGGTGAAAGAGTTGATGAAGATGGAACCCGGTTCTCTCCACACAAAGGATCCTCGATGATCAAACGAAGCAAGCGGTCCCCCCGACGCACTTCCCCCGGGTTGAGCGCAGAAGCCATCGCCGAACTGAACGGTCGCCCCGTCGAACTCAGCACGGCTGCGCCCGATCCCGACTCCGAGACCGCCTGGATGGCCGACGGCAACTGCCGCCTGCATCCCCCCGCCACGTTCTTCCCGAGCGACGGTGTCGGCGTCGACAAGGCCCGCAAGATCTGCCGTGACTGCCCGGTGACGGGCCGCTGTCTCGAGTTCGCTCTCACCGAGCGCATCGATCACGGCGTGTGGGGCGGATGCTCCGAACGCGAGCGCCGACGCATCCTCAAGACACGCCGCCAGGAAGCCACCGCCAGCGCCTGAGTGTTCGTCGGTGCCGGTCACCGATGAACACTTTCAGAGGCGGTAGACGCGGCGGGCGGTTCCGCTGAACAACGCGTCCTGCTCGGCGTCGCTGTACTGCGCGGCCAGTTTCTGCATCGCGTTCCAGTACGCGGTGTACGACAACGAGAACCGGTCGACCGGGAAGTTGCTCTCGAACATGCAGCGTTCGGGGCCGAAGCACTCGATCGTGTGCTCGTACCAGCGCCGCTGCGCACGGAGCAGTTCGTCCGACGTCGGTGGTGCCGCCGCCGTGTGGAACCCGAAACCATTGTCGGGCATGGCCAACCCGCCGAGCTTGGCGACGGTGTTCGGGCAGGCCGCGACCTCGGCGATGTCGAGCTTCCACTGTTCGAAGATCTGATCGTGGCGGCCCGCGAACCGCCCGACTCCGACCGGAGTGCCGAAGTGATCGAGCACCATCGTCGTTCCGGGAGTCGCGCGGGCGAGGTCCGTGAAGTCGGTGATCTGGTGGTGGAAGTTCCAGCAGTCGTAGGTGAGCCCGCGCTCGCCCAAGCGCGCCACACCGCTCCGGAACGCAGGGTCGGCGGACTTTCCCTCCGCATACAACCCCGGAATCATGTGGGCGTCGGGTTCGAGTGCGCGGGCGAGAGCGTCGCGAATGCCGCGGAACCGACCGCCGGCCGCTGACTCGTGGGCATCGAGGATGTCGTCGAGTTGATCGTGCGCGAGGTCCGCGTGAGCGACGATCCCGCTGATCGGTGCCGCGTCCGGGAAGCGTTCCGCGAGCTCGTCGGCTGCCGCCGCGACGAACTCGGTTTCACCGACGGGGCGAAGGTGATCCGCTCCTCCGGTCCGATAGGCAGCGTGGCACTCGATGAACACTGTTTCGACGATGTTGTGGCCGGCGCCGGTGTCGGCCACGAGCGCATCCACCCCGTACGGCAACGCTCCGTCCGGCGGCCACAGGTGGTGGTGCGGATCGATGATCTCGCGAGTCGTGTCGAGCGGTGTCTCGACGACCTGGTCGAGCCATTCCTGCGTTCCGGGTTCCATGGCCCGACGGTACACAGCCGCCGCGTCAGGCCACGGACGCGAGCGTGCCCCGACCGCGTGGGTCAGGGCACGACAGCGACTTCGTTCGGTTGTCGAACGCGTCGAGCGTCAGGATCCCGCGGATGACTTCTCGTCGTCGGCGCCGGCTTCTGCCGATTCGGCCTTGCCCTGATCGAGTCCGTCCTTGAACTCCTTCTGGGCCTTGCCGAGGTTCCGGGCCAACTTCGGCACCTGCGAACTCCCGAACAACAACAGGATCACGGCGACGACGATGATGACTTCGTTTCCTCCGAGCATGACCTCATCCTACCCACTTCGACTGCCTGGCAGGTATCGCACTGGCCGAGGGGTGCGGCGGCTCGGTCAGGTGCCGACGATCAGGCGCCGACGATCAGGCGCCGATCGTGCTGCGTGCCACTTGCGCCCGTTGGCGGCGAATCCGGCGCCGCTCGCGTTCGGAGAGACCGCCCCAGATGCCGAACTTCTCGCCGTTCTGCAGCGCGAACTCGAGGCAGTCGTGGCGAACCTCGCAACCACGACACACTTCCTTGGCCTCGCGCGTGGACGCACCGCGTTCCGGGAAGAACAGGTCAGGGTCGACCCCCAGGCAGTTGGCGCGGTCGTGCCAGTCCACTTCCGGCTCGACCGGCGTGGCGCTGATCGTGATGCTCGATGTGGTGATGAATTGCATGGTGTGGACCTCCTGCCAAGGCGCCGGGTCCAGCGGCACAAGCGAATGAATGGTGCGAATGTCGTGTGGCCGACGCTCCACATCTCCGCGAACTCCCTGGTAGTGGGGGATGCTTGACGTGGGGCTTGCGACGTTGTAACTACAGTGCTGTCATTCTGCCAGAGGCCCACCGCGTCCGCAAGGGGTGATCGGGAGAATTCGCGCGATCCGCGCGTACGTGTCAACCCACCGCGCGATTGAAGGCGGGGCTCCGTCAGGCGGAGCGACGACCGGCGCGAGCTTGCTGGCGCTTGCCGTCGAGGAAGTCGACGAGCACGTAGTCGCCGAGGTTCTCCGGTGTCGTGAAGAAGGCACGACCGCCGTTCATCTGCGACATCCGCTCGATGAACGCCCGCAGCGATCCGTCCGCGCCGAGGCCGAACGTGTTGATCCGGATGTGGCTCTTCGTGCACCGCACGACCTCGCGCAGCGTCGCCTCCACGGTCTCTCGCGCGGGCGGATAGTTGAAGAACGGGTAACCGTCGGGGGTGATGTGCGCGGTGGGTTCGCCGTCGGTGATCATGATGATCTGCTTGTTCCCCGACTCGCGGGCGAGCAGCTGTCGGGCGAGGGTGAATCCGTGATGCATGTTCGTGCCGTACACGAAGTCCCACGACACCTCGGGCAACTGGTCGGCGGTGAGGATGCGCGCGGTCTCGGAGAAACCGACGATGCCGAGATAGTCCCGAGGGAACTGGGTGGAGATCAGATGGTGCAGCGCCATCGCGACCTTCTTCGCCGGCAGGAAGTTGTCCCGCATCGGCATCGACAACGACAGGTCGAGCATCAACACCGTCGAAGAGCGAGTGAGGTGTTCGGTCCGCTCGATCTCGAAGTCGTCCGGTGACAGCTGGATCGGCGTGCTCGTCGCACCCTCACCGGCTTGGCGACGGAGTGCGTTGCGGATCGTCCGGTTCAGATCGAGTTGGAAGGGGTCGCCGTACTCGTACTCCTTGCTGTCGTACGTGCGCTCGTGGCCGACACCGTGCTGGCTCAGTTCGTGCTGGCCCGCCATCTCCTTCGAGAGGTTCGAGAAAAGCTCGCGCAACGCGTTCGCACCGATCTTGCGAAGTCCCTTCGGCGTCAGTTCGAGGCGTCCTTCCTTCTGCTCCACCAGTCCCGCTGCCTCGAGTTGCTTGGTGAGCTCGGCGAGTCGCTCGAGTGATTTGGCCGCGTCGTCGCCCATCAGGTTGCGGACCTTGTCCATGTCGGCCTCGGCCAGTGCGCTCGGGCTCGACGCGTTGCGCAGGAGGTTCTCGAGCTGGTCCATGTCGCCGAGATCCTGCATTGCCTGCATCGCCTGGGCGAACCCCATCGGATCCTGACCCTCGAAGTCGTAGCTGCGCTCCCACTGCATCTGCGGGAACATCTGCTGGAGGTTCCCCGACAGCTGCTGCATCTGCCACTGCAGGTCCATGTCGCCCATCAACTGGTCGCTCAGCTCCTGGAGCTGCGCGCGCTGCTCGGGCGTCATCGAGTTCATCATCGCCTGCATCGCTGCCATGCGCTGCGCCATCTGTTCGAGCAGCTCCTCGACGCTCTCGGGGTTCTCGGGGAAGAAGTCGCCGTACTCCTCCATGAACTCCTCGAAGCCCGGATCCTCGCCCCGCTGGTGCTTCTCGAGCATCTCGTTGAGCGCCGCCATCATGTCCTTCATGCGCGCCATGTCCTCGGGCGTCATGTTCTGCATCGCACCCGACATCTGGTCGACCATCTGCTGCATCAACTGCTCTTTGAGCTTGTCGACGAGCTGCTCGTAGCGCTGCTTCGCGTCGGCCGACTCGAAGTTGTAGGAGTCGAGTTCGCGGATCTTTCCGGCGAGGTCGTCGGGCATCAGATCGAGGTGCATGTTGCGGTCCTGTGCGGCCGCCTCTGCGTTCTCGGCGCGCCGCTGGTCGCCGGAGTTCTGCGCATCGCGGAGCGCGTTGTCGATCGCGTGGCGTTCCTCGTCGACGATGTCGTTCAACTCGTCGTTGATCTCGTCGTAGACGCCTCCGAGGTCGCTGTTCGCGAGTCGCTCCTCACGTTCCTGGCGAAGCTGCTCGAGCAGTTCACGCAGGCCCTGGAGCTGGTTGCCGTCGCGGTCGGTCATCCCGTCCTGCATCATCCGTCGCAGCGCTGCGTCGACGTCGCCGTGGTACAGCAGTTCGTCGGTCAACTCGTCGAACGCACCATCGGCATCGAATTCGAAGCCGGTCTGCGTCCCGTCCCAGGCCGAATAGGTGAAACGCGCGCTCATGGATCGAACCTACAACAGGCTGGGAGCACCCGTCTCAGCGCGGAACTGTTCAACCGCAGTTCACCTTGAACCGAATAACATGGATGACATGCGCGTTCCTCGAACCTTCGTGTTCGTCGACCTGTCCGGGTTCACGAACTACACGGCTGCGTTCGGCGACGACGCGGCCGGGCGGATCCTCAGCGCATTCCGCACGATCGTGCGGTCGGTTGCGTCCGAGCGTGGCGTGCGGATCGCGAAGTGGCTGGGTGACGGCTGCATGTGTGTCGCCGTCCAGCAGGTCGACGGAATCGCGTTCGTCCAGGATCTCGAGCGGCGCGCCACCGAGGTGTGCAACCCGCTCACGGTGCGGGCCGGAATCGCCACGGGCCACGCCCTGCTGTTCGAGGGCGACGACTACATCGGCTCTGCCGTGAACATGGCCGCTCGCCTGTGCGACCGGGCGCGGGGCGTCGAGGTCCTGATGCCGACGATGCAGATCGAGCAGCTTCCCGAGGGCGTCACCGCCGAGCCGTTCGGCGAGATCGAACTGCGCGGGTTCCCGGGGACGATCAACGTCGTCGAACTCCGCGGTGCGCCCGAGCCCGTCGGTTCCGACACCGCCGACCTCTGGACCCGCACCCCCTTCATCTGATCCGGCAAGCCGTCGCAACGTCCGACGGTGAGCGTCAGAGGGTCGAGGGGTAGTAGCCGCCGACCGGGGTGTTCACCACGTCGGACGTGAAGTCCGAGGTGAACGGCCAGTCGGATTCCTCACCCTTCAGGGGAGCTTGAACGAACTGTCCGAACTCGCCGCCCACTCGCTCCCGGCCGAGCAGAGACCAGGCCTGGCGCTTGTAGGTCCAGTTGTCCGGCTGCAGTCGGTGGCAGTCGTTGAAGTGCTCGATCGCCCGCTCACGGTCACCCTCGGTCCAGAGCCGGTTCGCCAATTCGAAGTGAGCGGCCGCCGCGGACACGTCGGCCGAACGCGGGTGCGACCGGAACACGACCTCGCTCGGCCGCAGCGCGAACTCACTCTCGGCGCCCTTGGCGACCCAGTCCCGAATCGCGTCGGGATATGCCGCGCGAACCTGCCCCGATCCGAGCACGTCCCACTGGCCGGGTCCGTCCTCGGGTGGGGCCGGAGCCGTCGGCGACGAGCCGAGCTCGGGAATCGCACCCATCATGTCCCGCGGCAGCTCCATCCGCTCCGACGGCCATCCCGGCTCGGGCGGGCGCACGATCGTCCCCTGCTCGTCGACCCAGATCACGTTCGGGATGTTGACGACGCCGAACAACGCGTCCATCCGGTGCGTCGGATCGAGCAGCGACGGATGTTCCGGCGAGGCCGCCTCGATCAAGGAGCGAGACGCCTCAGGACCACTCAGTTCGAGCGACACCGTCACGACTTCGAGGCCGTCGTCGTGGAGTTCGGCGCGCAGCGCCTGCCACCCGGGCAGGTCGAACGAGCAACCTCAATACGGTGCCCACGACACGATCACGACCTTCTGGCCGCGCAGCGACGACAAGCGGAACTCGTTGCCGTCGAGATCGTCGAGCACCAGCTCCGGGGCCTCGGCGGTGGCGAGTGCCCGATCACCGAGCGACTCGGGACCGATCGCCCAGCGGTCGTTCGGATCGTCGCGCACGATCGCCATCCCCAACCGACCGGCGACGTCGACGGCGTCGAACGCTCCGGCACCGAGCGGGACGCAGACCTCGCCTTTGCACGCGCCCTCGGGCTTGATCTCCCAGCCGGTGGCGGCCGCGAAGTCGTCGGGTTCGAGCTCCAGCGTGTCGACGATCATCAGCTCAGACCCGACCTCGATACGTGGCCGAGGCTCCGGAGGCGTCCTTGTTCAGTCGTTTCGACAGATGCAGGCCCTCGAGCACGAACTCGACGGCGGAGGCGATTGCGCCGGGCGACTCATCGCCGCCGGTCAACGCCATCACCGGCTCGCGGAGGGGCTCGACCTGCTCGACCAGCGCGGCCAGGTCGGTGCTCGAGACGTCCTCACCGGTGTGGGCGACGACCCCCTCCTCGAACGCATCGACAACGGCACGCGTCTGCGCCGGGTCGACCGCGTCCTTGAACACGGTCAGTACCGCACCCTTGATGAGGGTGTCGAGGATCATGCCCTCGCGACCCTCCTCCAACGACTCGATCTCGATCTTGCCCTGCGACGACGCGGGGAGCGCCCCGAGGTCGTCGATGCGCGCGACCACACTGCGCTCCCCCGCTTTCAGTCCTCGACGCAGTGCGTTCGCGGACAGCGCCTCGAAGTTGCTGACGCTGAGTCGGACACTGACGCCGCTGCGTTGGTTGACCTGGTTGCTCGCACGCGCGAGGTGGCTGAACGTGGCGATGACATCGCCGAGATACTCCGGAACCGAGACGTGCACCTCACCGTCGGGTGAGGAGGCTTCGAGCGGCACGGCCTCCTGTTTCATGATCGCGACCTCGGTCTCGACATCGAGCGGGTAGTGCGTGCGGATCTGCGAACCGAAGCGGTCCTTCAACGGCGTGATCATTCGGCCGCGGTTCGTGTAGTCCTCCGGGTTCGCCGACGCCATCAGGACGACGTCGAGCGGCAGCCGGATCTTGTAACCGCGGACCTGGATGTCGCGCTCCTCGAGCACGTTGAGCAGGCCGACCTGGATCCGTTCGGCGAGGTCGGGCAGCTCGTTCATCGCGAAGATGCCGCGGTTGGTGCGCGGGACGAGGCCGTAGTGCAAGGTCAGCTCGTCGGAGAGGTAGCGCCCTTCCGCGACCTTGATCGGGTCGACCTCACCGATGAGGTCGGCGATCGAGGTGTCGGGTGTGGCCAGCTTCTCGCCGTAGCGGCGGTCACGGTGGACCCAGTCGATCGGCGCGGCATCGCCGTGCTCCTCGATCAGGTCGATCGCATGGCGCGACACCGGATGGTACGGGTCGTCGTTGATCTCGCTGCCGTAGACGATCGGCATCCACTCGTCGAGCAACCCGGTGAGCGAGCGGATCATCCGCGTCTTCGCCTGACCGCGCTCGCCCAGGAAGATCACATCGTGACCGGCGAGCAGCGCGTTCTCGAGCTGCGGCATCACGGTGTTCTCGTAGCCCGACACTCCGGCGAACAGCGGCTCACCCGCGGCGATCTTCTCGATCGCGTGCTCACGCATCTCCTGCTTGATCGGCCGCGACACCCAGCCCGACGAGCGCAGTTCTCCGAGAGTCGCCGGACGATCATGTGAAACCTCTGCCATGTGGGCGAAACTACCGCACCGTTTCCCGGCGCTCTCATCGGGCGCCTGGAGTCGCGGCGCTCGTCGGACCACCCGCGTCGTTACGATCGGCGGTATGGAGCTGGAGGGTCGTTGGGTCGCCACGCGCGCAACCGACGACATCCGCCGGTTCGGCATCGGCCTCGACAGCGACGACTCGTCGTGGTCCGAGGTCACCGTTCCGGGCCACTGGCAACACGACGCCGCGTTCGAGAACTGCGCCGGACCGTTGATGTACCGGCATCGCTTCACCTCGTCACCCCCCGGCGAGGGTCGACGTCGCTGGGTGATGTTCGACGGGATCTTCTACCAGGGCGACGCGTGGCTCGACGGCGCCTACCTCGGCGACTCGGAGGGCTACTTCGTCCCCCACAGTTTCGACATCACGCAGCTGGCGCGTATCGGTGACGAACACGTGCTCGCCGTCGAGGTGACCTGCCCCGGACAAACGGGGGCACGCACCAACATCACCGGGGTTCTGCAGGAGTGGGACGTGCTCCCGGCCGGGTGGAATCCCGGTGGCATCTGGCGGTCGGTGCAGATGTTCGACACCGGTCCGATTCGGATCGACCGGCTCCGGGTCCTCTGCCGTGACGCCGACGAGCGGCGCGCGCACGTCGTTCTGTCCGCCACGTTCGACAGCGACGGCCACCACGACGTGACGATCCTGACGCGGCGTGACGACGAGATCGTTCACGAGCAGCGCTCCGCAGTGGCGAAGGGGATGAACGAGTTCGAGTGGTCGGTCGACATCCGCGACCCCGACCTCTGGTGGCCCTACGAGATGGGCGACCAGCCGCTCACCGAGTTCGTCGTCGAGGTCCTCGTCGATGGCGAGATCAGCGACCAGCGATTGCAGCGGACCGGCCTCCGTCAGATCCAACACAACGACTGGATCTTCTCGGTCAACGGCGAACGCATCTTCCTCCGCGGCGTCAACGTGATGCCGATCACCGTCGGTCTCGGTGACACCGACGACGCGGCGATCGAGCGCGACCTCCAGCACGTGCTCGACCTCGGCCTCAACACGGTCCGGGTTCACGGCCACATCAACCGACGCGGCTTCTACGACCGCACCGACGAACTCGGAATTCTGGTTCTCCAGGACTTTCCGCTCGAAGGAACCCACGCCCGAAGCGTCCGCACCCGCGCCGTCAGCCAGGCGAGTGCCGCGGTCGATCAGCTCGGCCATCATCCCTCGATCGTGCTCTGGTCGGCCCACAACGAGCCGGCGAGTCCCGACCCCGATCAACGCAGCGACTGGCGGTCGCGTGTCCGACGTGCAGCGAAACAACCCGTTCCGGCGTGGAACCGAACGGCGCTCGACCGGTGGGTCAAGCGCGCCTTCGAACAGAGCGACCCCAGTCGTCCGGCGATCGCCCGCTCCAGCCTGCTCGCCGGGCTGCCGTGGGTGGACGGTGAGGGCGGCCACCTGTGGTTCGACTGGCGACCGGGAGAGGGCACCGACCTCGAACGGCTGGCTCGGCGGACACCCCGCGCCGTGCGATACATCAGCGAGTTCGGGACCGAGAGCCTGTCCGCGTCGGTCCCGGCGCTCGATCAGCAGCTCGTCGACCACGTCTGGCCGGACCTCGACTGGGGCGCGCTCGAGGACGCAGACGGCTACCACCGCGCGGACGTCCACAGTCGATTCCCACCGACCGACTTCGCCACGCCGGACGCGTGGCGTACCGCGCTCCAGGAACATCAGGCGACCGTGTTGCGCTCCCAGATCGAACTGCTGCGACGACACAAGTATCGACCGACCGGGGGCTTCTGCTTCTCGTCACTCGCCGATCCGGTCGCCGCGATGTCGACGAGCGTGCTCGACGCCGAGCGGATCCCGAAGCCGGCCTACTCCGCGGTGCGGGCGGCGTGCGCACCGATCATCGTGGTCGTCGACGCGCCGCCAGGCTGGGTGAACGCGGGCGACGCCGTCTGCCTCGCCGTCCACGTCGTCAACGACGAGCGGACGCCGATCGACGCGATCGACCTCGTCGCGACCGCGCGGTGGGCGGGCGGATCCAAGCGATGGACCTTCACGGGTTCGGTCGAGGCCGACGACGTCGCGCGGGTGGGGACCCTCGAACTCACGGTGCCCGACACACTCGGCGAGCTGGCGATCGAGGTATTGGCCACCGGCATCGACGGCGCGGCGATCGCGGCGAACCGCGTCGCCACGGCAGTGACCCTCCCTCCGAACTGAAGCGAGACACGACGGGTCGGACCCGTCATGCCACGGTCAGCGGCGGGAGAGGGCCTTGCGGTTCTTGATCTTCGACTTGCGGTAGTCGGTGTTCATCACCGCAATGGAGTCGATCGAGATCTCCTTCGGGCAGGCGGACTCACACTCGCCGTGGTTCGTGCACGAACCGAAGTACTCCTCCATCGTCTCGACCATCGTCTCGGCCCGCTTGAAGCGCTCGGCCTGACCCTGCGGGAGCAGGTTGAGGTGCGTCAACTTCGCGGAGGTGAACAGGGACGCGGCGCCGTTCGGACACGCGGCGACGCACGCACCGCAGCCGATGCACGCGGCGTTGTCCATGGCCGAGTCGGACACCGGTTTCGGGATCGGGATGAGGTTCGCGTCGGGCGCACCACCGGTCGGCGCGGTGATGAAGCCACCCGCCTCGACGATCCGGTCGAACGGGGCCCGATCGACCATCAGGTCCTTGATGATCGGGAATGCGGTCGCGCGGAACGGCTCGATCACGATCTCGTCGCCGGACTCGAAGGTGCGCATGTGCAGCTGGCACGTCGCGGTGCCCTTCTGCGGGCCGTGCGCCTGGCCGTCGATCATCAGCGAGCAGGTGCCGCAGATGCCCTCGCGGCAGTCGTGGTCGAAGACGATCGCTTCCTTGTTCTCCTCGATCAGACGCTCGTTCAAGATGTCGAGCATCTCGAGGAACGACGCCTCGTCGCTGATCTGCGGGATCTGGTGGGTCTCGAAGCGACCTTGGCCCTCCGGACCGTCCTGGCGCCAGATCTTCAGAGTGATGTTGGTGAGAGTGGTCACGATTCCTGTTTCCTCACTTGTACGACCGGGTGGCGAACTTGACGACTTCGTACTCGAGTTGTTCGCGGTTCTCGATCGGGTTCTCCGGATCGCCGCTCCACTCCCAGGCCGTCACGTGGGCGAAGTCGTCGTCGTCGCGCAGCGCCTCACCCTCGTCGGTCTGGTACTCGTCACGGAAGTGGCCGCCACAACTCTCCTCGCGGACGAGAGCGTCCTTGCACATCAACATGCCGAGTTCGAAGAAGTCGTCGACTCGCGCCGCCTTCTCCAAGGTCTGGTTGAGGCTGTGACCGTCGCCCGTGACACGCAGGTCCTTCTTGAACTCGGCGTGCAGCGCGGGGATCTCCGACAGTGCCTTCTGGAGGCCCGCCTCGGTCCGACTCATGCCGCAGTAGTCCCAGATGATCTTTCCGAGCTCGCGGTGGAAGTGGTCGGGGCTCTTGGTGCCGCCGATGTCGAGATAGCCCTGATAGCGATCGCGGGCTTCCTGCTCGGCTGCGGTGAAGGCCTCGTGGGTCTCGTCGGGAATCGGCTTGTTGAGCAGGTTCGAGAGGTACGGCGCGATCGTGTACGGCAGCACGAAGTAGCCGTCGGACAGGCCCTGCATCAGCGCCGAGGCACCGAGACGGTTGGCGCCGTGATCGGAGAAGTTCGCCTCGCCCGCGGCGAACAGTCCGGGGACCGTGGTCTGGAGTTCGTAGTCGACCCAGAGTCCGCCCATCGTGTAATGGCTCGCGGGGTAGATCCGCATCGGGCGCTCGTACGGGCTCTCACCGGTGATCCGCTCGTACATGTCGAACAGGTTCCCGTAGCGCTCCTCGATGACGTCTTGCCCGAGACGGCCGATCGCGTCGGCGAAGTCGAGGTACACGCCGTTCTTGAGTGGGCCGACTCCCTGGCCGGCATCGACGGCACGCTTGGCTGCACGCGACGACACGTCGCGTGGCGCCAGGTTGCCGAAGCTGGGGTAGATCCGCTCGAGGTAGTAGTCGCGATCGTCCTCCGGCACATCCGCGGCCGGGCGGGTCTCGTCGGGATCCTTCGGAACCCAGATCCGTCCGTCGTTGCGCAGCGACTCGGACATCAGCGTGAGCTTCGACTGGAACTCGTCGGCCTGCGGGATGCAGGTGGGGTGGATCTGCGTGTAGCAGGGGTTCGCGAATCCGGCGCCCCGACGGTGGGCGCGCCACGCCGCGGTCACGTTGCACGCCATCGCGTTCGTCGACAGGAAGAAGGCGTTGCCGTAGCCACCGGTCGCGAGCACGACCGCATGGGCTGCGTGTGAACGGACCTCGCCGGTCATCAGGTCACGGGTGACGATGCCGGCGCAACGGCCGTCGATGTTCACCACGTCGACCATCTCGATGCGGTTCCACAGCTTCACGTTGCCGAGGCCGATCTGGCGCGACAGCTGCTGGTACGCACCGAGCAGCAACTGCTGGCCCGTCTGGCCGCGGGCGTAGAACGTCCGGCTGACCTGCGCGCCGCCGAAGGAACGGTTGTCGAGCAGCCCTCCGTACTCACGGGCGAACGGCACGCCCTGGGCGACCATCTGGTCGATGATGTTGACCGACACCTCGGCGAGGCGGTGGACGTTGGCCTCGCGGCTGCGGAAGTCGCCGCCCTTGACCGTGTCGTAGAAGAGGCGGTGAACCGAGTCGCCGTCGCCCTGGTAGTTCTTCGCGGCGTTGATGCCGCCCTGCGCGGCGATCGAGTGGGCGCGGCGTGGCGAGTCGTGGAACGTGAACGTCTCGACCTGGTAGCCGAGTTCACCGAACGTCGCGGCCGCAGATGCTCCGGCGAGCCCGGTGCCGACGACGATGATCTTGAACTTGCGCTTGTTGGAGGGGTTGACGAGCTTCTGCTCGGCGATGTAGTTCGACCACTTCTCGGCCATCGGGCCTTCGGGGATCTTGGAATCGAGGTTGAGGGTCATTCGCCTGCCTCCTCGACAGGATGGGTCACCGCATCCGGGTCGTACTCGACGACTCCGGCCATGACCGCGATCGGGAACGAGCAGTTCCCGGCGACGATCACCGCTGCGGTTCCGATGGCGATGTTGCGGCGCCACGCGTTGAATCGGGGATTGTTCCAACCCATCGACTGGAACAGCGACCAGGTGCCGTGGAACAGGTGGATGCCGAGCGCGATGTTGGCCACGATGTAGAGGATCGCGACCGGGATGCGGGACAGCGACTGATCGAGGTTGTAGTACGCGGCACCGCGGACGAAGTCGGGATTGGCGAACCCCCAGGTCAGGTCGGCCAGGTGCCAGATGATGAACAGTCCGACGACGATGCCGGTGTACCGCATCGACCGGCTCGCGAAGTTCGCCACCTGGTAGTCCCGGGCCGACTGGTACTTCACGGCGCGGGCGCCGTGGTTGATCCGGGTCAGGCCGTACGCGGCATGGATGTGCAGCAGAACGGCACCGATGAGGACGAGTCGCAGGCCCCAGAGGAAATAGGTCCGCGGGAGGATCGGGACGAGCAGTTCGCGCAGGAACTCGCCGTACACGTCGAGGTCGTAGATCTGATCGCCGTTGCTCTCGGTGACGACACCCAGGTACATCTTGAGGTTGCCGATCATGTGCGTGATGACGAAACCGATCCCGATGAGGCCGGTGATCGCCATCACGTACTTCTTGCCAACGGCCGTGGCGTAGAGATCGATGATGAACGGTTTCTTCTTCGCCGGTGCCTTGACGGCGGTGCCCGAGACCGGGCCGCGGCTCAACGTCTGTGCCATAGAACTGTGAACCTACCCGGTGGCCGACGCCGCGGGCCCAATCGACACGCACCGTCGAAGTTGTGACGCTCACCCTGCCCGATCGCTGCAATTTCTTCGTAGCATCCCGGACCGGCCATCATGGTCCGGGTCGTCCGGGAGAAAGCCCGTCGACCACACACCTCGCCGCGAACCACGCGTCGACCGAGTACGCCCAGGAGGCACCACCCCGTGGACGTTGTTCCCTATCTCGCACTGATTTCCGCTCTCGCGGCACTCGGTCTCGCCGGCTACTACTACAAGCTCGTCGAGAAGGAGTCGCCCGGCGACGAGCGCATGGTCTTCCTGATGACCGAGATCCAGAAGGGAGCGAAAGCCTTCCTGCACGCCGAGTACAAGTGGGTCGGCGCCTTCGCCGCCGTGCTCGCCGTGATCCTCGCGGTCGTCATCGCTCCCCTCGCAGCGGTCACGTACCTGCTCGGTGCGGTCCTCTCGGCCGGCGCCGGCTACGCCGGCATGACCGTGGCCACCATGGCCAACGCCCGCACGACCGAGGCCGCGAAGTCCGGTCCGGGCAAGGCGCTGCCGGTCGCATTCCGCGGCGGCGCGGTGATGGGTTTCTCCGTGGCCGGGCTCGCCCTCGGCGGCCTGATGCTCACGTACCTCGTGTTCGTCACGTGGCTCGAGGTGGACGACGCGTTCGAGATCGTCACCGCCTACGGCCTGGGTGCATCGACGATCGCCCTGTTCTCCCGTGTCGGTGGCGGCATCTACACCAAGGCCGCTGACGTCGGTGCCGACCTCGTCGGCAAGGTCGAGGCGGGGATCCCCGAGGACGACCCGCGCAACCCCGCCACGATCGCCGACAACGTGGGCGACAACGTCGGCGACGTCGCCGGCATGGGTGCCGACCTCTTCGAGTCGTACGCCGGCTCGATCATCGCACCGATCTCGCTCGTTGCGTTCGCCGGTGGCCTCGCCGCCTCCGACGCAGGTCTCGACGGCAACATCAACCTGCTCGTGTTCCCGATGCTGATCGCCTTCATCGGCATGATCGCCTCGATCATCGGTTCGTTCTTCGTCAAGGGCGGCGACTCCACCGAGGGTCACGCGCTCGCGCGGGCGCTGCACATGGGCACCAACGTCGCCATGGCGATCACCGCCGTCGGCACCGTCGGTGCCGCGTTCTGGCTCTTCAGCGACTCCGATCTGTTCGATCAGCCGATCGGTCTCGCGATCTCGGTGATCGGTGGACTCATCGTCGGTTGGGCGCTCGGCAAGTGCGCCGAGTTCTACACGTCGGATCACTTCAGCCCGGTCAAGAAGATCGCCGAGCAGACCGAGACCGGCCCGGCCACCACCGTGCTGTCGGGCATCTCCACCGGCATGGTGTCGGTCGCAGCCTCGGTCGTCCTGATCCTCATCGGGGTCGGCGTTGCGTACTGGGGCGGCCAGCTGGCGTTCCTCGACGAGGCCGACGGCTTCGGCGGGATCTACGGCATCGCGGTCGCAGCCATCGGCATGCTGGCCACGACGGGCGTGGTCGTCTCGGTCGACGCCTACGGTCCGATCGCCGACAACGCCGGCGGCATCGCCGAGATGGCCGAGCTCGACCCGTCGGTCCGTGAGGTCACCGACGCACTCGACTCGCTCGGCAACACCACTGCTGCCGTCGCCAAGGGCTTCGCGGTCGGTTCGGCAGCGCTCACCGCGCTCGCACTGTTCAAGAGCTTCGAGTTCGCACTCCTCGCCGAGGGCGAAGTGCTCGACCTCAACGTCGGACAGGTCGAGACGTTCATCGGCCTGTTCATCGGTGCCGGACTCCCGTTCCTCTTCGCCGCACTCACGATCGACGCCGTCGGTCGCGCTGCGTACAAGATGATCGAAGAAGTCCGCCGCCAGTTCCGTGAGATCCCGGGCCTTCGCGAAGGCGAACCGGGCGTGATCCCCGACTCGGCTCGCTGCGTCGCGATCTCGACCGATGCGTCGCTCAAGGAAATGGTGATCCCCGGTGCGCTCGCCGTCGTCGTTCCCCTGGTCGTCGGATTCATCAGCGTCGACGCCCTCGGCGGCCTGCTCGCCGGTGCGCTCGTGACCGGCTTCGCGCTCGCCATCTTCATGGCGAACTCGGGTGGCGCCTGGGACAACGCGAAGAAGTACATCGAGGCCGGCCACCACGGCGGCAAGGGCGGCGACCCCCACAAGGCTGCCGTCGTCGGCGACACCGTCGGCGACCCGTTCAAGGACACCTCCGGCCCCGCGATGAACATCCTGCTGAAGGTGATGACCATCGTCAGCCTGGTGTTCGCCAGCGCCTTCGTCTGAGCCCACCCGGTCCGCTCCGGGCCACTTCGGAAACTGAGCCGACCCGTCTCGTCATCGACGAGGCGGGTCGTTCTGTTCGATCAGTCCGCCTCGGCGACGAAGTCGATCAACTGCTCGACCGCTCCGACGAGTTCGGGGCGGAGTTCGGCGAAGGTGTTCACGCGGTTGCGGAGCTTCGGCCAGAAGCCGTCGAACGGCACACCGAGGGCCGCGCACATGCCTTCCTTCCACGGGACCTCCGGGTCGTACGGGATCTCGGGCCATTCATCGAGGCCGACCACCTTCGGTCGGATGCCCGCCCACACGTCGACGAACGGATGGCCCGTGATCAGCACGTTCGGGTCGCTCACCGTCGCGGCGATCCGCGTCTCCTTCGAGCCGGCGACCAGGTGATCGAGGAGCACGCCGAGGCGACGCTGATGCGATGGGCCGAAACTCGACACCGCTGCAGCGAGATCGTCGGCACCGTGGAGCGGTTCGACGACGATCCCCAACTCGCGGAGGTCGTCGCCC
The DNA here is from genome assembly GCF_000350145.1 of Ilumatobacter nonamiensis YM16-303. GTDB lineage: Bacteria > Actinomycetota > Acidimicrobiia > Acidimicrobiales > Ilumatobacteraceae > Ilumatobacter_A > Ilumatobacter_A nonamiensis. The sequence goes on along the minus strand of NZ_BAOL01000026.1, from coordinate 8,953 downwards.
CAGACGTGTTCGAGCAGTTCGGCGTCGTGCTTGCCCTCGACCCAGATCCGACTCGCCCGCGCCACCTGCGCCCGGCCGTCGCCCGCGATCGAACCCGACGCGGTGATCCGCTGCGACGCCGTTGCCACCTTCGGGGGACGAACGAGCGTGACCGGGCGACCCTCGAGCAGGAACCCGCCGGGCTTCCATCCGAAATGACGCACGTAGTCGTGACGATCCTGCAGCGTGACCCCCTCCGCGTTCCAGCGGACGACGTCGCCGGTGAAGTGACTCGATCGGTCCTCGACCAGCATTCCCATCTCGACGACCACGTCGGGATACGCCGGGCCGCGTCGCTGCTGTTCGTATTCGTCGAGGATGTCACGCATCGGTCAGGGGTGGTCGCTGGAGTCGGAACCAGCCACGAAGTCTGCCACGACACGTCGCCCCCACCGCGGCACCAGTGACGACCGCATCCCCCATCCCCGCCATCCGGACCCGTCCCCCGGCCTCCGGTGAGATGTGAGACCACCCGTCGATCTCACATCTCACCGCACGGAGCCTCCCGGTCGTTCCGGTGAGAGTTGGGTGGGAACGTCGGTCTCACATCTCACCGGAGTGGTGTGGGAGGGAGCGCCAACCGGACGGGGTGAGGACCGGATCGAGCACGGTCCGGTCGGGAAAGACGAACGGAGCGCGAAGCCCGGTGTGCGCGACCGCACGCGGCAGCGCGATCGGCCCGAGGCGTCGTCCGGCGCCGGCGTCGATCCAGCGATGCCAACGACGAGCCGGGATCTCCGCGAGCTCCGTGGTCGACTCACCGAGGATCTCGATCGCGCCGTGGACGACCCCGGCCTGGTCGTAGCCGTGCTCGATCGCCGTCGGTTGCGCCACGGCGTACCACTCCAGGTCGAACGCGATCGGAGTCGGAATCCCGTACGCGCGCCCGAGTGCGTCATCGGGATCGTCGAGGGCCGACGCGTAGGTCTCGTTGCCGACCGACCATTGCTCCATCGGAGCGTCGCGGAAGTGCTCGGCCCACATGGCTTCGCCTTTGACGATGAACGGATCGGCACGAACCGGCACCTCGAAATCGGTGATGTGCAGGAGCGGACGACCCGCACGCGCGAGTGCCGCCCAGTACCACGCGGTCGTCCCGACGATGCGGTGACCCGACAGGACACCGAGGTCGGCATCGGGGGTCCACGCGGCGAAGACCCATTCCTCGACCGCTCCGGGATGGCGGGTGTCGCTCCAACGCTCCGCGATCGGATCGGACGGTGAGGTCGGTCCATCTCCATCGTTCGGACGCACGATCAGGCAGACTACGGAACGTGTCGAACATGTCATCACCGACCGAATCCGGCGGCGGCGGAGATCGAGTGCGCTATCTCAGCCTCGACTGGATCAACGCGATGCGTGCCGCCGTGGAAGCGAGCGACCACATGCGTGACGTCGCGAAGCAGTACACCATCGGCGCGACCCAGGTCGTGAGTTCCGGACCCGAGGGCGACGTGACCTATCACGTCCAGTTGCGCGACGGCGACGCTTCGGTCGGCCCCGGGCCTGCTGACCCCGAGGACGTGAAGATGGAACAGGACTGGGACACCGCGGTCGCGGTGGCGACCGGCGACCTGAACGGCCAAGAGGCGTTCGTCAGCGGTCGGATTCGACTGTTCGGCGATCAGCAGAAGCTGCTCGACTCGCAACCCGTCTTCGGCGCGCTCGACGCGGTCTTCACAACGGTCAGCCAGCGCACCGACTACGTCTAGCGTCACCGAACGCGTCCGACCAGGCAACAACGGCGAAGCCATCCCTGCAGCGCGCGACTAGGTTTCGCCCATGCCCGAGATGCCCGAGATCGAGGCGCACGCGGAACGTCTGGAGGCACAGTTCGGCGGTCGGGTCCTCACGAAGTTCGTACCGTTCAACTTCACGGCCCTCAAGACGGCCGTCCCGGCACCGGACGCGGCGTACGGCTTCGCGCTCCAGTCGGTCGGTCGCCGGGGCAAATATCTGCTTCTCCGCTTCGAGCCGATCACGTTCGTCATCCACCTGATGCAGGGCGGACGGTTGCTCGCCGACACGAAGCTGTCCGCGAAACCGCGTGGCGGACAGGCTCGCTTCGTGTTCGAACCCATCGAAGGCGACGACGGTTCGGGCGACGAGACCGCACTGCTCCTCACCGAACAGGGCAAGGAACGACGAGCGGGCGTGTGGTGTGTCGCTGCGGGTGAGGTCGACGCCACTCCCCCGGTCGACAAACTCGGACCGGAGGCCGCCGGAATCACCGCCGACGAACTCGCGGCCCGGTTCGCCGAGAAGTCGATGCGCGTGCACGGCTTCCTGCGCGACCAGCGGATGATCGCAGGCATCGGACGACGACTGGCGAACGAGATCTGCTGGACGGCACGGGTGTCGCCGTTCGCCACCACGAAGTCACTGGGTGCCGACGGTGCCGAGGTCGTCGCCGCGGCGATCGCCACCTGCGTCGAGGACGGATTGGCCGAGGAACGCGAGCGCGACGAGATGAGTTCGTCGAAGCAACGCACCAGCGCGGTCCACAACCGAACCGACGACGAGTGCCCACGATCCGACGAACACGGTCCCGACACCATCCGCGCGGTCGAGTACTCGGGCTACACCGTCAATTACTGCCCGACCTGCCAGACCGGCGGGAAGATCCTCGCCGACAACACGACCAGCAAGTTCCTGAAGTAGAGACGGCAGTGAACGGGGCGACCTGCCGACCGTGGCGCACCGCCGACGTGCCGTTCCTGTGGGACATGCTCTTCGAGTCGCTCCACGTCCGAGACGGGGGCCAACCGTTCGCACGAAACGTGCTCGACCGCCCCGAGATCGCCCACTACCTCACCGATTTCGGGCAGCGAGACGGCGACGATGCTCAGCTCGCAGAGTCGGGAGGCGTGCCGGTGGGAGCGGCCTGGTGCCGTCGGCTCGACTCACTCGACCCCGGCTACGGGTACGTCTCCGACGACATCCCCGAACTCGGGATGGCCGTTCGGTCCGAATGGCGGCGCCGCGGCGTCGGACGTCGTCTGCTCGGCGACCTCCTCGACCGAAATCCCACGATGAGCCTGAGCGTCGACGACGAGAACGTCTCGGCAGCGCACCTGTACCGATCCCTCGGCTTCGTGGTCCACGACAGCACGAACGGCTCGACGACGATGGTGCGTCGGGCCCGGTAGACGCACTGCGGGCCGACGATCCGTACCGCGTAGTCTCCAGCCAATGGCGATTCACCTTCGTGCCGAGCCCGGCGACTACGCACCCAACGTCCTGTGTCCCGGCGACCCGGTGCGTGCCCAGTACATCGCGGACACGTTCTTCGACGAGGGATACCGCAAGGTCAACGACGTTCGCGGAATGCTCGGCTTCACCGGAACCTTCGAAGGCAAACCGATCAGCGTCCAGACCACCGGGATGGGAGCCCCGTCGGCGGGAATCGTGTTCGAGGAACTCGCGCAACTCGGCGTCCAGCGCCTGATCCGTGTCGGCACGTGCGGCGGGCTGGCCGACGGCATGGGGATGGGTGACACGGTCATCGCGCTCAGCGCTGCGGCCGAGGATCACGCACCGCGCCAACTCTCGAAAATGGACTGCATCGCGCCGACCGCGACGTTCCACCTCGCAGAGACCGCGGTCCGACTGACGCGGGAAGGGTCGATGGGCCAGGTCCATGTCGGCTCGATCGTCACGTCGGGTCTCTTCTACGAACCGGACTGGGAGAAGTTCACGCTCTGGAAGGGGCTCGGTCTGCTCGCCGTCGAGATGGAAGCGGCCATGATGTACACGGTTGCCGGGCTCAAGAACATGGAGGCGCTTGCGCTGATGACCGTGAGCGACATGATCGGTGAAGCCGACGGTGACGCCGTTCGGATCAGCGACGACGAACTCAAGCGCGGCGTCGACCAGATGATGGAGATCGGCTGCCGCGTCGCGGTGAGCTGACCGAATCCAAGCCCTCGACGTCGGCCCGTCGGGGTGAACGGACTGTGACGTCCGTCTGAACAACCGCTGAAGAGCGGCGAGGTGCCGACCGATAGGTTCGTCGAGTGACCTCTTCCGCGCCTGTCGTCCCGCCGGGGTCGCCGACGCAGTATCGGATGAGCCAGCGGGAACTGCTGACGCTCGTGTCGGCGATCATGGCGCTGATGGCGCTCGGCATCGACCTGATGCTGCCGGCGTTCGACGACATCCGCGAGGCCTACGACCTCGGTGCCGGCTCACCCGAGACCGGCAAGGTGATCACGGTCTTCTTCCTCGGACTCGCCGTGGCCCAACTCGTCTACGGGCCGCTCGCCGACCGCTTCGGTCGCAAGCCGGTTCTGTACCTCGGTGGCGCGATCTACCTGGTCGGAGCGATCGGCTCCGCCCTCGCACCGACCTTCGAACTGCTCCTGCTCAGCCGGTTCGTCTGGGGCATCGGGGCCGCCGGATCCCGCGTCGTGGCCACGGCGATCGTGCGCGACCGTTTCGAGGGCGCCGCGATGGCCGCTGCGATGTCGCAGGTGATGGCCGTGTTCATGCTCGTACCCGTCCTGGCACCGACCGTCGGGACCGGGATCATCGCCGTGTTGCCGTGGCGCTCGGTGTTCTGGTTCTGCGCGGTGTGCGCCGTGTTGATCACCCTCTGGAGCCTGCGCCTGCGCGAGACGCTCGATCCGGCGAACCGCCGGCCGCTCAGCGTCGGGTCGACGGTGCGCGGCTACACCGAGGTGGCGCGCACTCGGGTGACCGCCGGCTACACGATCGCGACGATCTTCCTGCAGGGCGTCTTCACGGCGTATCTCGCGAGCAGCGAGTTGCTGATCGCTGACGTGTTCGATCGTGAGGCCCAGTTCCCGATCATCTTCGGCCTGGTCGCGACCCTGTTCGCTGCGGGCGCCATCGTCAACGGTCGAGTCGTCGAACGGGTCGGTATCCACCGCCTGGTGAACGGCGTGTTCATGGTGCTGCTGCCGCTCACCGCGCTGTCGGTTCTGCTGTCGGTCGTCAGCAACGGGCACCCGAATTTCTGGCTGTACATGCCGCTGCTCGGCTTGACGTTGGGTTCGTTCCTGTTTCTGATGCCGAACCTCAACACCGCTGCACTGACTCCCGTCGGTCACCTCGCCGGAACGGCATCGGCGCTCTCGGGTGCCGCACGCATGGCCGGCGGAGCCGTGCTCGGCACCCTCGTCAGCAGTCGGGTGACCGATTCGACGACGGGGTTCTCGGTCGGCGTGGCGCTGCTGTGCTTCGGGTCATGGATCACGGTGACGGTCGTGCGCCGCCGCTCGCCCGAACTCGCGACCGATCATCACGACCACGACGCACCGACGAGAGTCGCCGTCGTCACCTGACCGTCGGTGACGGCAGCGCACTCCACGGCGTCGCCGCACCGTGGGCGCGCAGACGATCGAACTGCTCGGCGCCCAGCGCCGTTCGGCATCGCTCGACCGCGTCGTCGACGGCCACTCGATCACCCGGGCGCAGTCGGGTGCCGAGACGATGCTGCTCCGAGTCGGCGAACCCGAACAGCGCGGCTGCCGACTCGACGTCGCCGAGTCCGACGGCGGCCGTACCGAGCAGAGCCGCGACCGGCATCGCGACCGCCGGGACCGGCTCGTCGTCGTGGACGACCGGGACGAGGTCGCCGAGTCGATCGACCACACGCCCGAGGTCCCGATCTCGACCGATCTCCAGCGACGCCCACAACAGATCCGACAGGACGCGCTGACTGCCGTCCGTGTCGGCCTCCAAGGCCTCCAGACACGCCGCAGCCTCCCCGTGTCGACCGAGTCCGATGAGCGCCTCGGCGACCAGCAGTTGCACCGACACCTCCGTCGCTGCGTCGGGAGGAGGCATCAGCTGAGCGACCCGGAGAACCTCGTCCCAGTCTCCCCGACGCGCCGCCACGCCGGCCTCGATCTTGGTGGCGAGAGCGGGAACCACGTCGAGCGCTTCGGTGATCTGTCGAAGGGATGCCAGCACGTCGGACCCGTCGAGAATGCCCGACCTCCACGACGCTTCGATGCGATTGGCGAGCGATGGCAGTGCACGAACACCCGACGGGCGACGAAGCGTGAACGCGTCCGCGTGCAACCGTTCCGCCCCGACCGGATCGCTCGCTTGGAGATGCGCACCCATGGCCGACAGCAGATTTCCGCGCAGCATCGGTTCCTCGATGCGGTCGAGCCCTCGCTCGACCAATGGGAGCGCGGCCTCGATCGCCCGCACATCACCCACGTTGTGGGCTTCGATCAGCACGATCGCTGCGGCGTCGAGGACCTCGACGGCGTCCCCTGCACCATTCGATCTCCCATCCGGACCGTCGGCGATGCCGAGCTCGATCCCCGTGAGCATCCACCGGATGTTCTCACGGTGCATGCGTCGCGACCAGAAGTACATGCGCGCCCCGCGGGTGATCGCGAGCCCGAGTTGCACGCGGTCGTGCTCGAAGGCCCACGCCATCGCCGCGCGCAGGTTGCCGACCTCCAGATCGCCGAGGCGCAACATCGCTTCCTGATCCTGGATCCACAAGTCGAAGACGGTGCCGGCGACCGCCGCATAGTGCTCGGCGTGCCGTTGACGCGCCGCATCGAGCTCGGCGGGGTCGATGCGCTCCTGAGCGACCCCGCGCACGGCGGCCAGGATGCGGAACCGACGTGTGTCGGCGTCGTCGGTGACGACCACCAGCGAGCAATCCGCCAGTCGACGCAACCCGTCGACGACCTCGTTGTGGTGCCCGGCATCGCTCCCGGCGAGCGCGAACGCGGCGTCGAGGTCGAACCCCGAGGGGCAGACCGAGAGCCGGGCGAGCAACATCTGGTCACCATCCGCGCGCAAGCCGCAGCTCGATGCGATCACTGCGTGCAGCGACCGACGGCGAGCATCCCCACGGTGTGCGGTCAGAGCGTCGAGTTGCTGATCCATGTGCTGCTCGATCTGCCCGACGGTCATCACCGCGAGCTGTGAAGCCGCCAGTTCGATCGCGAGCGGGATTCCGTCCAACCGTCCACACAGGCGGTGAATCTCCTCGTCGGCGCCCTCCACCGCCGGGTCGGGAGCGGCCGTGCCCGCGCGAGCTCTGAAGAGTTGCACCGCGTCGGACTCGACGAGCGGGCGCATCGACCACACCGTCTCGCCGTCGAGTCCGAGGGGCTCACGACTCGTCGCGAGGACGCGCACACCCGGAATCGCCCGACACATCCGAGCGACCAGGTCGGCCACCCCGTCGATCAGATGCTCACAGTTGTCGAGCACGAGCAGCAGGTCGAGACCGGTCAGCGTGCGCAACAGGTCGGAGACCGAATCATGCTCGTCCGTTGCCGACCCACCGATGGCCGTCAGCACCGTGTCGGCCAGATCCTCCGGCGTGGTGGCGAGTGTCAGATCGACGAAGTGGACGCCACCCGCGTCGCCGCCCTCGACGAACCGCGCTGCCTCCTGCGCCAGCCGGGTCTTCCCGAGCCCGCCGAACCCGCACAGGGTGACGACGCGATTCGCACCGATCAGCGCGCCCAATGCCTCGACCTCCTCGACGCGTCCGACGAATGAGGTCATCGCGACCGGAAGGCTCGAGCGTGGCGATTGCCGCACCGCGTGGCGTTCTCCGGGCACGGCCTCACCGACGAGCAGTTGCTGTTGAAGTTGCTGCAGGTCGGGTGAGGGCTCGATCCCCAACTCGTCGCCGAGTCGAATCCGGAGCTCACCGTACGCCCGCAGACCGTCCGCGGGCCGATTCGATCGCTGGAGCGCGATCATCAGCAGCCGCACGTGCCCTTCGTCGAGCGGTTCCGCCTCGACCAGTTCGAACAGGTCGACGATGACGTCCTGGTGGCGGCCGAGCGCCATTCGTGCCTCGGCCAGCATCCGCCGAGCCGACGATCGTGCCCGCTCGAGTCGGCGTGCTTCGTCGTCGACGAAGGGCTCGTCGCCCAGGTCGGCGAACGGTCTCCCACGCCACCACGACAGCGCGTCGACGAGACGACGTTCGCAACCACCTGGGTCGTGCGGGAGTTGATGGCGCGCTCGATCGACAGAGTCGTGGAATCGGTGCACGTCGATCGCGTGGCGGTCGAACGCGAGGCGGTACCCGGCCGCAGAGGTCTCGATCAGCGTCGTCGTTCGGTCCCCCCGTGGATCGAGGAGCGATCGGAGCCGCGAGATGTGAAATGCGACGGCGCGCACGCCGGTCGTCGGGAGGTCGTCACCCCAGACAGCTTCCAGGATGCGGTCGGCGGGCACCGCCTCACCTTCGGCCGTCGCGAGGTACGCCAGAACGGCTCGCTGACGCGGCGCGCTGACGACGACCTCGGCGCCGTCGACCCGCACCCTCGTGGGGCCCAGCAGGCGAACGGACGTGAGAACGTCGCCCGGGTCCTGTAACGATTCTGCCGTCTCGGCCCACACGTCGCCCCCTGTCCACCCGTGGGGCCCCCGCCGCGACAGGCAGTCTCATGGTCATGTTGACAGCGTTGGCCCACGTCGTCCACGTGATCCAGGACACGCCGTGCGCTCACCGGAGCACATCGTTCGCTCACCCAATGCACACCGAGGAACCCGACGATGGTCCCAACGACCTCATCCATCGGGATGCGGACCGCACAGGGAGAACCTTCACCATGACCATCTACTCCGATTCACCGAGTCTCACGAACGACTTCGGCGCTCTGCTCCGGGGGACCACCGCCCCCGTGCGACCGCCGGACGACCCAGCGGTCGACCGGCGGGAACCCACCGACGCAGGCGGCCACCCGCCGAACAAGTGGCGGCGGGTCGGCATCGCCGGTGCCGTGATCGCCGGCGCGGTGGCGCTCGTCCTGTTCGCGACGACGAACGATTCCGGCTCGGGGTCCGAGACGGCGTCCAGCGCTCAGGCGGCCGAGACCGCACGACTCCAGGCAGCCGCCGACGCCGAGGCGACCACCCCGGCCGCACCGCAGCTCACCGACTCATCGATCAACGC
>NZ_BAOL01000027.1 GCF_000350145.1 Ilumatobacter nonamiensis YM16-303 | reverse complement strand
TTCGCGCACGGAGCGCGAGAACTGTTCACGAGTTCGGGGTTGGTGAGGGGGCGATGATCGCTTTGAGGTGGGGCCAGGCGGCGGAGAAACCCGCGTGGGTCGGGAGGGCGTCGACTTCGCCGGGCGTGAACCATCCGACGTCGTCGGTCTCGAAGTTGATCGAGCTGCCGAACCGTCGCTCGACCTCGACGACCACGGTCGTGTACGCCCAGTCGGGTGACGGGTTGAACACGTACTCGCCGATCAAGGTCGGCTCGCCGGGAATGTCACCGACTTCCTCGCTCGCTTCGCGCAGCGCGCCGTCGTAGGGCAACTCTCCTTGATCGAGCGCACCTCCGGCGCACGACCACGTGCCTCCCTCGTGCGCCATCGCCGATCGCTTCTGCAGCATCAACCGTGGCCCGTCGGCTTCGCGCACGACGAACACGACCCCGGCAGCGCCGAAGATCCCCCAGCGCACGTGGCCGTCCCCGCAGCGGATGAAACCGTCGCCGGTACGTCGTTCGAACACGATGTCCACTGTGGCCGATCGGCCGGGGCCGCACCAATCGGGAGTCCGCGATCGCGCCTGTGGAAGCAAACCGGGCGCGATCTGGTTGCATGGCACTGTGACGAATTCGGCGAGCACCATCGAGCACTACGACCTGATCATCGTGGGCTCGGGTTCCGGGAACGCGATCCCCGACTACTTGGCCGACTGGAGGGTCGCGATCGTCGAACGTGGCACCTTCGGCGGGACCTGCCTGAACGTCGGCTGCATTCCGTCGAAGATGTTCGTCCTCCCCGCCGACAAGGCGGTCGACGCACAGCACTCGGCGAAGCTCGGAATCGACACCCAGTTCAACGGTGCCGACTGGGGCGCGATCCGTGACCGCGTGTTCGGACGGATCGATCCGATCTCGGCGGGCGGACGTGAGTACCGGGCGACCGGATCCCCCAACGTCACGCTCATCGAAGGCACCGCACGTTTCGTCGCCGCGAAGGTTCTCGAAGTCGGGAGTCGCACGATCTCGGCACCGAACATCCTCGTCGCCGCCGGCGCCCGCCCGGTGACTCCACCGATTGCGGGTCTCGTCGAGACCGGCTTCCACACGTCCGACTCGATCATGCGGCTCGACCGACTTCCCGAACGGCTCGGCATCATCGGCGGCGGCTTCATCGCCGTGGAGATGGGCCATGTGTTCTCCGGGCTCGGGTCCGAGGTCGTCCTGGTGAACCGGTCGAACGGACTGCTGCGCGGCTTCGACGGTGACATCTCGAGCCGGTTCGCCGAGGTGTTCGGTGAACGCGTGGAGCTCCGTCTCGGCAACGTCCCGACGAAGGTCGAACGATTGGACGACGGTCGAATCGGGATGACCGTCGGCGACGAGGTGATCGTCGTCGACGAACTCCTCGTCGCGACGGGCCGCGAGCCGAACAGCGATCTCGTCGACGCGGACGCCGCCGGGATCGAGTGCCATCACCACGGCACGATCGTGGTCGATGACACGATGGCGACGAACGTCGAGGGGATCTGGGCGATCGGTGACGTTGCGAACGGCTATCAGCTCAAGCACCTCGCGAACGCCGAAGCGAACGTGGCGTTCTGGAACATTGCTCATCCCGACGACATTCGCCACCAGAGCTACAAAGCGGTTCCCGGAGCGGTCTTCTCCAACCCGCAGGTGGCATCGGTCGGCATGACCGAGGAGCAGGCGATCGAGGCGGGACTGCCGATCTGCGTCGGACGACGGGACTACGGCGGGACGGCGTACGGCTGGGCGCTCGTGGACGAGACCTCGTTCGCGAAGGTGATCATCAACACCGAGACCGGGATGTTCGTCGGCGCCCACATCCTCGGCCCGCAGGCCTCGATCCTGATCCAGCCGATCATCCAGGCGATGGAACTCGACACGCCGGCAGAACGGGTCGGGCGGGGCGTGTTCTACATCCACCCGGCGCTGAGCGAAGTCGTCGAGAACGCGATTCTCGATGCGCTCGTCGAACCCGACGTCCCACGAGCTGTCGCACCAGGATCCGCCGCCGACATCGATCCGCGGCCGAGCGACGCCCACCTCGAGCCGGGTCTCGCCGAACCGGATCCGGTGGAATGACGACACCCTTCACCGATCGCGAGGTCGCGGAGAACCGTGGAGCGACGCCGGGTTGCACCGACGATCTCGTTCACCTGAACCATGCCGGATCGTCGCTTCCACCGCAGGTCGTGCTCGACGCTCAGATCGGCCATCTGCGACGCGAGGCGACGATCGGCGGGTACGAGGCGGCGGCCGAAGCAGTGGATCGCTCCGCAGCGGTGTACGACTCGATCGCCACGATGATCGGCGCGAGCGCGAAGGAGATCGCGCGCACCGAACACGCGACCGCCGCGTGGAATGCGGCGTTCTGGTCGATCCCCATGGCGCCCGGCCAGCGGATCATCACCCACGATCACGACTACGGGGCCAACTGGGTGGCGTTTCTCCGGGCGGCCGAGGTCCACGGTGTCGAGATCGACCGGGTGCCGAGCGACGTCCACGGCCAGATCGATCTCGAGCGACTCGCGACCGCCCTCGAACACCCGGACGAGGTTGCGCTGGTCTCGCTGGCCTGGATTCCGACGAGCGGCGGTCTCGTCAATCCGGCCGCGCAGGTCGGAGCGTTGGCGAACGCCGCCGAGGTGCCGTTCCTGCTCGATGCGTGTCAGGCGGCCGGGCAGGTCGAGATCGACGTGGACGAGCTCGGTTGTGACTTCCTGTCGGCGACCGGGCGCAAGTTCCTGCGCGGCCCGCGTGGCACCGGCTTCCTGTACGCGCGGGAGTCGATTCTCGACCGGGTGACGCCCTCTCATCCGGATCACCACGGTGCGGACTGGGTCTCGATGGATCGGTTCGAATACGCCGATGGCGCCCGGCGTTTCGAGTACTGGGAGCACGATCATGCCGGCTGGCTGGGCCTCGGCGCGGCGGTCGATCACGCGCTCGAACTCGACATCGCGCGGGTCCACGCCACGATCGACGAGCGCGCGGAGCAACTCCGTCGTGGCCTGGACGATGCCGGGATGACGGTGCAGGACACGGGCGTGGAACGGTGCGGGATCGTCACGTCGACACATCGCTCGCTGTCACCGGCCGAGGTGGCCGATCGGTTGACCAAGGCGTCGATCAACGTGTCGACCACGATGCTCGGATCGGCACGCGCCGACCTCGAACCGCGCGGGCTGACGTCGATGGTGCGGATGTCGGTGCACTGCACGACGACGAGCGACGAGATCGACCGGACGCTCGACGTCCTCCGCTCGCTCTGACCGATCGAGCACCCGAACTACGGTGGTTCGATGAGCGATCAGGCGACCCGGATCGTTCTGCTCCGCGGGATCAACGTCGGCGGGCATCGCAAGGTGCCGATGGCCGATCTGCGCGACGGATTGAGCGACGCCGGTTTCGATTCGGTCAGGACCTACATCCAGAGCGGCAACGTCGTCGTCGACGGTGGTCCGGGTGGACTCATCGAGGTCGAGGACACGGTTCGCGAGGTCATCGCCTCCCGATTCGGGTTCGACGACGTGTCGGTGATCGCGATGAAGGCGGATCGAATCGAGACGGCGGTCGCCGCGTCGGAGCGAGAGTTTCCCGACCAGGGCACGGACCCGAAGGACCATGCCCGACGTACCCATGTGGTCTTCCTCCATCGTGTACCGGCGTCCGATCGACGAGACCAACTCGACCCCGGGGCGTTCGGCGACGATCGCTTCGTCCTCGACATCCACGGTGACGTCGCGGAACTCCACGTCTCGTACGCGCACGGTGCGGGGACGTCGAAACTGACGCTCGACCGCATCGAGCGAGCCCTCGGAGTCCGCGCCACCGGCCGCAACCTCAACACCGTCGCCCGTCTCCTCGCGATGTCGAGCGTCACGTAACGGGTCGGTCCCGGTGCGTGACACGTACGCTGCGGTGATGGGTGTGTCGACGCGGAACTGGGCGGGAAATCAACGGTGCATTCCGGCGGAGGTCCACGTACCGAAGTCGACCGAGGACGTTGCCACCGTCGTACGCGAGGCCGCCGAAGCCGGCGAGCGCGTGAAGGTGATCGGCGGCGCCCACTCCTTCACCGACATCGCGATGACCGACGGGCACCTGCTGTCGCTCGACGCGATGAACCGGGTACTCGCGGTCGGCGGACCCGATGGGCTCGACGTCACGGTGCAGGCCGGAATCCGGTTGTTCGATCTGAACGAGGAGCTGGCGCAGCGCGGCCTCGCCATGCCCAACTTGGGAGACATCGACAAGCAGTCGATCGCGGGCGCGATCGGCACCGCGACTCACGGCACCGGCGCCCGCCTCGGCAACATCGCCACGACGATCGTCGCGATGGAGATCGTCACGGGCGATGGTTCGATCGTCCGAACCGACGAACAGAACGATCCCGACCTGCTGCAGGTTGCCCGGGTCGGCCTCGGCGCACTGGGCATCGTCACCGAGGTCACGATCCGATGTGTTCCGTCGTTCAATCTCCACGCCGTCGAGGCGGTCGAGGTTCTCGCCGACGTGATGGCCGACTTCGAACGGGTCATGCACGACACCGACCACGTCGAGTTCTTCTGGATGCCCGGCGCACGCCGGTGCCAGCTGAAGCGGAACACCCGCACCGATCGACCCGCAGAACCGCAGTCGAAGGTGTCCTACATCCGCGACAAGTGGATCGGCGAGAACCTCGCGTTCGGCGCGGTGTGCCGGGTCGGGCGTCGATTCCCGAAGGCCGCACCGAAGATCGCGAAGCTCGTCACGTCGGCAGCGTCCGAACGCGAGCTGATCGACCGCAGCGATCGCATCTTCGCCAGCCCGCGGCACGTCCATTTCGTCGAGATGGAGTACGGCATTCCGCTCGACGCGGTCCCCGAGGCGATCGAGCGGGTCGGTTCGCTCGTGTCGTCGTTGCCGTTCCCGCCGCTGTTCCCCATCGAGGTACGCGCGTCCGCCGCCGACGACATTCCGCTGTCGACCGCGCACGGCCGTGCCTCCGGATGGATCGCCGTCCACCAGTACATCGACACGCCGTACGAGTCGTACTTCCAGGGTGTCGAGAACATCATGAACGACTACGCCGGACGGCCGCACTGGGGGAAGCTGCACTTCCAGACCGCGTCGACGCTCGCAGGCCGCTATCCGGAGTGGGATCGTTTCCAGGCGACCCGCGCGAGGCTCGATCCGACCGGAACGTTCGCCAATGCCTACACCGACCGGGTGCTCGGCCCGGTCACCCATCCGTCCTCCTGACGTCGGTCGACCGACGTCAGCGGATGCAGCTGCCGGTGTCGACCGGGTCGGTCAACGTGGCGAGCTGCGCGCGGTCACCGATCGCGTCGGGGATGTCGATCGCCCACGCCCGACCCTCGTTCGCGTTGCTGCGCGCCCAGATGATCCCCGCCGCCTTCCCGTCGATGACGACGACCCCGCCGGAGTCTCCGGGGTCGATCTCCGCGTCGACCTCGAAACCCGGTCGGTCGACGTCCGCATCCAGGTAGATGTCCGTGGTCGCGATGTTGACGTTGCGCAGCACCTCGACATCGACGACACGCACCCTGACCGTCCCGTCTTCGAGCCGGGAGAATCCCACCACTCCGGCCGCGCCGGCGTCGGGCGCCTCGCTGGAGACGTCGAGCGGCGTGCCGAGATCGTCGGGAACGGCGAGCACGGCAACATCGAGGTCCGGATCGAAGAACACGACGTCCGCGGGGTGCTCGGTACCGGTCTGATCGATCACCCGAACATCGTCGGCACCGGCCACGACGTGTGCCGCCGTCACGGCGCGGTCATCGCTCACGAGTGCGGCGGTCCCGAAGCCTTCGCGGGGACCGCAGCCGTTCGCGCGTACGTCGAGCGCCGACTCCGCAGCCACCGTGCGATCATCCGCCGGCGATGCGTCGTCGGATCCGGAGCACCCGGCGGTGATCGAGAGCACCGCCAGGGTCATCCAACCGGCGACGCTCTGGTTCACGACGTCGCGGTGCGTGCCGAGATCTCGGCCGCCACGGTTCCGTACCGAGCGAGTGTGTCCGGGTCGGCGGTTCCCGCGCTGTAGAGCACGAGGCGCGTTGCGGTCCCGCCGTAGGTCTCGATGAGTCGGTCGGCGAGATCGTTCCAGTCGCCCTCGGTGCAGAACGCGGCGAGGTGGTCGTCGGTGATCTCGGCCGCCATTCCCCCGAAGTCACCGGCCTTCTGCTTCGCGCGGATCCGCTCGGTGGTGCCCTCGAAGCCGGCCTCGTCCCAGATGAACGCATAGTTCGGCGTCGACCCGTAGAAAGACAGCGATGCCCGCGCCAGCTCGCGCGACGCCTCCCGTTGTTCGTCGGTGTCGCCGACGATCGTGTTCACCGGAACGATCACGTCGACGTCGCCGGCCGACCGATTCGCGCGAATCGCACCCTCTGCGAGGCAGGGCAGGACGTGGCGACGGAGGTACCCCGGCTCGCCGATCGGATGGACGTGGACACCGTCGGCCACCTCGCCCGCCATCGTGAGCATCCACGGGTTGACGGCCGCGACGTCGACCTTCGGGTCGGCGACCTCGAGCGGACCGGGGCTCCACTGACGATTGAGAAACGTCAGCTCGTAGAAGTCGCCGTGGTGATCGAGCGGCTCGCCGCGGAAGCCGGCGAAACATGCTTTGACGGCGCGCACGTAGTCGCGCAGTCGTGGACCCGGTCGTTCGAACTCGGCGCCGTACCGCCGGACGATGTGGGTTCGCACCTGCGTGCCCAGGCCGAGCCGGAAGCGGCCGCCGCTGACCTCGTTGAGCTCCCACGCGTTCTGCGCGGCGATCATCGGACTGCGCGGAAAGGCGACGGCGACGCCGGTCGAGAGCTCGAGACCGGGCGCGCCGAGTGATGCCGCAGCGGCGGCGGTGAACGCGGTCCGGCCACCCTCGGTCAGCAGCATTCCGTCGAACCCGGCTCGCTGCGCCGAGGCTGCGGCAGGCCCCATCTCGGCGAGCGGTTTCGGAAAGGTCATCACGTCGACGCGCACCCGGGCGACCGTACCGGACCGGTGTGTACCGTGCGGGAGCGTGCACCCCCTCCGAACGATGCTCGACGCTGCCGCGGAAGGTCGGTTCCCTCCGGTCGACGGTGACGTGGAGGTGTTCGAGCCAGGAGACGATGGACACTGCGCCATCATCGAGTTCACGGGTCATGCGGTCGTCCTCGGCGACATGGGCCGACGTGACCTGTTGGCGATGGGTGCCGACGGTTTTGGAGGAGCGAGCCGGCCCGAGATCAAACTGGCGCTCGCCGGACCGGGAGGATGGATCGGGTCGCAGGACGCCGTGCTGGTTGCACGCGGACGCGACGACGGTTCACCCGGAACCTTGGTGAGAGCCGGGTCGGAACTCGAGGAACACCCGCGTGTCATCCGGTCACGCAAGCACCGCTCGGACGTCGAGGTGTTCGTGAACGGTGGTGAGGGCGGAGGTGGCCTCGTCACGATCGGCAGCGGTCTCGTCGGCCGCCGCGAGCTGTCGGTCGAATTGCTCGACGGAATCGCACACGGAGCGGCGCGCGGTCGAGCGTTGATCGCTGCGGCGCTCGACCTGGTGCCCCGGGACGAGTTGGTGTGGGCGCAGGTCGCCCCGGGAAACGCAGCATCGCTCCGCGCATTCCTGGCGACCGGTTTCGTTCCGATCGGCGCCGAGACGTTGATCAGCCCGAGTGCTGCGCAACGGGTCTGACGCGCTACGTGACGCGGCGGCGGAGTTCGACGTAGACCTCGTCGCCGGCGAGCGTCGACAGTTCGTCGGCCATGCTGTCGACGACGGCCCGGTCGCCGCGGTAGGCCTCGCCGCCTTCCGATCGTTCGGTGCAACACCACGCCATCGTCGTTCCGTGATCGCCCCAGTCGGCGCGGGACCACCGGCGAACCGTCGCCGTTTCGGGTCCGTCCGGGTCGGCCTCGTCGACGAGGGCCCAATCCACCCGCAGCGGGAGCTGCCAGCACACCGACGGCTTCCACTCGGTCGGTGACTCGTCGGCTTCGATGGCCGCGATGTGCAGTGCGCAGCCGGTCCCGCCGGGAAACTCGGGACGGTTCAGGAACACGCAGGCTCCATCGACGACCCGGGTGTGGGTGCGGTCCGCGTCGCCGTAGAACCCGGCGACACCGTCGTCATCGACCTGCGTTCCGACGTCGTGGTACTGCCATTGCTCCGGTGTGAGCATGGACACGTATGCCGAGAGTTGGCGCGCCTCGGCCTGGCCTGGTTCGCCATCGCCGAAATGCGCACCGAGCGAACAGCAACCCTGCTCGAGCTCCTCGCTCTCCTCGCGCAGAATCCCCTTGCATCCGTTGCCGTAGAGGCAGGTCCAGTTCGACTCGAGGAACTCCCGCTCGAAACGCCAGATCGTGTCGTCGGTCGTGATCTCGACGAATCCGCCGTCTCCGGTCATCCGCGTCTCGCGAAGTGGATGACCGAGGGTCCGTCCGCGATCTCCAGCGGATCGTCGCCCAGTTCGACGTACTCGGAATCCCGACCGTCGAGCACCACGTAGCCGCTGCCGTCGGGAGCGACCGCGACGATCGAGTCGGCGTCGACGTCGACGAGTTCACCCTCGCTCAGCAGCTGCGGGTCGGTGCCCTGGAACGCCACCGTGCATCCGTCGTAGGAGTCGCCCGTCGGGAATCCGCCTTCGATCTCCGCGAGCGTCGCCCCGGTTGCGAGGTCGATCGCGGTGGTGGGAGCGGTCGAACTCGACGGCGGGGACACGACCACGCACTGTGCAGCCCCGTTGAGTCGTGCCGGAGGACCGCCGCGCACGACTGCGAGCTGCTCACCGTCGGGATCGAGGACGTACGTGTTCCGACTGCCGACAGCGATCAACCGGTCCCCGTCGGCCGCTCGCGCGCCACCGGTGATCTCGACCGCGCGTTCATCCGGGTCGGTCAAGGTGGCGACGTCATCGACGGAACCGTCGGCATCGACCGTGCTGACCACGCCCGTCTCGCTGACCGCCAGGATTCGTCCGTCGTCACGGAGCAGTGTCGCCTGGGGAGCGGGGATGTCGGCGGAGCCGAGTCGCTCGCCGGACAGGTCGTAGAACTCCAACTCGGACTCACTCCCCGCGGGCTGTTCCGTGACGAGGCGATCGTCATCGAGGGCGATCACCCGACCGGAGCGGGCCTGGGCGGTGCCCTCCGCCAGATCGATCACGACCGACTGGAATGCGGTGGGGACGGGGACGGCGACATGCGTTCCCGACGGGTTGACCAACACGTCGCCGGTGAAGATCAGGGGGTCATCCAGTCCGGCCGCGTCGGCGACGCTCACGACGGATCGATCACGCGTGTCGATGATCGTGACATCGCCGCCGAGATCGTTCCCCGCGATCGCGATCGACGGATTGTCGGGGCTGATGACCAGTGTCTCGTCCGGTCCCGACCGGCCCCGTCGTTGGGAGTCGTCGGACAGGTCGGTCTGCACGATCACCCCTGAGTCGGTCATCGTGACGAGCACGTTGCCGGCGACGAGGGACTGTGCGTCGAGCAGATCGGCGCTCGCTTCGTACGCGTCGAGTTCATCGCCCGAGCCAGGATCGAGGAGCCGGATCTCGTCCTCGTCGAGGACGACGATCGCGTCCCACTCGGCTGCTTCGGCGGTGGAGCCCGACGACGAGTCGTCCCCTCCGATGATCTGACCGACGACGACGGCGACGACGGCGATCGCCAGGACGATGCCGCCCACGACGAGCGCGCGTCGAACCAGGAAGTTGGGTTCGACCTCGTCGAAACCGTCTTCCGGCTCCGCTGACCGGGAGTGCCGGTCGACGCCGCGGGCGGGCGTCGGATCGTCGTCACCGGCATCTCGCGGCATCGGTGGTCGATCGGGCATCGTCTGCGATCGTACGCGCTGTAGCGTCGACATCGTGGAGTTCTCGTGCCCGCGTTGTCAGTCACCGACGAGTGACGATTTCTATGGACCTTGCACCACGTGTCGCGGTGACCTGATCGCCAAGTTCGCCGGGCTGGAACGCACGGTGGACGTCGCCGAGTACGAACCCAAGATGAACGTCACCCCGAACGCGGTCGCGCTCAAGGACGACTGACACGCTGCGGCGATGCAGCCGCCGCACAACCGCGTTCTCGTGAACAGTTCTGGCGTTCCGTGCGCGAACTGTTCACGAGTTGGTGGGTCAGGCGGCGGACGGTTGCGGCGTGACGGCCGCGGCGGCGGTCGAGCCGTGGCGTCCGAGCACGCCTTCCTGACCGCAGTTGCAGCGCCACTGCAGCACGGGGCCGTGTTCGGTGTTGGCGAACCCGATGACGTTGCGGCGGGTCATCAGGATCGTGGAGTCGTGGGTCGGGCAGAACGCGGAAAACATCATGTGGCAAGAATGCGCTGGTCCATGTCTTCCTGCCAATGGCAGAATGACCCCCATGAGTGAGAAAGCTGCCATCCCGTTCCGGCAGGAACGCGAGCATCGAGTGGCGGTTCTGCTGTTCGACCGCCCGTCGATGTTCGAGACCTCGGTTGCGATCGAGGTGTGGGGGAACGACCGCACCGACCAGGGGGTTCCGTACTCCGAGGTGCGACTGTGCAGCAACGAGGGACCTCGTCTGCGCGTCGAGGTGGGCTTCGACCTGGTCCTCGACCACGACCTGTCCACGCTGGAGTGGGCCGACACGATCGTGTTGCCCAACGGGGGACGACCGAGTCCCACGATCGACTATCAACCGGCGGTGTTGGATGCGTTGCGCGCAGCGCACGCCCGTGGAGCCCGGCTGATCTCGTTCTGCTCCGGCGCGTTTCCGCTCGCCGCGACGGGATTGCTCGATGGGCGGGCGGCCACGACCCATTGGACCTACATGCACCAGTTCCGGGCGCGGCATCCGTCGATCGACCTGCAACCGGACGTGCTCTACACGGGCGCCGACGGGTTGTACACGAGTGCGGGCACGTCGGCCGCGATCGACTTGTCGTTGCACCTGGTCCGAGAGGACTGGGGTGCCGACGTGGCGAACACGGTGGCACGCCGGATGGTGGTGCCGCCGCATCGTGACGGCGGGCAGGCGCAGTACATCGAGCAGCCGATCCCGATGTCGGTCGACGTCGACGGAGACCTGCGTGCCGTGCTGCAGTGGGTGGAGGGCAACCTCGATCGGCAACTGACGGTGGATGAACTCGCTCGGCGCGCGGCGATGACTCCCCGCACGTTCGCCCGCCGATTCAAGTCCGCCACCGGGACGACGCCGCTCCAGTGGATCCTGCACCAGCGGGTCGTCGCTTCGCAGCGGATGCTCGAAGTGTCGTCGATGTCGGTGGACGAGATCGCGGCGACCGTCGGGTTCGGTTCCGCCGCAGCGATGCGCCAGCACTTCACCAAAGTCGTCGGTTCCACCCCCAGCGCCTACCGCGCCACCTTCCACCACGCTGCTTAGCGGACGGCGCGGTGGAGCGGCGCTGGCGGCGATATCGTGACCCGGTCCCGTTCGTCGGGACCCCGAGGTCACATCACGGGGACGTAGCTCAATTGGTAGAGCATCTGCTTTGCAAGCAGAAGGTCGTCGGTTCGATTCCGATCGTCTCCACCATCTCCGACCGCGCTGCTGTCGTCCGGCTCGCCGGCAGCGGGCGCGCACGGTGCGGGTCGAATCGTCCACTCTGGGGGATGCCCGGATCGGCGTACGTTCGTAGTTTCTCCCGGGTGCGGCGGCAGGCACGACGCCTGCCAGATCCACTCGGAGGAACCATGGCTGAAACGCTCGAATACATCATCATCCGATTTCCGGAGAACGACCGGTTCGCGGGCGAGATCGCTCCCGAGCTCGCCGCGTTGGTCGACGCGGGAACGATCCGCATCGTCGACCTCGTGTTCATCGCGCACGGCCCCCGCGGCGGGTACCTCGTGTTGGAGGTCGACGAGCACGAGCACCTGAGCGCGATCGCGTCGCTCGACGGCGGCGTCGGCGGCGTGATCACCGCGGCCGACATCGAACACGCCGCGGAGAACCTCGTCGACGGTTCCTCGGTGCTGCTGATCGTGTGGGAGGACCTGTGGGCCGCATCGCTGGCGGGCACGCTCGTCCGCGCCGGCGGCGAATTCGTCGAGGGAGCGCGGATCCCCGCCGACCTCGCACGCCAACTCGACTCGGTTCTCGCCCAGTCGGACTGACCAGGAGGAAACAACCATGTTGAGACGACGACGTCCACTTCTTCGGGCTGCGGCCGGCACCGCCGTCGTCGCCGGAACCGCTGCCGCCGTCGGCGGCCGGGTTCGGCGACGACAGGATCGGCGCTGGCAGGAACAGGCCGAATCTGCCGCCTACGAGCAGCAGTACGCGGCGGCACCCGCACCGGCCCCACCACCACCACCGGCACCGGCGGCACCGGCGATGTCCACGGTCGAACAGCTGCAGCAGCTCGCTGCGCTCCGCGAGCAGGGCGTCGTGAACGAGGCCGAGTTCGAGACCGAGAAGGCGAAGATCCTGGCCGGCTGAGAGCCTCGATGTCGCTCCTCGCCCACTTCGAATCCAGGGAGAGGAGCGAGGCGCCGAGAACGATCACGGTCGGACTCCCGGTCGAGACCGTCCCCCCGCCCACTCCGGTCCTCGGAACGTCGCCGGCCGGCGACGCAGACGGACCGGGACTCGGAGCCACCGCGCGAGCGGTCTGTCGAACCCTGCTGTCGACGCGAACCTCCGACGGCGACCTGCGGCACCTCGAGGCCGCGCTCGAGGAACTGGTCGTCGTGTGGACCCCGGCGGTCTGTCTTCGTTCACGATCGGAGGTGGTCCGGGCCCTCGCGGACGCGGACGATGCGCTGGGCGAGGTCGTCGTCGTGTTCGACTCGTCGGCTTCCACCGGGTCGTCGGTTTTCGTGGAGTGGGTGGCCACGGGTCGTTTCACCGGACCTGCCCTCCTGAACGACGACGAGCTCGTCGAGCCGAGCGGCGCCGTCATCCGGGTGGGCGGAGCAATGCAGCTCTCGTTCCAGGACGGACAGCACGTTTCGGAGATCCACTGCTACTACGACCGACTCGGACTCACCGAGCAGCTGATCCGGGGGTCGGCGGGTTGGTAGCTGCGCCTGTCCAACGTCCGCTAGGGCGTCGGGAGCAAGCCTGCGGCCTCGGCGGTCGCGACCGCCTGGGTGCGGTTCTGCGCCCCGAGCTTGCGATAGATCGACGCCGCATGGGACTTGACGGTGTTGCGCGAGACGAACAAACGCTTCGCGATGTCTGCCAGATTCAGGTTGGTCGAGAGCAGCTGCAACACCTTCAGCTCGGCAGCGGTGAGCGCGGCGGCGCCACTCGCCGGTCGGTGCATCGCGTCGACCTGTCGCCGGAGTTCCGCGATGTGCCTGAGCACGTCGCTCGTCGGCTCCGCTGCGCCGGGGAGTTCGATGCGCGCGTGATGTTCGAGCTCGTGGACGAGTTCGAGACTCGTATGACGATCGTCGAGCAGGAGCGTCGCGCGCACCAGCGGGATCCTGGCCAGGATGTTGAACCAGGGAGCGATCGAGGAGATTCCCGCCAGTGCCGTGCGTGCGACCGCCAGTTGGCGCGTCGCCTCGTCGCGTCGACCAGTTCGCGCGTACATCGATGCAGCGGACGCCAGGCCGATGGCTGCAGTCGGGAGCATCTCCCCTCCGCACTGTCGGCGCAGTTCGGCGCTCCGCCGGCTCCGCTCCGTCGCGGAGTCGATGTCGCCGACGACCTCGTCGATCACCGCTGCGGTCGCGAGGCAATTCGACCTCACCATGGGGTTGTCGGTCAGCTGGGCCTCGAACTCTCCGGCGGCAAGCGCGACTCGGGCCTCGTCGGTCGCACCGTCGACGAATGCGAGGCCCCCGTGGACCCAGCAGGCGAACGCCGCCCACGGCCCGCTGGTGAGTCGGGTTCTGGCCGCCTCGGCGCTCGGGAGCAGTTCGCGCGCGGGACGTGGCTTGATCGCGACCGACAGGACCATCGCCCACCACGTCACCGCATCTGGTGGCCCCTGCCGCGCTTCGACAGCGTCGTCCAGTACTCGCTGCCACTGCATCGCTCGCGCCTCGTCGCCGTCGTGCAGGGCGACGAGGCACTGCATGCTGCACAGTCCGGGCGAGGCTCGGACGACCTCAGGCGGGAACGCCGTCAACCAGTCGGCGACGGTCTTGCTGAGCCCGCGAGTGAGGAACGCGCCGCCGTGGGCGATGACGAGTTCCTCCAGTGCCGACAGATCGTCGACGGCCCGTAGGTGCTCGACGGCACGGTTGACATCGTCCGAGGCGCTCCAGTAGTCCGCGGCCGAGCGGTGCACCCGATACCACCGCTCCGGGTCGGACCCGCGTAGGTCGGCCGCCAACCAGCGCCGGAGCACCGGATGCAACCGGTACCACTCCCCGCGATGGTCGAGCCCGAACACCACGTGATCCTGCCGATGGAGGCGTGCGATGAGCTCGTGCGATCCTGTCCTCCCGAGAACTTGGTCGCAGGTCGTCGCCGTGAAGTCCTCGAGGAGGGCGACCTGGCGCAAGAACTCGAGGGCGTCCTCGTCGAGGCTGCTGAGCCACTCCTGACGCAGGTAGTCGACCAACGTTGCGTGGTCCGCGGCGTCGGGTGGTTCGACTCCGCGCTGGATCGCCGTGGCGGCCAGTTGCAGCCCGGCCGGCCAACCGTCGAGCAACTCGAGGGTTCGCCGCACGCCGGTGCGGCCCGCGTCGATCTCCGTCTCGGCGAGGAACCGATGGGTCTCGGACTCGTCGAACACGAGGTCGGCAGCGGTCACATCGACCACTCCGGGCGACAGTCTCAGACGACCGATCGACCCGTGATCGTTGTGGCTGCGGCCGACGAGAACCACCGTCGAGGTCGACGGCAGGCCTTCGACGAGCGCCTCGACGATCCAGGCGGTCGCGGCGCTGCGCAACCGGTGGATGTCATCGAGCACGAGCACGAACGGAGTCGAAGTGTCAGCCAACCCCGAACGCACCGCCTCGACATACGGGTTCGCCGATGGTGTGGCCGCCGGATTGGGCTCGGGAATCGTGACGGCCTGAGCGAGAGCACCGCGCAGATGGGCGAGCAACGCGACCGGATCGTCGCCGCCGCGAGCGATGTCGACCCAGGACACGCACCGTTCGTCGCCCCCCACCCACCGTGCCACCAGGCTCGTCTTCCCGTACCCGGCAGGCGCGAGCACCCGGACCAACTGCCCGTGCGCCCTTGCGAAATGGTGATCGAGACGGACACGATGGATACGTCGCCCGCTCGGGACGGGCACCTGTGCGGGCACCGCATCGCGCGCGTCGGGTGCATCGACGTCGTACTCAGGAGTCGCGCCGCGCATGTGGTCGAGACTACGCGATCGGTCGATTCGGCCCGGGAGCGCTCGCATTCACCCGTTCTGGCCGATGACCGCTGTGCCGTCTCTCGGTACGTGTAGAAGCCCCGACCCAAGGAGACCTCGATGCTCGCATACGACTACCCACTTCTCGGCGTGTTCTGGACGTTCCTGTTCTGGTTCATCTGGATCGCCTGGATCATCCTCGTTTTCCGGATCTTCGTCGACATCTTCCGTAGCGACGACCTCGGCGGCTGGGGCAAAGCGCTCTGGGCACTGTTCGTGATTTTCGTTCCGTTCCTCGGGGTGCTCGTCTACCTCGTCGCCCGTGGCCACTCGATGACCGACCGCGACGTCCAGCAGGCCCAGCAATCCGAAGCAGCGTTCCGCCAGTACGTCCAAGACACGGCAGGGAGCGCCGGCACCGCCGACGAGCTGAGCAAACTCGCCCAGCTGCGCGACTCCGGCGTGATCAACGACCACGAATTCGAGTCCCAGAAATCGAAACTGCTCTCCTGATGCAACCGATCCACGGCACCTCCGCGTTCCGCACCCACCTCGATCCGTTCACGTTCCCTGAGCATGGTATGGAGGCGGACACCACGTACGAGTTGTTGCACACGACGTTGATGCTCGACGGTCGCGAGACACTCAACCTGGCGTCGTTCGTGACGACGTGGATGGAGCCACAGGCAGAGAAGTTGATCCACGACTCGCTCCGCAAGAACCACATCGATCACGAGGAATACCCGGCCGCCTCGCTGATGGAGGAGGCCTGCGTCCACATGTTGGGCGACCTGTTCCACGCGCCCGACCCCGCGGAGGTGGTCGGGGTGGGCACGATCGGATCGTCGGAAGCGATCATGCTCGGCCTGCTGGCACACAAACGGAGCTGGCGCGACCGCCGCCAGGAGGCCGGCTTGCCGACGGATCGTCCGAACGTGGTGTTCGGGGCGGAGACCCATGTGGTGTGGGACAAGTTCGCCAACTATTTCGATGTCGAGATGCGCAAGATCCCGATGAAGCCGGATCGCTATGTGATCTCGGCCGATGAGGTGGCGGAGCAGGTGGATGAGAACACGATCGCCGTCGGTGTCGTGTTGGGCACGACCCACATCGGCGAGGCGGATCCGATCGAGGAGATCAACGATCGGTTGGTCCGGATCAAGGCGGAGCATGGGTGGGACATCCCGATCCATGTCGATGGCGCGTCGGGTGGATTCATCGCGCCGTTCGCCGAGCCGGATCTGAAGTTCGATTTCCGGCTGGAGCAGGTGGCCTCGATCAACGCGTCGGGTCACAAGTACGGGCTGGTGTACCCGGGCGTGGGCTGGTTGGTGTTCCGAGATCGCACCAAGTTGCCCGAGGATCTCGTGTTCTCGGTGAACTACCTCGGTGGGGCGCAGCCGACGTTCACGTTCAACTTCTCACGCGGTTCGGCGATGATCCAGGCCCAGCTCTACAACTTCTTGCGGCTCGGCCGTGCCGGCTACTCCGAGATCGTCGCGACGATGCTCGCCAACGCCCGCCACATCAACGAACAGCTTGCGGCGGGTGACTGGTTCGAGATCCTCAACCCCGGTCTGGCCGAGCCGGTCGTGACGTTCACGTTGAAGGGCGATCCCGGGTTCGACGTGTACCACCTGTCGGGCCGACTGCGGGAGCACGGCTGGATCGTCCCCGCGTACAGCCTGCCACCCGACGCCGAAGACGTGCACCTGTTGCGGATCGTGGTGCGCATCGACCTGTCCCGCCAGATGATCGACGTGCTGCTGCGCGACCTCGAAGACGCCTGCGCCCACCTCGCCGAGGAGCAGCCCGGTGCACGCAAACGACCCGCCCCCGACGTGTGGACGGCGCCGGCGTTGATGGCCGCCCACCAGAAATCGCGTACTGGCCAACGACGTGACTGACGCGACCGTTGATCATCACGTCGGGGCACGGCTGGTTCCACACCGGCGACGGTGCCCGCCGACATCGATTTCATCTGGTTTGGGGGATGTCGCTGAACCCAGACTTCGCGATGATGCCGTAGCGATGCTGAATTCGGAAGGGACGTGGTCGTGATGTCGGATTGGGGCTGGGCCGGGATCGCCGTTGCTCTGGTGATCTGGATCGCGATTGCGTTCTGGCCGGCACGTGTCGCCCGTCGCAAGGGTCACAGCTGGTTGCTGTACTTCATCTTCAGCTTGTTCTTCTTCCCCGCGGCACTGATCGTCGCGTACATGGTGAAGGACCGGCGTGGCCTCTACGTCCGGCGAGGAGGACGAGGCCAGTGACGAGGGCGGTGATGATGCGGCCGACGGGCTCGCGGACGCCGTTTCAGGCGCCTGATCGAGCGGGCGGGTGCAGATCCGCCCACTGAATCACCGGTGGTTCACCGGCCGTCGGCGAAACGCCAGGCGGCCGGGAAGAGCAGGCCTGCGGCCAACATCTTGACGACATCACCGGCGAGGAACGGACGAACGCCGAGGGTCCACGCGCTCGGATCTCCGAACATCGGAACGTCGACCACGTGCGCGAGCCAGGCGGCGCCGACGATGTACACGACGGCGTTGGCGAGGACGATCGCGGCGACGAACGGCACCACATGGCGATCACGTCCGCGCTCGGCGGCCGCGCCCACGATGATCGCCATCAGCGGGTAGCAGATCAGGTAGCCGCCGGTCGCTCCCGTGAACACGCTCCACCCGCCGCTCCAGTCGGCGAAGACCGGCATCCCGACGATGCCGAGACCCAGGTACAGGCCCATCGAGGCCGCACCGCGGCGGGCGCCGAGCGCGCCTCCGGTGAGGACGGCGGCGAACGTCGCGAGGTTGATCGGCACAGGCGTGAACCCGAGTGGAATCCGGATCTGCGATGCGAGCGCCGTCAGGACGGCACCGGCGATCACCAGCAGAACGGTGCGGTTGCGTACTGCCGGCACGAGGTCGGCGAGCACGAGGCGACGTGGGGGAGCGATGGGGGACGCGAATGTGGACACTGAGATCATCTCCTGGAATTCGGGGGGAAACGCCGAACGTAGCCACCCCCGCCGTTTGTGCCCAAGCGCGCGGACCTGCGCCACACGTGACCGTCATCCACCAGGAATGTGTCGTCGGGATTTCGAGGGTTGCTGTGGCGACTACGTTCTCCTCCGTGTCGATCCACCCGACTTGGGGGACGACCACGACACTCGGTGGCCGTACCGTCCAACCAGAGCGGCCAGTGCGTCGCCGTCACGAGTCTCACCAACGAATTCGGAGCCCACGATGTCGAACACCACCGACCGCCACGCACGCACGATGCTGCCGATTCCGGATCGTCCCCGGCACGGCTTGACGACCTACGACGCGAAGGATCCCGACACGTCGTTCGACCCGATCGAGCCGCTGTTGCCGCCGCCCGGTGCGCCGAACGTGTTGGTGGTGCTGCTGGACGATGTCGGGTTCGGCGCGTCGAGTGCGTTCGGCGGACCGTGCCACACGCCGAATGCCGAGCGGCTCGCGGCGGGTGGTCTGCGGTTCAACCGGTTCCACACGACGGCGTTGTGTGCTCCGACCCGCCAGGCGTTGTTGACGGGCCGGAACCACCACTCGGTCGGGATGGGCTCGATCACGGAAACCGCGACATCGGCTCCGGGCAACAGCTCGTTGCGGCCGAACACGAAGGCGCCGCTGGCGATGACCCTGAAGTTGAACGGATACTCGACGGCCCAGTTCGGCAAGTGCCACGAGGTGCCGGTGTGGCAGTCGTCGCCGCTCGGTCCGTTCGATGCGTGGCCGTCCGGCGGCGGCGGGTTCGAGACCTTCTACGGCTTCATCGGCGGCGAGAACAACCAGTGGGAGCCGGCGCTCTACGAGGGCACCACGCCCGTCGAACCGCCTGCCACCGCCGAGGAGGGATACCACCTCACCGAGGATCTCGCCGATCGCGCCGTCAACTGGATCCGCCAGCAGAAGGCGTTGATGCCGGACCGGCCGTTCTTCACGTACTTCGCGCCCGGCGCGACCCACGCACCCCACCACGTTCCGTCCGAGTGGGCCGACAAGTACAAGGGACAGTTCGACGACGGTTGGGACGTGCAGCGCGAGCGGACCTACGCGAAGCAGCAGGAACTGGGCGTCATTCCCGCCGACGCCGGCCTCACGGAACGCCACGACGAGATCTCGTCGTGGGACGACATGGCCGACGAACTGAAGCCGGTGTTGGCCCGTCAGATGGAGGTCTACGCCGGATTCCTCGAGCACACCGATCATCAGGTGGGCCGGATCATCGATGCGATCGACGACCTCGGTGTCCTCGACGACACGATCATCTACTACATCATCGGCGACAACGGTGCGTCGGCCGAGGGGACGATGAACGGCGCCTTCAACGAGATGGCGAACTTCAACGGAATGGCTGCGTTGGAGACACCCGAGTTCATGGTGTCGAAGATGGACGAGTTCGGTTCTCCCGCGTCGTACAACCACTACTCCGTCGGTTGGGCGTGGGCGATGAACACACCGTTCCAGTGGACCAAGCAGGTGGCGTCGCACTGGGGCGGCACGCGGAACGGAACGATCGTCCATTGGCCGAACGGCATCGAGGACAAGGGTGGGTTGCGCGACCAGTTCACCCACGTGATCGACCTCGCGCCGACGATTCTGGAGGCGGCGGGGATCCCCGAGCCGACGATGGTCAACGGTGTGCAGCAGAGCCCGATGGAGGGCACGAGCATGCTCTACACGTTCGCGGCTCCCGACGAGCCCGAACGTCACGACCTGCAGTACTTCGAGATGTTCGGTAACCGTGGGATCTATCACAAGGGGTGGAGTGCCGTCACCAAGCACAAGACGCCGTGGATCCTGGTGGGTGGCGATCTTCCCGCGTTCGACGACGACGTGTGGGAGCTGTACGACGGCAACTCCGATTTCAGCCAGGCGAACAACCTGGTCGCAGATCACCCCGACCTGCTCGCCAAGTTGCAGCGGCTGTGGCTGATCGAGGCGGTCAAGTACAACGTCGTTCCGATGGACGACCGCAGTGGCGAGCGGGTCAATCCCGAACTCGCCGGACGCCCGACGCTGGTGCGTGGGAACTCACAACAGTTCTTCCCGGGGATGGGTCGACTGTCGGAGAACAGCGTGGTCAACATCAAGAACAAGTCGTTCTCGGTGACCGCGGAGATCGAGGTGCCCGATGCCGGCGCGTCCGGGGTGCTCATTGCGCAGGGCGGTCGTTTCGGCGGCTGGTCGCTGTACGTGAAGGACGGCCATCTCAGCTTCTCGTACAACCTCTTGGGAATCCAGGAGTTCATCACCCACGCCGACACTCCGATCCCTGCAGGCGAGCACCAGGTCCGGTTCGAATTCGCCTATGACGGCGGGGGCCTCGCGAAGGGCGGCGACGTCACGCTCTACCACGACGGGGAGCTCGTCGGAACGGGGCGGGCCGAGGCGACCCACGCGATGATCTTCTCCGCGGACGAGACCACCGATGTCGGCTACGAGTCCGGGACCACGGTCGGCTCCGAGTACGACGCCGCGAGCAGTCGTTTCACCGGGAAGATCCACTGGGTGCAGATCGACCTGGGCGACGACGACCACGATCATTTCATCGATCCCGACGAGCGCATGCGCATCGCGATCGCCCGTCAGTAGGTCGGCCGGGTGAGCGACGGGGATCTCGGTCGAGAGGACCGGGGCGGTACGGAGCCGGGTCTCCGCGAGCGGTTCCGCTACCGGTTCGACAACCTGCTCGCCCGCGGGACGTCAGCGACCCTGATCTGGCTCGGCGCGGTCACGTTCGCAGCGGTGCTGGTCAGCTCCGTTCTCCTGTCGCTGTTCGGAGCGTCGTTCTCGGGAAGTGAAGGCACCCGGTGGGTCGAGGACGCGTGGCAGAGCCTGCTTCGGGTGATGGACCCGGGAACGATGGCCGGCGACGTCGGCTGGGGGCGCCGGATCCTTGCGCTCGTGGTGACCATCTTCGGTCTCCTGGTCGCCGGCACGCTGATCGGCATCATCGCGGCCGGCGTCGAGGATCGCATCGAGCAGATGCGTCGCGGTCGGAGCGTGGTGATCGAGTCGGACCACGTGGTGGTGCTCGGAGCTTCCGACCGCCTGCCGGCGGTCGTGAGCCAGCTGGCGATCGCGGGCGCCGAAGGAGGCAGCCGAACGATCGTCGTGCTCGCGGACATCGATCCCACCGAGGTTCACGAAGCAACGCGCGAGGCGGCCGGGCTCCGGTCCGGGTCGAAGGTGGAGATCGTCTACCGCGCCGGCGACCCGACGGTTCCGGACGACCTCGCGCTCGTGCGGCTCGCGACGGCGCGTGCGGTCGTCGTGCTGTCGGATGGACGGACCGACGCGTCGGCCCTCGCCACGGTGCTGGCCATCGCCGCCGAGCGCGGTGCACTCGACGATGTCACGGTCGTGGTCGAGTTGCTCGAGGTCGCCAACGCGGAACGTCTTCAACGTGCATACGGCCGGTCGGTTCACCCGATCGTCACGTCGGAGGCGATCGCGCGGACCACCGCCTTCGCGCTCCGCCAGCGCGGCCTCCACCAGGTGCTGCGTGAGCTGCTCGACTTCCGCGGCGACGACCTGCACTTCGTCGAACGGCCCGACCTCGTCGGTGCATCGTTCGGACGACTCGTTCGTGGGTTCTGCAACGCTCGACCGATCGCGCTGCGTCGTGTCGACGGCACGATCCAGTTGGCGCCGCCGCTCGAGACGCGCGTCGGGTCGGGGGATCAGATCGTCGTCATCGCCGACGACGGGCGGGTCATCGATGTGGTCGACCGGGGTGACGAGGTGACCTTGGACCGCGCACGATCGGCGTCGGCAGGATCGGGACTCGTCGACGAGGTGCGGTCCGACGAGCGGCTCGTCATGGTCGGGTGGAATGAGCGGGGGCGTCAGATGCTGTCGGGATGGGCGGTCACGGCCGCACCGACCTCGCGGTTCGACCTGATCGTCGATCCGCAGCGCTGCGACATCGACACGATCGATCTTCCCGATCTCGGACCGATTTCGGCGAGGATCACGCCGAGCGCGGACGGCATCGGGACCGCGATCGAGGGGGACCCGACGACGCTGGTGCTGCTCGCGGCGCAAGATGAGCCCGACGAGGCCGACATCGGCACGATCCTCGATCTGCAAGCTCTCCGCCGGGAACTCGACACGCGGGACGGGTCGCTCCGACGTCCGCGCCTGGTGGTCGAGCTGCACGACGCGGCAAACGAGCCGCTGGTCGGGCTCGACGGTCCGGACGACCTGATCATCAGCGATGCCGTCGGCAGCCAGTTCGTCGCCCAGCTCGTGGACGAACCGGAGCGTCGTGAAGTCCTCCTCGCGCTGTACTCGCCCGAGGGCGCGGTGGTCCGATTGGTCCGTTGCGACCACTTCGACCTCGTCGGCGAGCACGAGTTCGCCGAGGTCGTCGACCGCGTGGCGTCGCGAGACGAGCTCGCGATCGGTTGGCGGCTGGCCGGCGACCCGGGCGTGGTGCTCAATCCGATGCTGACGGCGCGGGTGCGTTTCTCGGCGGACGACGAGCTCATCGTCGTCGGCTGAGTTCGACGACTACGCCGACTCAGTGATTGCGGAGCGCGTCGATCAACTCGTCCTTGTTCATCGACGAACGACCATCGATGCCCACCCCGCGAGCTCGCTCCAGCAGTTCTTCTTTCGTGCGGTCCTCGTAGTCCTCGGCGCGTCCCCCTCGAGCACCGACCTTCGATCGGCCCTCGGCCGCCGACGCGTTGGCGATCCGGGCGGCCTTCTCCTTGCTCGCTCCCTCGTCGCGGAGCGCTTCGTACTGCTCGTCGTCCTTGACCTGTGGGCCTGGCTTCTTGCTGCCCGGCATCGGTTTCCTCCTGGATGATCGTGGTGGGCCGTTCGGGGACCCATCCGTGGTCTGCTCCCGAGTCCGTACCCGCGATTCGGAACTTCCATGCGCGCGTCTCGCGTCGCCTGGCGCGGCCTGGTCAGCCCGTCAGGGTGACCGATCGGATGTCGTCGCGATCGTCGGCCGACAGCAGGGTCGTCAACTGTCCGGTGGAGTCGTCGTTCGGCTGCGACCAGAACTCGATCACGAGTTCGGAGGTGTCGGTGGTGTCGGGAGCGAGCCGAATCGATTTGATGGCGGGAAGTGAGATCTCACGGATCTCGCTGAGCACGGCGGTTCCGTCGGCGGATGGTTCCAGCACGACCACGAGCGTGGCGGGTCGGTGTCGCCGCCGATCGATCCAGTTCGACAGCGGCCGGAGAACGGCGAGCGCCACGAGCGCGATCACCGTGGCCGTGACCGCAGCGATCCAGTAGCCGACGCCGGACGCCAGCCCGACCGCCGCGGCGGTCCACAGCGAGGTCGCCGTGGTGATCCCGCGCACGGTTCCGCGGTGTTTCAGGATGGCACCGCCGCCGATGAAGCCGACGCCGGCGGCGACGTAGGACGCGATGCGGGTGACGTCGACTCGGACATTCGTACTGGCGGTGGTCGCGACGAAGTCGTCGAAGGCTCCGACCGACACGACGCCGAACACCGCCGAACCCAGTCCGAGGAGGAGGTGGGTCCGAAAGCCGGCGTCCTGCCCGGCGTATTCGCGTTCGAGACCGACGAGGCCGCCGAGCGCGGCGCCGATGACGAGCCGCAGCACGATGTCCCAGGTTTCGAGGTTCGCCATCTGTCAGTTCCTGTTGTTCGTCGAACGAATCGAGATCAACCGGCGTTCGCCTTCGCGAACGTCTCCACCAGCTGAGCGTTGAACGCAGGAAGATCGTCGGGGTTCCGGCTGGTGACGAGAAGACTCGGCCGGCAATCGCACACGACGACCTCGCGGTCGACCCACGTGCCGCCCGCGTTCTCGATGTCGGTGCGGAGGCTCGGCCAACTCGTCAGCGTGCGACCGTCGACGACTCCGGCCTCCACGAGTGTCCACGGCGCATGACAGATGGCGGCGATCGGCTTGCCGGTTTCGACGAAACCCTTCAGGAACGACACGGCGTCGGCGTCGAGCCGGAGCTGGTCGGGGTTCGCGACGCCACCCGGCAGCACGACGGCGTCGTAGTCCGCAGCATCGGCGTCGCTGACGACCACGTCGACGTCGAATTCGTCCGCACTCGTGAGGTGGTCGAACGCCTGAACTTTCCCGCTCTGGGGTGCGATCAGATGCGGTGTTCCGCCCTCGTCCACCACCTTCTTCCAGGGATCGGTCAACTCCACCTGTTCCACGCCCTCGTTCGCCACGAGGAAGGCGATGGTCTGTCCGTCGAGTTCTTTCGTCATGGGGTCTCCGTTTCTTCGTCGGTTCGGTGCCAAGCGGCTGGAACGACCCCGGAGTACCCGTACCCGCGGCGAATCATGCCCGAATTCACACCGAGATCGGGACGTTGGTCCCGATTGGGACCGAGCCAGAATAATTGACATGGCAATTTGGCTATACCGGATACAAGAGAACCGAGGGATCAGCCCCCGGCAGACCGAACAAGAAAGAGTGAGATGTACAAGAAAGTCGTTCCGACCCTCCTCGTAGGAGTTCTCGCGATGCCGGCAGGCGTCGCCTTCGCCGAGGACGGGAGCTCCGCGCCGGAGATCGCGACCGAAACCGGACAGGACGATCCGGTCGCCACCGCTCCCGCCGAGGACGCGCCGGCCGAAGAAGCGCCGGCGGACGAAGTCCCCGCAGAAGAGGCTCCGGTCGTGGAGGAGGGAGCAGACGCACCCGAGTCCGCCGACCCGGCCGAGGCTCCTGAAGTGGAGGCCCCCGAGGTGGAAGCCCCCGTTGTCGAGTCCGAGGAAGTCACCCAACTGCCCGCCGTGCCCGAAGCTCCGGCCGCCGCCCCCGCGGCAGCCGAGGAGCCCACCGTGGCGCCGCTGACCGTCGAGGTCGCCGATACCGAGAAGCCGACGACCAATCTGGTCAGCCCGTCGGCGTCGGGACCCTTCAACGGTGCCGTGGCCATCCAGGTCGACGCCGCCGACAACGAAGGGCTCGCCCGCATCGTGGCGAACGTCTACCAGGGCGGCACCCTCGTGAAGTCGACGCAGTCGCCGGGCGGCGGCGCAACCGCGGCAACGCACTCGGCCACGGTCGACCTGCCCTCCGGTGAGTACACGATCCGCTACAACGCCCAGGATCTCGCGGGCAACATCTCGGCGACCGAGAACGTCGCGATCACGATCGACAAGATCGATCCGACGGTCACGGTCAAGGACGAGTCGAATGGCG
>NZ_BAOL01000028.1 GCF_000350145.1 Ilumatobacter nonamiensis YM16-303 | reverse complement strand
GGGCCGGCGAAGTAGATCGAGTGGCACATGCCATGGTCGATCGGGCCGAACACGGTGATGCCCCGAGACCTGATCCGATCGCGCATCGCCAGCAGGTCATCGAGCGTGTCGGCGTTCAGGGCGAGATGCTGCATCGCTCCGCCGGCACAGGGCTGAGCGCCGCTGCCGGCGTGCGTGACGCCCAAGGTGCGCTCGATGTCGGCGACGTCCGGCGTGTGGACGAACGCGACGTAGCAGGCGTCGTTCAGCTTCAAGAAACCATGCCAGGCTCCCTCGACGCCGTGCATCCAGTACAGAGCGGAGAGTTCGCAGCCGAGCACGTCGGTGAAGAACTCGATCTGGCTCTTCATGTCCTTCGTGGCGATCGCGAGATGGTGGATTCCGGTGGTGCCGCTCATGGTCGGCCTCCTTTTCCTGTTAACGGTTGGCGAATCTGGGGCCGGCGACGCCTACGTGCGTGGTCAGGGTTCTGCCGACGGCATCACACGCCATTTCGGCCGCAGTGATCACCGCCGGTACCGACAGACCGGTGTCGAGACCCGACTCCTCGCAGACGTGGGCGAGGTCCTCGAGGGCGACGTTGCCCGATGCCCCAGGAGCGAAGGGGCATCCTCCGAGGCCGCCGGCCGATGCATCGAGACGATTCACCCCGGCATCGAGCGCCGCGAGAGCATTCGCGACGCCCAGACCGCGGGTGTCGTGGAAGTGAGCGCCGACATGAGGAGTGACCTCGGCCGTCACCCGGCTGACGAGTGACGCGACGTCAGCGGGAACGGCCGTGCCGACCGTGTCGGCCAGACTCACCGCAGTCACGCCGGCGGCGATGGCTCGGGTGGAGACGTCGATCACGCGGTCGGGGTCGACGCGCTGTTCGAACGGGCATCCGAACGCCGTGGCGAGCGTGACCTCGACGCGAGCTGCTGCTGCTCCGGCGATCTCGCAGACAGCCGTCAGCGCCTCGACGGCCTCGGCCGTCGATCGCCCGGCGTTCGCGTGCGAATGAGCATCGCTGACGGAGATCACGAACTGGAGGTCGGTCAACCCCGCCTCGAGTGCGCGCATCGCACCGCGCTCGTTGAGCACCAACCCCCACCGCACGACATCACGACCGGCGGTCGCTGCGCACAGGGCTTCGGCGTCGGCCGTCGCAGGCACGCGGTCGGGTCGCACGAACGAGGTCAGCTCGAGGTCGCGCACCCCAGCGGCGACGAGCGCCTCGAAGATCGCGAGCTTGTGCTCGGTGGGGATCGGGTCCTCGTCCTGGAGGCCGTCGCGCAGTGTCACGTCACGCAGGACGATCGTCGTGGGTTCAGGCACTGGCAGGCTCCACTTCCGGTTCGCGAAAGCGCCGCATGTGCGCATCGCGTCCTTGCAGGACGTGTTCGGTCATCAAGCGACCGGCACGCTCGGGTTGACGGGTCTCGACGGCCTCCGCGATCAGGCGATGGAACATGCTGGATCGCCGCAGTTCGTCGTGGGAGTAGAGCTTGAACGCCGTGAACACCAGTGGCATGTCGACCGCTGTGGCGAGAATCCGGAACACCTGATCGGCTCGACCGGCGCGGACCAATGCTGCATGGAATCGGTCGTTGGCGCGCAGGATCGCACGAAGGCCCTCGACCGAACCGTGGTCGACCTCCTCGACGACGCGGTCGAACTCGTCAGCTGCGTCGTGGATTGCTGCGACGTCGTCGGGCTCGGCGCGCTGCGCCGCCAGCTCGGACATGAACCCTTCGAGCCGCGCTCGCGCCTCGTAGAGGTCGGCGACGTCGCTTTCCGTGAGGGGTCGGACCTGAGCGCCTCGGTTGTGCGTGCTGATGATCAGTCCTTCGGTCTCGAGCCGGCGGACCGCCTCGCGCACCGGCGTCCGCGACATCGCCAGCGATGATGCAACTCGAGATTCGACGATTCTCTCGCCCGGTCCGTATCGGCCTTCGATGATCTCGCGGCGCAGATGGCGGTAGACACGCTCACTGCCACTGACGTCGGACACCTCGTGGAGCTCAGCCATCAGCCACTCCCGGAAGTTCCGCGATGAAGTCACTGATCACGCCGATCGCCTCGGCGAGGTGCGCCTTGCCGTCAGGCCCTGTGTAGTAGTGCGTCGCGCCCTCGACCTCGTACATCTGCTTGCGGTCGTGCGGCACGGCATCGAACAGTCGCCGCGTATGGCTGGGGGTGCAGGCGTCGTCGGCGGTGTTGCCGATCACGAGGAGTGGGACGGTGACTCCGGGCCCGGATGCGACCGCATCGCACCGAGCGTCGTCGATGCTCCACTGGCTGAGCCAGCTCCGCAGCGTGCAGAATCGGGCGAGGCCGACGGGGCCGTCGTTGACGATCTTGGGATCCCCCAGGTAACAGATGCCGGGCACCCGGTCGCTGGGCTCAATCGTGGGGTCGAGCCAGCGCGGGTCCGCCATGGTTCCGTGCACGGTGAACGCGAACTCCTGGTTGGGTTCGTCCGACGCCCGGATCTCGGCCAGTTTGTCCTTGACCCACGCCGTGATCCGTCGGTTGCGCGCGACCTGAGCATCGCGGAACGTCGCCAGGAATTCGGCAGAGTACGGAGGTTGGTTGGGGTTCGCCGGGTCGTACAGATTCAACTCGGGGTCGCGCACGTCGGGGCGTGACTCGTCGTGGATCGACGGATCGATCCACTCGGTGAAGATCTGGTGGCGGCTCACATGGGCGGCCAGCATCATCACCGCGTCGGCCGCGGGCATCTTCGACGCGTCGACCTCGTACGGCTCGCCGGCCGCGGTGTCCGAGATGCCGTCACCGGCTTCGGCCAGTGCCTGGTACCACATCGCCAGCGACCCACCGCCGGACCACCCCGCCAAGACGATGCGCGAGTAGCCGAGCCGTTCCTTGGCGTCGAGGATCGCCTCACCGAGATCGCAGGCGACCTTCTCCATGGTCAACGCGAAATCGGCGCCGCGATAGCGCGAGTTCGCCCACAGGACATGGTGGCCGGCCCTGGCCAGACCCCGCACCATCGGAAGGTACATCCCGCCACCGACGGGGTGCATGAACACGATCAGCGTGTCGGACGGCTGCTCGATCGGACGAATCAGATGGCAATCGAGCCCGACCAGCGCTCCGCCACCGCCGTAGACATCGCTGTACGCCGAATTCTCTTGGAAACCGACGGTGTACGCGATCCGTTCGCAACCTCGCGGGGTGCCCGGCTGGGTGAAAGGCTGGTCTGACACAACATCTCCTCTGGTTCGATGCTCCTGATTGTATGCACATCACCTTCGTACCTGCTGAATTGGAGCCAATTTTGCGTTCGGTAGCGAGAATGGTGCACAATCGGACCCATGGACGTCGCTGGCCCACTTGCCGGGCTCAAGGTGCTCGAGCTCGGAAGCTTCATCGCCGGCCCGTTCGCCGGGCAGCTGCTCGGTGACTTCGGGGCCGACGTGATCAAGATCGAGAACCCGGATGGCGACACCATGCGCAGATGGGGCGTGGCCACCGACGACGGCGACAGCCTGTGGTGGCCGACGATTGCCCGCAACAAGCGATCGGTCGTCGCCGACCTGCGAACCGACGAGGGCCGAGCGCTGGTTCGGCGGTTGGCGGAAGAAGCCGACGTCGTCCTCGAGAACTTCCGGCCCGGGACACTCGATCGCTGGGAACTCCACTACGACGCGATCTCGGGAGCCAACCCGGGCGTCATCTATGTTCACGTCTCGGGATTCGGTCAGACCGGACCCCGGTCCCACGAAGCTGGGTTCGGCTCGATCGGCGAGGCGATGGGGGGGATCCGCCACACCACCGGTGACCCGGACCGACCAGCGGCACGGTGCGGGATCAGCCTGGGCGACTCGACGGCTGCGATGTTCGCCGTGATGGGCACCCTCTCGGCGCTGTACGAGCGTGAGCGGAGCGGGCGCGGGCAGGAGATCGATGTCGCGCTCTACGAGGCCGTGGCCGCGCTCATGGAATCGACCCTTGCCGACTACGAAGTGGCCGACGTTCGCCGCGAGCGCTCCGGCGGCGTCCTGCCGGGGATCGCCCCGGCGAACGCCTACCCCACCGCCGACGGATCCGAGATCCTCATCGCCGGGAACGCGGACACGGTCTTCCGTCGGCTGTGTGAGGTCATGGACCGGCCCGACCTCGCGGAGGACGCCAGATTCGTCGATCATGCTGCTCGCGGCGAGCACGCCGCGGAACTCGATCTCCTCGTCTCCCAGTGGTCGGTCGGCTACACGAGCAACGAACTCATCGATCTGCTGGGTTCGGCCGGCGTTCCGGTGGGACGGGTCTACACCGCGCCGGACATGCTGGCCGATGAGCACTATGCCGCTCGCGAAATGATCGTTCGCGCAACCGCACGAGCCGGATTCGATCTTCCGATGACGGGAGTCGTGCCGCGATTCTCGCGTACGCCGGGAACCATTCGAGACGTCGGTCCCGACCTCGGTGAGCACAACCCGGAAGTCGAAGACGCACTCGCGACAGGACGATCGGCGTGGGGATGACGGTCCGGTGAACCCGACAAACGCAATCACCGACACGTACCGAGGAGGTACATCGATGCAACTCGACACGATGAACGCCGACGCGAGCGCCCACCGGGGAACTCACACTCCGGGAGTGGGGCAATGAGCACCGAGAATCCGACCCGGCCGAGCGGCGACCGACTGGCCGAGGAGTATCGGGCGTCACGGCTGCGTACAACGGCGATCCTCGACGGCATCTCCGCCGACGATGAACAACGAATCGTTCCGACCTGTCCCGACTGGCGGGTTCGTGACCTGCTCAGCCACGTGAATGGGCTCGCCGACGACCTCTCGGCCGGGCGCAACCCGGCCGGTGACACCCAAGCGTGGGTCGATCAACAGGTCGCCGATCGCGCCGAGACCACTGTGGCCGAACAACTCGAGCAGTGGTCGACGAGCGGCGAAGCGTTCGAGGGCACACTGCGCAAGGTTCCGCAACTCGGTCTGCTCGTGATCGATCTGATCAGCCACGAACACGACATCGCCGGAGCACTCGGTGTGCAATCCGATCGTTCGTCGTCGGGCATCGAGATGGTGATGTCGTCGAAGACCTCCACCGTCGAGAAGGACCTCGTCGCAGCAGGTCTGAACGCCATCCGTGTGGTCGGCGGCGACAACTCCTGGGAATATGGCCAGGGCGACGTTGAACTCGAGGTCCGGGGTGACCTCTGGGAGATGTTTCGGCTCACGGGAGGACGCCGATCGATGGCGCAACTCCTCGCGTGCGACCACGACGGTGACATCGAACGCTACGCGCCGGGCCTCGTGCACAACCCTCTCCCGATCACCGACATCATCGAATAGAAGACCTCCCGATGACCCCTGACGACTGCATCCGGGCTGCGCGCGACCCCGCTCCGCCGCCTCGCGAGAGGGCTCGCGACGCCTCGAACGCGAGGGCCGCCACGGCGCCTACACACGCCACCGTCTCGGCCAGCCGATCTTGAGCCGTTGCGCGCTGACGATCGCATCGAAGGAACCAGAAATCGGAGCACAACCATGACAACGACCGACACTTCCACCGATCCACTCGACGTCGCGGAGCGCTTCTTCTCCGCCATCACGTCGGGTGACGTCGAGGCAATCCGCGGCCTCTATCGCTCCGATGCCATCGTCTGGCACAGCTATGACGGCATCGAGCAGACGAGGGAGGAGAACATGCGGACCTTGTCGTGGTCGATCAAGAACCTCGGCGAGATGCGTTACACCCAGGTTCGCCGAACGTCGACCGACGACGGGTTCGCGCAGCAGCACATTCTGTGCACGACCAACCGGGCCGGCGATCCGTTGCGGGTGCCGGCAAGTCTCTTCGTTGCTGTCGAGGACGGCTTGATCGTTCGTCTCGACGAGTACATCGATTCCGCGGACGTGAGTCGAATCTCTGAGCGCTGAATCGGTTTCTGACCGAGCGGGATGGACTCCGGTGTCGGCGTCACGCAGCCCGTCTCCACGAGAGCTTCGCGCGTCGTTGCAAGATGTTGTCACGTGACTACTTGAATCTGACTCCGGATGTCTGGAAGTCGGTCCGCCGGGTTCTCGTCGGTGCGGGGTGTTGTCGCGAATGCGCTCCGCAACCGACCGATTGATGGAACCTCGACGGCACGGCAGTGGAGAGCCGTATTTGGCTCGCCGTGTGTCAGATGTGTTGCTCGAAAATTGGTGCTGAGGTGCGGTTATGGGCGAGCCGATGCGCGATCCGCCAGTGACGGCAGCGTTGGATCGCCCCGTAGGCAGTCACCGGTCGAGGGCATCTCATGGTGGTTCGAACGCGGTCAGCAGCGGGGGCTACGTCGTGCCGACAACTCTGTCGAGAATAATGTTGGCAACTGTCTAAATAATGGTTGACTCGGCTCCCGACCTGTGGTTGCATTCAGGTCTCACATCGGACTAACTGGGGGAATTCAGATGATCGCAAGACGAGTTGTTGGGGCGTTGGCCGCGTTGATGTTGGTCACGACCGCGTGCGGAAGTGACGATGACAGCTCATCGTCGTCCGCCGATGACGAG
This sequence comes from Ilumatobacter nonamiensis YM16-303, assembly GCF_000350145.1. Taxonomy (GTDB): domain Bacteria; phylum Actinomycetota; class Acidimicrobiia; order Acidimicrobiales; family Ilumatobacteraceae; genus Ilumatobacter_A; species Ilumatobacter_A nonamiensis. The sequence goes on along the minus strand of NZ_BAOL01000028.1, from coordinate 9,398 downwards.
AATCCGGCCGCATCGGAACCGGTGGAGGAATCCGCCGAAGCCGACGACACGGCGAGCACTGCTGATGGAGCCTCGGCGGACAGTGACGCCGAACCGTCAGAGGCCACGGTGGTGCGCGTCGGCGTACCGCTCGACCTGTCGGGACCCGCTGCCATCAGCAACATCGGGTTGAGCGAGCTCTCGGCAATGGAACTCGCTCTCGAGGAGGTGACGGCGTCGGGCATGCTCGGCGAAACCACGATCGAGATGATTCCCATCGACACGAAGGGCGACAAGCAGGAAGCCGTCGCCGGCGTTCTCAAGCTCATCGAGCAGGACGACGTCGACGCCATCGTCGGATTCACATTGACGCCGTCGTTCTTGGCAGCAGGGCCCCAGGCGGTCGAAGCCGGGTTGCCGGTGATTGCTGTCGGCGTGGCGGCGCCGGGGATCACCGAAGTGGGCGACAACGTGTTCCGGATCATCCCACAGGTCAGCTCCCTGTACGCGGCGAACGATGCCATGATCGCGGAGACGTTGGGTGCAACGTCCGCGGCGTACCTGTACACCAGCGATTCCGAGACGACCGTCGGAATCCACGAGGCTCGACTGGCGGCGCTCGAGGACGCGGGAATCGAGACCAAGTCCGTCCAGTCCAACACCACCGCGGACACCGACTTCCGGGCGCAGCTGACCGAGATCCAGAATTCCGGAGCCGACATCATGGTGATCTCGGGGTTCCCGGGTCAGTTCGCCGGCCAGTTCCTGCAAGCCGAAGAGATCGGTCTCGACATTCCGGTCCTGTCGACCGACGGGTCCGGACGAAACGAAGTATTGGACCAAGCGGGCAGCGCCATGCAGTGCGTCATCTACACGGCCAGTTGGGCTGCGCAGAACGAAACCGGCAGGAACCCGCACTTCGTCGAAGCCGTGCAGACCGAACTCGATGACGAGGCCGACCTCTACTATGCAGCGGGCTACGACGGGATGTGGATGTTCAGCACCGCCCTCGCGGACGCCGGGTCAGCCGATCCCGACGCCATCGTGGAAGCGTTGAACAACATCACCGACTTCGAAGGTGCCTTCGGGGTGTACGAGTACGACGACAACCGCGAGCCCGACATCTCGGGAATCAACCTGCAGATCCAGGACAACGAGGTCATTCCTTGGACCCCTGACACGCAGTGCGAGCGCTGATCTCCTCCTCGTGCAGCAGACCATCAACGGCCTGGCCTCGGGGAGCATCTATGCGCTCCTCGGGCTGGGCGTTACCCTCATCTGGGGCGTCCTCCACGTCCTCACGTTCACCCATGCTCAGGTCTTGACCTGGGGGGCGTTCGGTTCACTCATCGCGATCAACAGGGGTTACCCGGTGCCGGTGGCGATCCTGGTCGGCATGGCGGTCGCCGCCGGACTCTCGGTGTTGATCGACTCGACGGTGCTCGAGATGCTCCGTCGACGCGGGGCGTCGGAATACGCATTCGTCGTCGCCACGATCGGCTTGGCGTTCATGCTCGAGTCGATTCTGCGCAACCGGACCCGCGCCAGAGTCGAGCCCTACTCCAGGGACGGATTCCCTCGCGGTCCGATCGAGTTGCTCGGCCAGAACGTGCCGAAGTTGCAGTTGGCGGTGCTCGCCACGTCGCTCATCGCCATGGCCGGCCTCGCGATCTGGCTCAACCACACCCGGGCGGGGCGTGGCATGAAGGCGGTCGCGTACTCGCCGGAGACCGCGACGCTGCTCGGGATCAACCCGCGGTTCATCTACGCGGTGGCCTACACGGTCTCTGGCATGCTCGCTGCACTCGCTGGAGTGTTCGTCGCGGTGAGCACGGCGAGTGTGTCCTACTCCTCCGGAGACCGACTCCTGTTGACCGCCTTCGCGGTGATCATCCTCGGTGGCATGGGGTCGGTGCCGGGCGCTGTGGTCGGCGGCCTCATTCTCGGTGTCATCGAGGTCTACGCCACCGTTCACGTTTCATCGAAGTTCAGCGAGGTCGTTGCCTACCTGGTGATTCTCGTCGTGCTCCTGGTCCGGCCGTCCGGTCTGTTCGGGGCGAAGGAGGCAACCCGTGTTTGAGTGGATCCCCGCATACCAGCGCTTTCTCCTCGATGTCACACTCATCGACATCATCTTGGTGATCTCGTTGCTGATCCTCTTCCAGTGTGGCCTGTTCTCGATGGCCACCGCAGGGTTCGCCGCGATCGGCGGATACACGTCGGCCCTCCTCGTCACCGACGCCGACTGGCCGGTCCCACTTGGCATCCTTGCTGCCGTCTTCGTCGGCGCCACGCTCGCGGTGTCATTCGGACTTCCGGTCCTGCGATTACGCGGCATCTACCTTGCGCTCGGCAGTCTCGCGCTTGCGCAGGTGATCGTCATCGGTATCGCGAACGTCGGTTTCACGAACGGGGTGTTCGGAATCTCAGGAATACCGACAGAGGTCACCACCGGCTGGCTGGTCGCCATCGTCGCCGTCATTCTGCTCGTGATGGAGCTCATCCATCGGTCCCACTTCGGACGCGCCATGAAAGCGATCCGCTTGGACGAGCACACCGCAGCGGGGCTCGGCATCAATGTGTTCGCCTATCGGATGGCGACCTTCGGCATCGGAGGCGCGATGGCGGCAATGGCCGGCGCCCTGGAGGCACATCGCACGGCGGTGATCAGCCCTGACCAATACGACTTCGGGCTTCTCGTGGTGCTGTTGACCTACATGTTCGTCGGCGGCGTCGAGCACTGGTTGGGTCCTGTGCTCGCCACGATCGGATTCAGAATTCTGAACGAGAACCTCGAGTTCGCCGGGACTGATTGGGAGAACTTCTACTACGGCTCGATCCTGGTGGTCGTCATGCTGCTCGCTCCGGATGGGCTGACGAGCCGCCGCTTCACGCAGCGACTCGCTCGCATCTTCCGTCGACGACCGGACCTGGCCACATGACCGTGCCGACAGAGTTGCTTCAGTGCGAGGGGGTCGGCCGTCGATTCGGGTCGGTCACCGCGGTCGATGATGTCACGCTGGGTGTGCGCAGTGGTGAGGTCCTGGGGCTCATCGGACCGAACGGGGCGGGTAAGACCACGCTCGTCAACCTGATGTCGGCATATCTCTCGCCGACAAGTGGTGAGATCAAGTTCGCCGGCGAGTCGATCGCTGGTTGCAAGCCACACGAGTTGGCGCGGCGTGGTATTGCGCGCACCTATCAGAATGTCTGTCTGTTCGAGCAGTCGACGGTGCTCGACAACGTGCTGACGGGCCGCCATCTCGGATTCCAGGGAGGTCTGTGGCAGTTGGGGCGCAAGCGTCACCGGGAGGAGGCACGCGAACGTCAGCTGGCGGTGGAGCTGATCGAACTTCTCGGCCTGGCAGAACACATGAATGAAGACGTCTCGGCGATGTCGTACGGTCTCCGCCGGAGGGTCGAGATCGCTCGCGCCCTCGCCATCGAGCCGCAACTCTTGCTCCTCGACGAGCCGACCGCAGGGATGACCCGGACCGAGTCCGACGAGGTTGGTCGGTTGATCGGTGAGCTGCGGGCTGGCGGGATGACCGTGCTGCTGATCGATCACAACGTTCGCCTCGTCTCCGAGACATGCGACCGGGTTGCCGTCCTCGACTGGGGGCGGGTGATCGCGATCGACGAACCGGCTGAGGTCTGGGCCGACGAGCGTGTACGTGAGGCCTATCTGGGAACGGGTGAGAGCGGATGACCGGCAGTCAAGGGAATGCGGTGCTCGAGGTGTCGGACCTGACGGTTCGCTACGGCGCCGCCGTCGCGTTGCGAGGGATCGATCTCGTCATCGGCGAGCAGGAGGCGGTTGCAGTGCTCGGCCCGAACGGGGCCGGAAAGACCACATTGCTCCGGACGATCTCCGGCCTGCTGAAGCCGGCTGCAGGCCAGATCGAGCTGGACAGTCATTCGATGGTCGGCCGTCCCGCCTACCGGATCGCTCGCGCGGGTTTCGTTCACGCGCCGGAGGGTCGTTCGATGATCGCTCCTCTGACGGTGACCGAGAACCTTCAACTCGGTGCAGGACGGCGGGCCCGTTCCGATGTCGCGGCCGGCATCGATGAGATGATCGAGTTGTTCCCCAGCCTGAGGGCACGAATGGGGACGAAGGCGGGTCTGTTGTCCGGCGGCGAACAGCAGATGGTCGCCATTGCCCGGGCATTGATGGCTCAGCCGAAAGTGTTGGCGATCGACGAGCCGTCGATGGGTCTCGCTCCCGTCGTTGTCGACGCGGTGCTCGAAGCGCTCCGCAAGGTCATCGATTCCGGAACGTCACTCCTGCTCGCCGAGCAGAACGCTCGACTGGCCCTCGCCGTTGCCGACCGGGCCTACGTCCTCGTTCACGGCGAGGTCGTCAAGTCCGGCAACAGCGACGAGTTCGGCGACGAGCTCATCGAGTCCTATCTGACCTAGTCGCTGTGACACGGCGTTTCAGCTCGACACGGTCGATCTTGCCGGTCGTCCCGAGCGGGAGCTCGGTGACGATTTCGATCCGCTTGGGGCACTTGTACGGGGCGAGTCGATCTCGCAGGAAGGTCGTCAGGTCATCGAAGTCGATGGAGTGGTCAGCTCGGAGTACCACGACCGCCGTGACGAGTTCGCCCCACCGTTCGTCGGGCAGCCCGATCGCCACCGCCTGGGCGATGGACGGGTGCGCGGTGAGCGCGGCCTCCACCTCGCTGGGCGTGACGTTCTCGCCGCCGGTGATGATCAGATCCTTTGCGCGCCCGACGATCGCGAGGAAGCCGTCGGCGTCGAGCGTTCCGAGGTCCCCTGTTCTCAGGAAGCCGTCGGAGGTCATCGCCTCGGCGGTGAGTTCAGGATCGTCGAAGTAACCGCTCATGACGACTTGGGAGCGGACTTGGACCTCGCCCACCTCACCAACGGCGAGTTCCTTCTCGCCATCGACGTCGGCCACACGGAGTTCGACCCACGGCACGACGCGGCCACACGAATTCAAACGGCCAGGGATCGCCGGGTCGTGTTCCTCCGGCTGAAGGATCGTGACGCAACCGGTCGTTTCGGTCAGACCGTAGGTGTGAAGCAGCACCGGGCCGATCGCCTCGAGGGTTCGGCGCAACAGCGCTGGAGTGATCGTGGCTCCTCCGTACACGATCCGACGCACGCTCGAGAGGTCGTGATCGTGTGTCTCGGCGTGCTCGACCAGTGTCAGCAGCATCGTCGGAACCATCGGGAAATGGCTGATTCCGTGTTGGCTGATCGAGGCGGCGGTGTCTTCGGCCGAAGAACCGGTCGGGATCACGCTGGTCGATCCGGCGGTGAGGTTGAGGAGGGCGAAGATCGCGCCTCCGACATGGAACAGCGGCAGGCTGCACAGGCCGCGCGAGCGCTCGTCGAGATCGAAGAGCGGGATGTTCTGTGTGAGAAAGGTCGACAACCCCTCGTCGGACAGCATCACGCCCTTCGGTCGCCCGCTGGTGCCAGAGGTGTAGATCTGGAGAGCGGTCGCCGACGACGGCAGGGACACCGGTTCGACTGCTGGGGTCTGCGCGGCGAGAAGCGGCTCGTATTCGTCGGGCGGAAGCCGTGTCGGAGGTGCGAGCAGGGAGCTCGCGTCGATGGTGCCGAGCATCTCGGAGTCGCCGAGCAGCGCTGTGGGACGGGCGTGATTGATGACTCCGGCCAGTTCGCTGCCGGTGAGCCTCCAGTTGAGAGTGAGCGGGACCGCTCCGATCCAAGCGGTGGCAAGAACGAACTCGTGCCATTTGCTGCTGGTCGGTGCGAGGAACGCGACCCGGTCTCCGGCAACGACACCGGTCGATCGGAGCAGGCTCGCCAGTCTCAGGGAACGATCAGCCAACTCGGCATACGAGGTGGCGCGATCTCGGTCGATGATGGCGGTGCGTTCGCCACGCTCGATGCAGGATTTCAGTACATCGGTCAGAATTCCCATCGATTCAGAATACCGATTAGTTGACAACTGTCAAAATAATCGATTGGATGCGTCCATGCGTTTCAACCTGCTCGAACCGACCGCCGTGAGTGTGCACGAACTCTTCCATGTGGCTCGCCACGCAGAGGCACTTGGCTTCGACGGGTTCGCCCTGAACGACGGAACGTTTCAGATGGCGGAGGCGACCGGCACGTACCCCTACTCGCACGACGGACACAGGAACTGGGACGTGCGCGCTCCGTTCTACGAGCCGCTGACGGTGCTTCCTGCGCTCGGTCTGATCACTGACCGGCTCCGGATCTTCACCTCGGTGTTGAAGTTGCCCCTCCGTCATCCGTTGATGCTCGCCAAGCAGATCGCGACTGCAGCGATCATGTGCGACGACCGATTCTCGCTCGGGGTCGGGGCGAGTTGGGCACCTGAGGAATACGAATTCACCGGGGTCGATTGGGCCGCTCGCGGCCGAATCATGACGGAATCGCTGGAGGTGCTCCGGTTGGTGCTTTCGGGCGAGATGGTCGAGTACCACGGTGAGATCTTCGACTTCGAACCCCTGGTCTCGCGGCCCGCCCCGCGCGCGAAAGTCCCGCTCTTGGTCGGCGGCCATGGCGCTCCGAGCCTCCGACGGGCCGCCAGTCTCGCCGACGGCTGGATCGGCTCGTACTGGGCGCAACCCGAGGAGCTCTCGGAGATGATCGCCACCCTCCGGCGACTGTGCGAGGAGCGCGGCAGGGACTGGTCGACGTTCGAGATTCACGCCCTGCCCGGTGGTGCAGCCACTCTCGACGACTATCGCCGGCTCGACGATCTCGGCGTGACCGACGCGATGGTCATGCCGCACAATGCAGGTGGAGAGTTGGTGATGAGTACCTCGACGCGGCAGCGTCTGGTCGGGGGCGAGGTGACCGGCTCCCGGAATCCTGATGCGTACTACGACCGGGCTGCACCCGACGAGAAGCTCGTTGCCATGGAGAGATTCGCAGACACCGTCATGCGTCACTGGCGCTGAACGTGCAGTTCGCTGTCGTGCGGAGTACGCAGAAGTTCAGGACTCGTCGCTGAACTGGTCGCGTACGAGTCGGCGCATGATCTTGCCGCTGGGGTTCTTCGGCAACGTGTCGACGAATGCCACATGGCGAGGACACTTGTAGTGGGCGAGCCGCTCTCGGCAGAACTCGACCACGTCGGCGAGGTCGGGTGGATCGGCGGCGACCAACACGGCCATCACCGTCTCACCCCACTTGTCGTCGGGGACGCCCACGACGCACGCTTCGGTCACACCGTCGATCGCGAGGAGGACCCGTTCCACCTCGCCTGAATACACGTTCTCTCCACCGCTGATGATGACATCCTTGACGCGGTCGGTGAGCGTCAGATATCCGTTCGCGTCGAGGATCCCGATGTCTCCGGTGTGGAGCCAACCGTCGTCGTCGAACAGGTCTTCCGTTGCTGCCTCGTTGTTCCAGTATCCGTCGCACAGCTGCGTACTGCGGGTCATGACCTCGCCGGGCATGCCGGGCTCCGCCGGGGCCGACGTCGACAGGTCGAAGACCCGGATCTCGCAGTTCGGTGCAGCGCGACCTGCAGTACGCAGCAGCGGCGATCCGCTGATGTGCTCCGAGGGTCTGAGGAAGGTGACAGGTCCGGTCGTCTCGGTCATTCCGTAGCCCTGGACGAGGTCCACCCACGGCAGGATCTCCTTCGTCCGCTCGAGCAATTTCTCCGAGATCGGTGACGCTCCGTACACCAGGACCTTGAGGGCAGAGAGGTCACGCCCGGGGCGATCCGGATGGTCGAGCAGAATCTGCAGCAGGGCCGGCACGAACAGGGTATGGGTCACCCGCTGTTGTTCGATCGCGTCGAGGATCGCGACAGGGTCGGGGTCGGGGACCAGGACACCGGTTGCGCCGCCGTGAATGGTCATTGCGGTCCACACCGATCCGACCGCGTGGAACACCGGAGACACGATCATGGCGACCGCGGTGTCGTCGAGGGTCCAGTCCATTTCGACGTCGAGGTGTTCGATGAGGGCGCCGTTGGAGGTCATCACTCCCTTCGGGAGACCGGTCGTTCCGGAGGTGTAGGTCAGCGACGCGAGGTCGTCGAGGCGAGCCGCCCGATCCACGAACATGTTGTGGGCAGCCTCGGGTGGCGCGCCGTTCGCCTCGGCGAGACGGGCGAGCGTGTGTGCCGGGTCGGCGTCGATCGTGGCGAGTGCTGGTAGGTCCGCAGTCTGGGTGAGTTGGAGAGCGGCTTGTGCCGTCGCGAGAAACTCATCGTCTGTGTACAGAGTGTGCGGTGAGCAGTCTTGGATGACCGCAGCGAGTTCGTGGGCCGCGAGGCGCCAGTTGACTCCGACGGAGATTGCGCCGACCTTCGACGCCGCGACGGCAACGACCGGATACATCAGGCGGTTCCTGCCGAGATATCCGACCCGGTCACCGGCGCTGAGGCCGTGGGACTCGAGCTGGGCGGCGAGTTCGTCGGACAGTCGATCCAGGTCGTGGTAGCTCATCGAGTTCTCGCCCGACACGAACGCTGTTTGCTGCGCCCGATCTTCGGCGCGTCGGCGCGCGAGCTCCCCAAGTGATCGTTCCATCAGCGTTCCGACTCCTTCGGGTCCTCGAGCGTCGAGGGATCGGCTTCGGTCCCGCCGGTCTTGCGCAGCCTGGTCGTCGGATCGACGCCGAGGAGGAGATCCGCAACTGCGTTGGCATGACGGCGGAGCACTGCCGGGCTCGTCGGGTCGACGGGTGCGACGCGTCGAGCCATGGGAACGTGCGACGGCGCGCCGATCGCCCCGTGTGCCAAGAGGAAGAACGTCGTGGCCGACGGCAGCAACGTGTAGCGCTCGTGTCCTTCGAGCGACCGTGCCACTCGGTTCACTCGTTGGCCGAACGGCTTCAGATGCCGCTCCCAGACGTACTCGAGACGCTCGCTTTCGATCCCCGCCTCGATCGCCATCATGCGCAACAGATCAGGCCGTTGTGCGCTCACCTCGATGAACGCCACGATGTAGGCCCGAAACGACTCGAGCGGTTCTCCGGGCAGGATTCCATCGAGCACGGGGTCGATCTGCTCCACGAAGTCGCTGAACCAGCGGTCGGCCGTTGCCTTCCAGAGGTTCGCCTTGGATCCGAAGCGTCGGTGGATCAGGTTGTGGCTGACACCGAGCTCGGCGTTGAGATCACGTACCGAGGTCCCCTGATAGCCGTGGGTGGCGAAGGACCGCAGTGCCACTGTGAGGATCTGGTCCTCGGTCGCCGGAGAGTCCTCCGCTCTGGGCCGTCCTCGGCGTCTCGGCGGTGGAGTGGTGGAGTCGGCGCTGGGTGGCATCAGTCGAATCTTCTCATTTCGGCTGCCGTTCGCAGCCAAACTCGGGCCGATCGTACTATAAATTGACAGGTGGCTACTTATCGCAGGTTCGCGGCGAGGGGCGCGAGGAAGCCGCCTCCGACTCGGCCCGGTCGCCGGTGACTTCTGCCGATCGGCGGGG
>NZ_BAOL01000029.1 GCF_000350145.1 Ilumatobacter nonamiensis YM16-303 | reverse complement strand
CCATCGGGTGTCTGACACCCGATGGTTCAGTCGTAGTTCGCGAGGATCGATGCGGCGAGACGGACCGCTCCGTCGGCGCCGTGTGCGGGTTCGAGCACCTCGGCATTCGGCCCGAGACGGACGAGCAGGCGGTCGAGCCACCAGTCACTGCTGACCGGGAGAACCACGTCGACCGCGCCCGGCGATGATGTGGCGGCCCGACCCGTCACCGGTTCGACCGAGTCCACCGGATAGTGCTCCACGATCCAGTGAGCGGGTGCGGCGAGGCGCAGTCGGGCCCGTGGGAGGTCGGCATCGGCAAAGAACGAGTCCGGGGCCGTGGCCGAGGGATCGGGCGGATGTCGGACCTCGGTGGGATTCATCGATTCGATGCGGTCGATCCGGAACGTTCGCCGCTCCCCCGAACGATCGTCGTCAGCGAGGAGGTACCAGTTGCCCCCATCGGCGAAGACGTGGCGAGGGATGATCGTGCGGCTCGAACGATCACCGCGCGCCGGCGAGAAGTAGTCGATCGTGAGCTCCATTCCCGCAGCTGTTGCGTCGATGATCTCGGCGGTCAGCGCCGGACGCTCGAGATCGACCACGACGCCGGCGGTGCGGTCGTCCGCATCGAGTCCGGCACGGTCGAGCGCGTGCGCGAGCTTGTCGAGACCACGGGCGAGCGGACCCTCGGGATCGGCTCCCGGAAGTTCCATCGCCGCCCGACCGGACGCGAGCAGCGCAAAGCCTTCCGGAGCGGTCAGGCGCAGCGGGCGGGTGAACAGCCGGGGGACCCCGACGAACACCATTCCGTCGTCGACGAACACGTCGATCATCTCGTCGACGTAGGGCGGCAGCCCGCACATCGCGACGAGTTCGAGATCCTTCGTGACCTGCGCCTCGGTCATGCCGTATCGGTCTGCGACGTCGGCGAGCGGCACCTCACCCGCTTCCATCAACCACGGCAGCATCACCAACAGTTGGCGCAACCGGTCGGGCGCGCTCCGGGGTCCGCGCTTCGGTGCGTTCACGGCCGCCTCCCGTCGACCGAAGCCGCCACGCCGCGGAGCCAGTCGATCATGAAGGTCCGCACCTCCGGCGGGCCGAGAACTTCGGCCTGATCGACGAGGCCGAGCACCCACGAACGGAACGCATCCAGGTTGTCGGCGGGCACACGGACATCGATCGAGCCGTCGGTGTGCCGTGCCACGATTCGGTCGTGCCCGAGTTCGCGCTCGATCGCCGGAGCACGCACGGCCGCAATCCTGACCGTGGCCTCGACGGCATCGTCGACGGCGTGCCCGATCTGCTTCGGGTCGGCCGGAAACGCCGCGCGAGGATCGAAGTTCGCCGGTCGCTCGAACGATCCCGGCTCTCCGACCTCGATGTCACCGTCGATCCGGTCGATCCGGAACGTCCGCTTCGCCGACCGCAGTCGATCGTGTCCGACCAGATACCAGAAGCCACCCCGGAGCAGCACGCCCCAGGGTTCGACGGTCCGACGTTCGTCGCGGTACACGAACTCCAGAACCGAGCGGGTCGAGACCGCGGACCGAACGAGCGGGAGTTCCGGTCGATCGGGCAGGACCGCGGACACCGGAGGTCGATCGACCGCGTCAGCGGGTCCCCCGAGCTTGAGCAGGGCCTCGCGTCCGAGGTCCGAATCGGTGCGCATGGTCGCGACCGCGACCTGGAGCGCACGCATCTCGTCGGGCGCGAGGTCGAGGTCGTCGAGTTCGTACTTCGCGCGGTCGATGCGATAGCGCGTCTGACCGGCGAGGTGGTCGCCGGTGCGCACCTCGGTGTCGATGGGGACACCGATCTCGCGCAGTGCGGACTTGTCCCGCTCGAACGCCTGGCGACGTGCCTTCTCGTCCGCCGGGTACTGACCGTCCATCGAGTCGGCGATGTCGCTCAGCGACAACCCGACGCGCGTTTCGAGGAGCACGGCCAACAGGTTCGTCAGTCGCTCCACCCGGTCGGCCATCGGAGTCGAGGATACGTCGGGTCGCGTGCACCACCGGACTGGGCGCCGGCGATTCGGCTCGTAGAATGGAGTCGTGCTCTCCATCGACGCCGTCCGCAAGGAGTTTCCACTACTCGCCGAGCGCACGATCGACGATGCACGCGTCGTCTATCTCGACTCGGGCAACACGTCGCAGAAACCACGACGGGTCATCGACGCGATGACCGAGTTCATGGAGACCACGTACGCGCCGATCAACCGCAGTTCCTACCGTCTCGCCGGCGAGGCGACCGACGCCTACGAGGGCGGCCGCAAGGCCGTCGCCCGGCTGATCAACGCGCCGTCGGCCGACGAGGTCATCTTCACCAAGAACGCGTCCGAGGCGCTGAACCTCGTCGCGATGGCGTGGGGCAGGACGAACCTCTCCGCTGGCGACGTGGTGGTGCTCACCGAGATGGAGCACCACGCGAACATCGTTCCGTGGCAGATGCTCGCCCAGGAACGTGGCATCGAGATCCGCTGGATCGGGCTGACCGACGACGGGCAACTCGATCTGTCGAACCTCGACGAACTGCTCGACGGCGCGAAGGTCCTCGCGTTCACCGCGATGAGCAACGTCCTCGGGACGCTCCCGCCGACACAGCTGCTGTGCTCCGCCGCTCACGCCGTCGGGGCGCTCGCCGTCGTCGACGCCTGCCAGTACGTCCCGCACAACGTCACCGATGTCCAGGCCTGGGACGCCGACCTCGTCGCGTTCTCCAGCCACAAGATGTGCGGCCCGACCGGGATCGGGATGCTGTGGGGAAAGATGGAGCTCCTCGACGCCATGCCCCCGTTCCTCGGTGGCGGGAACATGATCGACACGGTCACCTTCGAGGGGTTCACCACCGCTCCGGTCCCCGCCAAGTTCGAGGCCGGCACCCCGCCGATCGTCGAAGCGGTGGGGCTCACCGCGGCGGTCGAGTTCCTCGAGGAACTCGGCATGGCCAACGTTCGCCAGCACGAGATGGCGCTCACCCGCTATGCACTCGACACGCTGAACGAGCGGTTCGGTGACGACATCACGATCTACGGCCCCGACAACGTCGAGGTTCGCGGCGGCGTGTTCAGCTTCGCCTTCCGGGACCTGCACCCGCACGACGTGAGCCAGGTACTCGACGAGACCAACGTGTGCGTGCGCGCCGGGCACCACTGCGCGAAGCCGTTGATGAAGACGCTCGGCGTGCAGTCGACCACTCGCGCCAGCGTGTACCTCTACAACGACGAGGCCGACATCGACGCGTTGGCCGACGGCCTCGAGGGCGCGACCGATATCTTCGGACTCTGAGACCGCGTCACCCTCAACCCGGACACGATCAGTCAGGAACCACTTGATGTCAGGACTGGAAGACCTCTATCGCGAGATCATCCTCGACCACTACCGCACGCCCCGAAACCGCGGTGAACTCGACACGCCTCCCGCGACCAAGGTCGATGGCCACAACCCGCTGTGCGGCGACGAGATCAGCGTGTACCTGATGGTCGAGGACGCGGAGAACGGCGACGACGCAATCGTCACCGACATCAAGATCGGCGGTCAGGGATGCTCGATCTCCCAGTCGTCGGCATCGATGATGACCAACGCCGTGATCGGCAAGCGTGTCGGCGACGTGCGCGCCGTGTCGCGGAAGTTCAAGTCGCTCATGGGGATCGAGAACGTCGACCTCCAAGCCGGCGACGACGAGGTCGACCTCGAAGACCTCGAAGCACTGCAAGGCGTGGTGAAGTTCCCGGTGCGGATCAAGTGCGCCGTGCTCGGCTGGAACACGCTGTCGAGCGCGTTGGACGAAGCGCTCGACCCCGCCGAGTGAACTCGCCACTCCCGCCCGACGTGGCCGAGGCGCGCATCCGCGTCGGCGAGGCCATCCGTTCGCTCGGCCATGCCGTCGTCGGGCATCACATGTCGGCCACCGACCTCGACGCGCTCGCCGGCCTCCTGACCGCGCAGGCCGCGGCGGTTCGAACCGGCGAGCAGCGAGTGCGCAGCCTCGAACGTCCGTCGGGTGACTGGGGTCCTGCACCTGCCGACGGCGAGGAGATGTTCTCGTTCGACGAGCGGCCGATCTCCGGACGTGCCGCGCCGTACGGCCTCGACGTGCACATCGTGCGCGACGGCGACGAGGTCGTCGGACATCTGACGCTCGACTCGGCGCACGAGGGAGCACCGGGGCGGAGTCACGGCGGCATCGTCTCGGCTCTGTTCGACGACGTGTACGGGTTCATCCTCACGATCCTCGGCCAGCCCGGGTTCACCGGCACGCTGACGATCCGCTACGAGCAGGGCGTGCCGATCCATCAGCCGCTCGAATGTCGTGTCCGCCTCGACCGCCGGGATGGCCGCAAGCTGCTGATGTCGGGCGAGCTCACCGGGCTGGACGCACTCGGTAACTCCACGGTGTTCACCCGCTCCACCGCGATCTTCATCGCCATCGACGAGTCCGCCTTCGGAGCCAGCGCCCGCCCCTGAGCCACCTCGAATCCGGCAGTGAGCGAACCGACACTCCGGCGGCAGTTCGCTCACCGGCATCGATCCCCACTCCGACGCGGTGAGCGAAGTGACGCACCGGTGGCGGTTGGCTCACCGGCACCGGCCGGCTGGCGGGATCGACGAAGTGGCGTTCAGGTGCGGCGGAGGTCGGTGACGGTGCCGCCGCTGGCTTCGGCGAGGCGGGCGGGGTCGATCGGGAACACGTCGTTCCACGTTCCCGCGGCCGCCCACACCTCGTCGTACTGCAACAGATCCGGATCGATGAAGATCTGCAGCGGGGTGTCGTGGCCGAACGGGGGCACCCCACCGATCGGGAAACCCGTTGCCGCACGCACGGTGTCCGCATCGACGCGCCTGCACTTGCGCCCGCCGGCGGCCGATGCGAGCTTGCTCTCGTCCAACTGGTTCGAGCCGCTGACATACGCCAGAACCAGTTCGGGTTCGCCCTCAGACGCGTCGCCGGCAACGCCGAAGATCAAGCTCTTGACGATCTGGCCGACCTCGACACCGATCGCGTCGGCAGCGTCCCGCGCGGTCTTCGCTCCCTGCGGGTAGCTGCGGGGAACGACGTCGACGCCGAGCGCCCGTCCCGCATCGATCACTTTCGCCACGTTGCGATGGAATTCGGCCATCGACCCGACCGTAGTCAGATGCTGCGCACTTCGGCCGGATCGAAATCGGGCACGGTGGCGGGCCCGGCCACGTAGAGCACCGCGGTCCCGACGGCGCACACGAGCGCGGCGGCGACATACGGCCATTGGTACGTCCCGAAGACGTCGTAGAGCCAGCCGATCAGCAGCGGGCCACCGGCAACACCGACGATCGAGATCGCCTGGGAGCGACCGAAGATCCGTGGGTAGTCCAGCACACCGAACCGCTCGGCGATGAGCAACGGCTGCATCATCAGGAGGTTGCCGATCGTCGTCCCGAACAGGATGATCGACACGAAGATCAGGACCGTCGACTGCGACAATCCCAACCCGACCAGGGCGACCGACTGCAGGCCGGCGATGATCACCGTGAAACGCATCATCGGAATCGCCGACACCAACCGCCCCCCGATCAGACGTGCGACCACCGAGGTCGCCGCGAGGGCGGTGATCGCGAACTGTGCGGTCGCCTCGTCGGTGCGATCCTCGACGAGCTTCACGAGCTGCTGGATGCCACCGACCTGCGAACCGAGTGCGAGCACGTAGCCGTACGTGACCGCGCGGTAGAAGCGGGTCTGCACCGCGTCGGCGTAGACGATGCCGGTCGGTGGCGGCGGCTTCTGGCCCGCCGCGAGTCGTTCGCCGTCGGGTGCGAAACCGTCGGCCACCGGATCGGGGCGGACCAGGAAGAGGGTGACCGGGATGGTGGCAGCGACGAAGAACAACCCGAGCCACGGCGTGCTCGCCGCCAGGCCGTTGTCGTCGATCATCCGCTTGGCCACGGGGGTCACCACGATCCCGCCGACCGAGAGCCCGGTCGATGCGACCGACAGCGCGACCGATCGCTTCTGGTGGAACCAGCGGGTGACCACCGTCGTCGTCGGGACGAGACCGCACAGCGCGTAGCCGACGGCGAACACGGCATATGCCACGTACAGCTGCCACTGCGCCGTCACCTGTCCGACGACCGCGAGCGATCCACCGGCGATGAACGCTCCGGCGACGATCACCGCCCGGACGTCGAATCGATCGATCAGCCGCGCCGCGACGAGGCCGAACAGGCCACCGATCACGAAGAAGATGGTGACGGCGAACGAGATCGAGCCGAGCGGCCAGTCCTGTTCCTTGCTGAACGCGTTGAGGTAGACCGAGAGGCCGTAGAAGGCCAGGCCGGAGTTGATCAGCAGGACGCTGAAACAACCGGCGACCACGCGCCAGCCGGGGAACTTCCGTTCCGGGACGGTCGGAGTCGTCGATCCGCCGACGTCAGTCGACGAGCGCATCGATCGCTTCGGACATCGTCCGGTCGCGGTCGGTGACCGTGTTTCCCGCGTCGTGGGAGGTCAACGCGATCGACACCGTGTTGTAGACGTTCGACCAGTTCGGATGATGGTCGAGGTCCTCGGCGATGAACGCCACGCGCGTCATGAAGGCGAAGGCGGCGCGGAAATCGTCGAACTCGAAGTCACGGTGGAGGGCGCCGTCGGTCTCGGTCCAGCTCATTCACCGAGCGTACGACCGGTCACCGTCGCGGAGCGAACCGCGTCGGCCGTTCGGGGTCGGAGGGAACCGAGTCGGGCTCAGCGCCCGCGCTTGAAGATCCGCGCGAAGAAACCCGGTTTGCGTGATCGTTCCGCTTCGACCTCGGCGCGTACGTCGGCACCGATCGCGTTGACGATGTCCTCAGCCGCGTCCAGCACTGCCGCGGCGGAACCGTCGTCGAGGCTGCTCGGTTCCGGAGGGGTCACGCCCACCGAGAGGCTCCCGTGCGTCCATGCGACATCTGCCAGTCGACGCTCGAATCTCGAGCAGTTGTCCGGGCAACGCCATGGCGCATCGGGCGCGAGGTCGAGGTTGCACTTCCGTACCGTGTCGCCATTGGGGTACGACCGTGACTCGAAGTTCTTGCACTCCGTCCGCATCGGCATGCGTCCAGTGTATTGGCGGTCCGGACGCTCGTTCAGGCAGCGGGCTGATCGGCGGATTCGATGACCGCAGCAGGTGCGGGGTCGATCTCGATGAAGATGCACTCGCCCGGGCACATCTCGGCAGCGTGGATCACGCTGTCGACATGACGATCGGGGACCAGGGCGAGACTGCCCGACCCACCGGGGTCGTTGAGCGGGCGGCCGCCCTCGGCGACGTAGGCGATGCCGTCCTCGAGTTGGACGAAGACGTCGGCGCAGTGGTCGAGGCAGATGCCGTCCCCCGTGCACAGGTCTTGATCGATCCAGACTCGCATCTCAGCGTGGGACGGTAGCGGCCACCACGTACATTGGCTCGACCGTGAGCCGACGAACTCCCCCACCACCGACACACGTCACACCCGCGATCTCGCCTCCGAGTGCTCGCCGCCGGGCCCATCGTTGGGAGCGCCCGACCGGCGACGTGGACGACCCGTTTGCGTGGATGATCGATGTCGACGACCCGGAGTTGATCGACTACCTCGAGGCCGAGAACCGGTACGCCGAGTCGTGGTTCGAGCCACACACCCCGACCATCGACGCCATCTTCGACGAGATCCGGAGTCGGGTGCAGGAGACCGATCAGTCGACACCGGTGTTCAACGGTGGCTGGTGGTACGTGGGATCGACCGTCGAGGGTGAGGACTATCCCCGCCATCACCGCGGGCGAACCTTCGAGACCGCGACGGAGATGTTGCTGCTCGACGAGAACGTCGAAGCCGACCGAGTCGGCGCGACCGACTACTTCGACCTCGGCGCGTTCGACGCGTCGCACGATCACACGATGTTCGCCTGGTCGACCGACATCACGGGCGACGAGCGCTACGACCTGCGGATCCGACACTTCGATTCCGCTGGTGCCGTTTCCGGGACATTCGTGGACCTCGACGACCACGTCGCGGATGTGGCCAATGCCGGGACCGCCTGGTCCGCTGACGGTCGCTGGCTGTTCTACGTGCGGGCGGATGATCAGGAACGGCCGTTCCAGGTGTGGCGTCACGAGATCGGTCGCGCCGCCGGCGACGACACGCTCGTCTTCCAGGAGGACGACGAACGATTCTTCGTCGAGATCGGCGAGACCCGATCCGACGCATGGATCCTGATCCATTGCGGATCGAAGACGAGCGCCGAGGTGCGGCTGATCCCGTCGGCCTCACCGCTCGACGAGGCAGTCGTGGTCCGCCCCCGTGCCGACGGCGTGGAGTATCAGATCGACGATTGGGGCGACCGGCTGGTCATGGTCACCAACGACGGTGGCGCGGAGGACTTCTGCGTCCACACGGCGTGGTCCCATCACGACTGGACGGTCCCGTCCTCCTGGACGGAACTCATCGCGCATCGGCCCGGACGACGGATCATCGGCGTCGAGCCGTTCCAGAACCATCTGGTGGTGTACGAGTGGAGCGACGCACAACCGCGGCTGCGGTTGTTGTTCCGTGACGGATCCGAGCGCTTGCTCGACGTCGACAACGAGCCACACGACGTGAACCTGTCGGCGAACCCGGAGTGGACGTCGACGACGTTGCGCTTCTCGACCCAGTCGATGACCACGCCGACGACGCTCTACGACGAGGACCTCGTCACGGGCGAGCGGACGCTGCTCCGCCGGATTCCGACGCCCAACGTCGATGTCGATGCGTACGTCGCGAGTCGGATGTGGGCCACGTCCGCCGACGGCACGTCGGTACCCGTGGACATCGTCCGCCACGTCGACACGCCACTCGATGGCACGGCTCCGGGATGTCTGTACGGCTACGGATCGTACGAAGCATCGATGCCGCCATGGTTCTCGGTGGCGCGGCTCTCGTTGCTGGACCGCGGGACGGTGTGGGCGCTCGCCCACCCTCGTGGCGGCGGCGAACTCGGGCGGCGCTGGTACCTCGACGGCAAGCTCGAGCACAAGCAGCACACCTTCGACGACATGATCGCGTCGGCCGAGCATCTCGTGACCGCGGGTGTCGTCGCCTCCGATCGCCTGGCGATCCGCGGCGGATCAGCCGGCGGATTGCTGGTCGGCGCGTGCACGACGCAGCGTCCCGAGCTGTTCGCCTCGGTCGTCGCCGAGGTCCCGTTCGTCGACATCGTGAACACGATGAGCGATCCCACGCTCCCGTTGACGGTCACGGAGTGGGAGGAGTGGGGAGACCCACGTTCGGAGCCGTTCGCGTCGGCGATGCTCGCCTACTCTCCCTACGACAACACCGTTGCTGCGGACTATCCGGCCGTCTATGTGACGGCCGGGCTCCATGACCCGAGGGTCAGCGTGCACGAGCCGGCGAAGTGGGTGGCCCGCCTCCGAGAAGTGAACACGAGTGGCCGACCGACCGTGATGCACACCGAGATGGGCGCCGGCCACGGCGGCCCGACCGGCCGCTACGACGCCTGGCGCGACGAAGCCAGAACGCTCGCCTTCCTGCTGGCGACGACCTGAGCACGTGCCCGAACCCAGAACGGGTTCGACTTGGTGGTTTCGGAGGTCCGGGGCGGCGCTGATTGCTCTACGCTTCGGCGCATGACACTGGCGGACAGCACCGACGACAACATTCTGAACCGGCTCGCCGAGCGCACCGCCAAGGTGGTGGTGATCGGGCAGGGGTATGTGGGACTCCCCGTGGCGATGCGCGCCGTCGAGGTCGGCTTCCCGGTGGTCGGCTACGACGTGTCGGAGACCCGCATCGCCGCGCTGCGCGCGGGCAGCAGCTACGTCGGCGACATCTCCGACGAGGAGCTGCGCGCGGCACTCGCGGCCGGCTATCTCCCGTCCACGCAGGCGAACGATCTCGCCGACTTCGACGTCGCGGTGATCAGCGTTCCGACTCCGCTGAGGAACGGGATGCCGGACCTGACCTACATCGAGGCCGCTGCGGCCGAGCTCGGACCACGAATGCGGCACGGATCCTGCGTCATCCTCGAGAGCACCACCTACCCCGGCACCACGAGCGAACTCGTGGCGCCACTCCTGGAGGCCGGTTCGGGCCTGTCAGCCGGCGAGTACCACCTCGGCTACTCGCCGGAGCGAATCGACCCGGGCAACGTCACGTACACGTTGGTCAACACCCCCAAGGTCACCAGCGGAGTGGATGAGGCGTCGCTGGCTGTCGTCGACGCCTTCTTCGGGGCGCTCGTCGATCAGACCGTACCAGTCGGGTCAACAGCCGAAGCCGAGCTGGTGAAGCTGCTGGAGAACACGTTCCGCCACGTGAACATCGCACTCGTGAACGAGCTGGCCATGTACGCACATGAACTCGGTGTCGACATCTGGCGGACGATCGACGCCGCATCGAGCAAGCCGTTCGGTTACATGCGCTTCACGCCTGGACCCGGGGTCGGGGGACATTGCCTGCCGATCGACCCGAGCTACCTCGCCTGGAGGGTCAAGCAGCACCTCGGGCGGACGTTCCGCTTCGTCGAGCTGGCGAACGACATCAACGAACACATGCCGGACTACGTCCACGAACGCGTGACCTCGCTGCTCAACGACCGAGAGCGCAGCCTGAAGGGCAGCGAGGTGTTGCTCCTGGGTCTGGCCTACAAACGCGGGACGAGCGACTGGCGCGAAAGCCCGAGCGTGAACGTCGCCGAGCGGCTCGCGGCAAGCGGTGCTGTGGTCGAGTTCTGCGATCCGAACATCCCGGCCGTCAATTCCGACGACCTCGACTTCCCGCTCGTCGAGTTCTCACCGGAACGACTCCGATCAGCCGACGCCGTGGTGCTGCTCGTGGATCACGAGGAATTCGATCCCGCGGTGGTCGCCGAACACGCGCGCGTCGTGTTGGACACGCGCAACGCGATGCGCGGACACGATTTCACCGGTGAGGTGCTCTGACATCGCTCGGTCCGCCCGCCGACTGACCCCGCAAACCACCACACTGACCGTTCGGACGATACTCTCCGTCAAATAAAATCGCCCAAAGTGGCGAATTCTCTCGCACGGTGACCTGATTTCGCCTAGAGTGCCAGGAAACCGCTCATTGTGGCGGCAACTGGACCGGAGAAGGTGGCGGGCGAGTGATCGAATACAACAACTTCGTGCGAGAGGATCACAATCGCATCGTCCGGGCATGGGCCCGGGTCGCCGGGCGGACCGTCCGGATGCGCAGCGACATCCTCATGGTCGTCCTCGATGCAACGCTCGCCCTCGTCGCGTTCGCCGCCATGCTCCTCCTGCGTTTCGATGGCGCCGTCCCCACCGATCGCTGGTCGAACTTCTGGGAGTTCGCACCGATCGCCGTCGCCGTCGTGCTCTTGAGCAACTTCGCCTGGGGCCTGTACGGCCAGGTCTGGAAGCACGCGAGCCTGTTCGAGGCCCGCCAACTGGTGATGTCGGGTGCGACGATCCTGACGGTACTGGTCGCCCTCGAGTGGGGTACTCGGGACATCCCCGTTTCCGTGGTGGTCACCGGATCGATCCTCACGATGATGCTGATGGGCCTGGTGCGCTTCCAGAGTCGGCTGTTCTCGTTCCGTCGTCATGCAACCGACGGTGGGATGCGCGTGGTCGTCATCGGAGCCGGCGAAGCCGGCGTCAGCCTCGTCGCCGACATGCAGCGCAACGAGCAGGGCATCTTCCGCCCCGTTGCCGTGATCGACGAAGACAGCACGATGCACGGTAAGTCGTTCATGGGCGTCCAGATCGTCGGCAGCCTCCGTGACCTCTCCGAGGTCGTCGCCGCCGCTGGCGCGAACCTCGCGGTGTACACCGATTCCGGTACCGGTCACCCCAGCGTCGAGGAAGCTGCGACGGCAGCCGAGCAGGCTGGAATCCCCATGAAGATCGTGCCGAGCCTGTCGGCCACGATGGCCGGCAAGGCGTCGGTGCGAGACATCCGTGACCTGCGCATCGAGGACCTTCTCGGCCGTGACCAGATCTCGACCGATCTGGATGCCGTGTGTGAGATGTTGCGTGGCCGCTCGGTCCTGGTCACCGGAGCCGGCGGTTCCATCGGGTCGGAGCTGGCACGACAGATCGCCACCTTCGAGCCGAGCAAGTTGGTGCTGCTGGACCACGACGAGACCCACCTGTTCGACATCGCAAGCGAGATCTCCGGCGACTTCGCGGTGCAGTGTCTCGCCGACGTCCGCAACGCCGAACTGATGCGGCGGGTCTTCGCGAAGCACCGACCGTCGGTGGTGTTCCACGCCGCGGCGCACAAGCATGTGCCGTTGCTCGAGAAGCATCCGACCGAGGCCGCCGCGACGAACGTGATCGGAACGGAGAACGTGCTCGATGCCGCCGAGGCGGTCGGGGTCGAGCAGCTGGTGTTCATCTCCACCGACAAGGCTGTGTACCCCTCCTCGGTGATGGGCTCGTCCAAGCGCATCGGTGAGCAACTCGTGATCTCCCGCGCTCCCGACCACGCCGCCTACTGCGCCGTCCGTTTCGGCAATGTGCTCGGAAGTCGCGGCAGCGTCGTTCCGACGTTCATGAAGCAGATTCAGGCCGGCGGTCCGGTGACGGTCACCGACCCGCGCATGACGCGCTACTTCATGTCGATCCCGGAGGCCGTGCAACTCGTCCTCCAGGCGGGGGCGCTCAGCAAGCCCGGTCGCGGCGGGGACGTCTTCATGCTCGACATGGGCGAGCCCGTCGTGATCCTCGAACTCGCCGAGCGGATGATCCGCCTGGCCGGGCTCCAGCCGGGCAAGGACATTCTCATCGACATCACCGGCATGCGTCCCGGCGAGAAGCTCGCCGAGGAACTGGTTTCCGGTGACGAACTCAGTGAGCCGACCGCTCACCCGTCGATCAACCGGGTGATGACCAATCGGATCGCCCCGTCGATGCTCCACGGCGGCGTCCACGGGCTGCGCCACATGGTGACGGAGCTCGACGACGAGCACTGCGGAGACCAACTCCGGGCGCTGGCGCACTCGGAACTCGCGACAGCCGACCTGGTGTCGTCCGAGCTGATCGAGGCAGACGTCCTCCAGTCGGCCTGACGGGGACCGTCTCGCGCCCGGCGCGATCGGGGTCTTCCGCCGGCGGGCGACCGTCCTTCGATCCCGTACGGGACAGGGTGTGGATCGCGGGAAATTGCCCGCCCATTCGTCGTGGAACTCGTCGAGACGGACATGAGCGTCGGCTTCGTTGACGGCGGTGTGGAGCGGTCGCAGGTCCTCGGCCATCCCGTACCAGTCGCGCCCGGGCGGTGGTTGATCTCGGTCACCTGCGATCAGTACTGGCGCCCTCGCCACCAGGTGCCGAACCAGAGTCCGAGGATGTCGCGTTTGCCGTCAACCGTGACAACGATCGCGGTCTCGACGGCCCGATTGGCGACTTGGCCGTCGCGGAGCTTCACCACGATCGCGTCGATGAAGATCACCGGGAACACACGGTCGAGGGGCCGGTTCGCCCACTCGGCCAGATCGTCGAGGACCCGGTCGGTGATCTTCGAGACCGTCTCCCGACTCACCTCGGCGCCATACGTCTCCGCGAGATGCGCTGGGACCTCACCGGTCGTCAACCCCTTCGCCGTCAACGAGATGACCATCGAGTCGACCCCGTTTCGGGGGGGGGGG
>NZ_BAOL01000030.1 GCF_000350145.1 Ilumatobacter nonamiensis YM16-303 | reverse complement strand
GCTCCGTGCGCGAACTGTTCACGAGAACGCCGGTTGGTCGCCAGACGCTCGGTCGACCGTTCTCGCCGAGGCCCTGCTCACGGGCTCGCGCGATCCCGGGTGGCGGTACCGGCGGGCCGTAGAGTCTGATCCCGTGGCTGTGTACGTGCCTGAATCCTTCACGTCGGACGAGTCCGACGTCCTGCGTCGGTACTTCACGAACCTGGACGGGCCCGTGTTCGCCCTGGTCAACCTGCCCGAGGTGGTCAAAGGTGCACTCTTCGCTCGATACAGCCGCAGTCCGAAGTCGCTCCGACGGCTGTTCCTCGACGAGTTCGTCGGTGATCTCGACATCCGTGGCGACCAGTCGATCGACGCCACGGTCGGTCTCGACCGCGCCGAGGAGCTGTACGAGCGGGTGTTCTTCGACTACGGCGACGACTCGGTCGCGCAACTCGGCGGCGTCCATCTCGCGTGTGAGCAGGCGTCGAACCTGCTGACGAAGGTGCTCGAGTGGGGGCGGCTGATGAGCTACCTCGAACAGAGCACGCGCTACATCGCGTACGACAGTCGCCTCGGGGGACGGTACCGGTACTACCGCGATCCCGCCGTGCTGGCCTCGCCACTCGGCACGCGGTACGTCGGCGACCTCGATCGCATCTTCGATGCCTACAGTCAGTGCGCCGAGTTCGTGACCGACCACGTTCGGGACACGGTCGAACGCGGGCCCGACGACAGCGAGTTCGTGTATCGCACGGCGACGCGGGCCAAAGCGCTCGATGCCGTACGGGGGATGCTCCCGGCAGCGGCCACCTCGAACGTGGGCATCTACGGCACGGGCCAGGCGTTCGAGGCGCTGCTCCTCCGCATGAGGTCGCACCCGCTGCCCGAGGCACGGTCGTACGCCGACCTGATGCTCCACGAACTGCGGAAGGTGATCCCCAGCTTCCTCCGTCGTGTCGACATCGCGGAGCGCGGCGGCCGCTGGAGCGAGTACCTCGCCGACACCCGGGACCGTTCCGGTGAAGCCGTCGCCGACCTGCTCGGGGGAGCACCGGTCGAGCCGGCCGCCGAAGTGACGCTCGTCGACTTCGACCCCGATGCCGAGGACAACATCCTGGCCGCCATCTGTTACTCGCACTCGTCGCTCCCCGAGACCCAGATCCTCGAGAAGGTGCGGTCGTTCGGTGTCGACGAGCGGATGTCGCTCCTCAAGGCCTACATCGGCGACCGGCAGAATCGACGCCACAAGCCGGGCCGCGCGTTCGAGCGCAGCTTCTACCGCTTCGACGTGCTCAGCGACTACGGCGCGTTTCGCGACATGCAGCGCCACCGCATGCTCACGATCGAGTGGCAGCGGCTCACCCCGAATCACGGCTACACCCGTCCGGAGTTGGTGGAGGAAGCCGGTGTCGGCGGGTTGTTCGACGAGACGATGAGTCGCTCGGCGGCGCTGCACGACGATCTGCTCGAGAGCTACCCGGAGCAAGCGGCGTACGCCGTGTCGATGGCGTACCGCATGCGGTACAACATGCAGTTCAACGTGCGTGAGGCGTTCCACATGCTCGAACTGCGATCGTCGCCACAGGGTCACCCGTCGTATCGCCGAGTGGCGCTCGACATGCACCGGTTGATCGCCGAGCAGGCCGGCCATCATGCACTGGCGGCTGCGATGAGTTTCATGACGACGGAGGCTCCCGAACTCGAACGGCTCGAATCCGAGCGCCGCGCCGAGCAACGGAGAGGCACATCTCCCGAGCTGTGACGGGTGTCACAGCACTGCCATCCGACGGTCGCCATGCCTTTGCGTATGCTCCGCCGAACCGGACCTGCATCCGCACGTTCCTGGGACGACACGAATAGCGATCGCGAGCAACATGGCTGACGACGAAACTTTGGACGACGACATCGAGGAAGAAGACGGTGACGACGAGGGCGACGACCTCGACGATCCCGATGCCGATGAACTCGACGAGGACGACGACGATTCGTCGACCGACGACGACGATGACGGCGACGACGATGACGACGACGAAGAAGGTGACGAGGACGACGCGCCGCGAACCAAGCGCAAGAAGCGCAAGGACGACGATGACGACGACGATGACGACATGGTCGACGACGACGACGTCGAGGAGGATCTCGACAAGATCCTCAAGGATCGCCTGGTCGCCAACGACGACGATGACGACGATGATGACGACGAAGCCGATGTGTCACCAGGGGACACCCGTGGCGAAGGCGGCGAACGCTTGCAGCCGAAGCAGCAGAACGAACAGCTCTGCAACTCGTGCTTCCTGCTCGTGAAGACGTCGGCCCCCAACTGTCCCGTTGGCGACGACGATTGCCCGATCTTCTCCTGAGTTCGAACGATCCAGTGATGCGTCGGGGCCGAGCACACGACGCGAGCTCGGTCCTCCGGGTAGCGATCGACCTACTGGTCTACGCGCCGATCGGGCTCGGGGCGATGCTGATCGAGGACGGTCCACGGGCGGTCAAGCAGGCTCGCCAGGAGTTGAACAACGCCCGGTTCATCGGTCGGTTCACCGTCGACCAGGGTGTCGCTCAGGTGCGCAGCCGGCTCGAGGCCGCAGCGACGAGCCCCACCGAGACCACCGTGGCCGAGGATCCATCGAGGGACTCGGTTCCGGCCTCCACCAGCGATTCCGGTGCGAATAGCCAGGAATCGACGGCGACCTCGGGCGACCCGCTGCCGGACGTCGCCGACCTGGCCCTCCCTGACTACGACACGCTGCCCGCGATCGACATCGTCGCAAAGCTGGAAGCGCTCGACTCCGCGAAGCGGGACGAGATCGGGCGGTACGAAACCGCTCACCGTCGGCGCCGGACGGTTCTCGGCAAGCTCGCGCAGCTGGCCGACCAGTGATCGATCCTCTGGTTCGCCCGGCCGCCCCCGATGACGCCGACGACATCGCCCAACTCGAACTTCTCGAAACCGAGGCCCGAGCTGCGTTGGTCGGCCAGCGCGGCGGCGACCGCTGGCTGATCGAGCATCCGCCCGTTGGTTCCGGCTGGGTCGAGCGGTGCCGGGCACCGGGGGTCGATGTCGCCGTTGCGCACATCGACGAGACCGTCGTCGGATACTTGGTCGCCGTGCTCGGCGACGACCAGATCCTGCGCGTCGATCAGGTGTGGGTCACCCCGCAGGCACGTGAGAACGGCTTCGGTGACACGATGCTCGAGTTCGTCATGGAGCGCGGCAAGGCTGCAGGCGCGATGGCGGTCCAGGGCGAGTCGTTGCCGGGCGACCGCCACACGAAGAACCTCTACGAGCGTGCGGGCATCGTGGCCCGCCTGATCACGACCTACCGCGAACTCTGAGAATCAGCGGCCCGTCCACTGGGGAGTGCGCTTCTCGATGAACGCGGTGAGGCCCTCCTTGAGATCCTCCGACGACATCACCTTGCCCATCGCGGCATCGGTCATCTGCTTCAACGTGTCGTCGTCCTGATCCTCGCTCGCGAGAACCACCTTGCGGCTCTCCCACACGGCGAGGGGAGCGTTGGCGGTGATCTGCTCGGCGAGTCGCAGCGCTTCGGTCGTTGCCTCACCCGGTTCCACGAGACGTGACACCAGTCCGAGCTCGTAGGCGCGTTCGGCAGGAATCGGCTCGCCGGTCAGGATGGCTTCCATCGCCGCGGACTTCCCGATCGCCCGCGGCAGGCGGAACAATCCGCCGGCACCGGCGATCAGGTTCCGCTTGACTTCGGCGAGACCGAACGCCGAGTTCCTGGACGCCACCACGAGATCGGCGGCGAGCACGATCTCACATCCCCCTGCCGTTGCGAGACCATCGACCGCGACGATCACCGGCTTCTTGCGTTCCCGATACACGAACCCGGCGAAATTGCCGCGGGCCGTGCTGAGTCGCGCGGCATCGCCGCTGTTGATCGCCTTGAGATCTGCGCCGGCGCAGAAGACCGGCTTGGACTGACCCTCGGTGTTGGCCTGGAGGACGCCGATCCAGACCTCGTCGTCGGCTTCCATCTGGTCGATGGCGGCCTCCATTCCCTCGGCAACGTCGCCGTTGACCGCGTTGCGGGCCTCGGGACGGTTCAGGGTGATGAGCGCAGTCCGCTCGCGGGTTTCGTACGTGACGATGTCAGCCATGACCGCCGAGCGTAGAACTCGTCGACGGACCGCGGCGAATCACGTGGTGGTGGTGTCGTCCCCGTCCGGCTTCGCCGACTCCGATTCCGGTGACGGTTCCGTGGAGGCCTCGGGATCGGGTGCTGCGCCGGCCTCGTCCGTCGGGGACGCGGTCGGCTCGTCGGTTCCCTGGTCGGGCGTCTCGGCCTTCTCGGCAGCGCGGTCGTTGCTCGACGGCGTGTCGTTCTCGGGCTTGGCTGCCTCGGGCTTGTCGGCCTGGGGCTTGTCGGCCTTGGGCTTTTCCGCCTGGGACTTCGCCGCGTCGCGACCGCCGTCTCGCCGTCCCTCACTTCCGCCGTCACGGCGCGCCGGCTTCTTGCGCTTGTCGTTGCGCGGGCCGGGCCGGAGCGGCTTCGGCCGCGGAGCACCTGCGGGAACCTCCACGCCGAGGAGCTCGGCGATCTGGGGGAGCAGCGGGCCGAGGCGGAGCGCGGTCTTGCGCAGATCGTCGGTGATCGTCGTCGGCGGCTCGGTCGGCGTCACCAGCGTGCGCACCGGCGAGAATGCAGCGGCTTCCATCACCGCAGCCCACCGATCGGACGAGTCCTCGGGTGTCAGACCGGCAGTGGCGGCGGCGCCGAGCTTGCGGGCGAGTTCCGGCGGGAACATCACTCCAGCTTTCGGCGGCTGCGACGAGAGGCGGAGGGCGCGGATCGAACGGCCGACGGTGAGTGCCGCATCGACGTCCTCGAGCCAGAGCTTGAGCTCCTGCTCCTGCTTCTTCACCAGTGCTTCCTTCAGCTGAGTCGCGATCTCGCGAGTCGACTCGTCGCGGGCGACGATCGGGTCGTCGCTGGCTGCGACCACGCTGCGCACATCGCGCAGGTCGAGGTTCTCCATCTGGCGCAGCGCAGCTTCGGCACGGTCGAGCCAATCGGCGACGCGAAGTTTCGGCATCAGGCTCTCGGCCATCTTCAACACACTGTCCTCGGGCATCGTCGGCTTGCCGGCCTCGGCGAGCTTCTTGTTGTCCTCGGCGAGACGTGAACGGACGGCGGGCATGCCTTGGATGGCGAGTTCGGCGATCGGACGTTGCTCCTCGGGAATCTCGGCGAGCACTTCGTTTCGGCGAGCCTTCCCGGGGCGGAGCCGTTTGGGCTTCGGACGCTGCGGAACCTCGGGCGGCGGGTCGAAATGGGGACGGCGGGGTCCGCGACGATCGCCACGCTTGTCTCCGCCACCGCTGCCTTCCTCACCATCTCGGCGGCGACGATCGCCACCGCGTCCGCGCTTCGGACCACGCCCGCCGCGATCACCACGATCACTCCGGTCACGCTTCGCCCGCGTCTCGATGACGGCTTGAAAGTTCTCCTCGACCGGAAGCAGCTCGAGCAGGTCGGGCGCCGGCTTCTCACGACCCTTGATGATCGAGAGGACCTGGATCCCGTCGAGTTCCTGCTCGATCTCGGCCTTCATCTCATCGCCGACGGCCGAACCGTCGGGAAGAATCTGTCCGTCGAGCACGCCTTTCGGCACGCGGGCTCCGGCTGCACGCCATGTCCAAGAGCCGTCGGCGAGCGCGCTCGTCAGCTCGATGTCAATCCTGCGGGGCATAGCGCCCCAACGTACCGCTTCAACGAATCAGAAACGATTCGATACTGCCGGAGCGATCGACGTCAGGGGCACGGCGCCGACGTGTCGAAGTCGAATCCCCCCACGGCTGACTCCGGTTGAGAACTCCGGTACGGCATCGATACGGTGCCGCCGTGGCCATCTACGCATTGGGAACCCAGGAACCGACGATCAGCGGCGAGGCATTCGTGCATCCCGACGCAACCATCATCGGATCGGTGACGATCGGGTCGCAGTCATCGGTGTGGCCGGGCGCGGTGCTGCGTGGCGACGGCGGCGAGATCACGATCGGCGAACGCACCAGCGTGCAGGACAATGCGGTCCTGCACACCACGCCGATCTGGCCGACGATCGTGGGGAGCGACTGCGTCCTCGGCCACCTCATCCATCTCGAAGGCTGCACGATCGAGGATCATGTCCTCATCGGCAACGCGTCGATGGTGTTGCACCGATGCGTGGTGCGGACCGGGTCGATCGTCGCAGCGAACGCGGTGGTGTTGAACGACACCGAGGTGCCGAGCGGCGCGATCGCGGTGGGAACGCCGGCCACGATCAAGGAGGGCCGAGCCCGTCGCGAGGACATCGACCTGGGGAGTCAGGAATACGTGCGCAGAGCGGCCCAATATCGGACCGATCTCCGCCGTCTCGACTAGCTCCGCCGACGAGCGGCTCAGCTGGCGCGAGCGCGCACCCCGATCGGAGCGATCAGCCGGTAGCCGGCGGCATGGCGCTGGTCCTCGGACTCGCCGCCCCAGAAGCCGTACTCGTGGTGGTCGCGAGCGAAATCCATGCATTCGACGCGCACCGTGCACCCGGCGCAGATCGCTTCGGCGGCGTCCTCGCGACGCTCGCGTGCTTGCGGTCGTTCCGCTGCGGTCGGAAAGAACAGGTGCGTCAGGCCCTTGCAGGCCCCCTCCCGCATCCAATCATCCGCGTCTGCGTCGGTGCCAATGGCCAAAGCCGGCAGGTCGATCGTCGTCATGAAATCTCGTTCCCCTCGAGTGTCCGGACCGTCGAAAACCCCGTTCGACGGTCGTTCCTGGCGTATCAAGGCGCACAGTAGAGGAAATCAACCGCACAGTCAATTGTGGTCTACAACCATTTGTGTCAGCTCGCCCGACAGTCCGAATCCAGCTCGGTCAGGAGGCTCCGCAGACCCGCCGCGAAGCGCTCGACATCCTGTTCGGTCGTGTCCCAGGCGGTCATCCAACGCACTTGGTTCACCGTCGCGTCCCAGTCCCAGAAGAAGCACCAGTCCCGCAACGGCCCGATCGCCTCGCGACGGAGGCGGGGGAACAGGCTGTTGACCTGTGGACGACCGTCCAGTTCGACGCCCACGATGTCTCGGACCAGTTCATCGAGACGCGCCGCCATGGCGTTGGAGTGCGCGCCCAGGTCGATCCAGAGGTCGTCACGGAGGAGCGCGTTGAGTTGCGCCGACAGGTAGCGCATCTTCGACGGGAGCTGCGTGACCTGCTTGCGGACGAACTCCGACCCCTCCGCGAGCTCTGGCCGGAGAAAGATCACCGCTTCAGCTCCCAGTGCGCCATTCTTCGTTCCCCCGAAACTCATCACGTCGACGCCGGCATCGATGGTGAAGCTGCGCAGCGCGGCAAGATCGCCTCCGAGCGCTGCCGTGGCGTTCGCGATGCGGGCGCCGTCGAGGTGGACGAGCATGCCCATGTCGTGCGCACGAGCACACAGGGCGGACACCTCGTCGGGGGAGTAGAGGGTCCCGAGCTCGGTGGGTTGAGTGATCGACACGACACCAGGCTGGACATGGTGTTGCACGCCTTGGAGGTGAGCGACCGAGTCGAGCATCGTCGGCGTGATCTTCGCGTCGGGGGAGGGAAGCTCGATCAACTTCGTCCCGAGGACGCGCTCGGGAGCGCCGGTCTCGTCGGCCGCGATGTGTGACCAGTTGGTGCAGACGATCGCGTGATGCGGGCCGCGCAGCGCACCCATCGCCGTCGCCAGACCGGCAATGTTTGCCCCAGTCCCGTTGAAACACACGCGAGTGACCACCGGAGCGCCGAACGTGTCGTTGAATCGCTGCTCGCACTCGGCGGTCTGGTCGTCGGCCCCGTAGGCCAGAGCGTGTCCTGTGTTCGCCTCGAGCACGGCCTCGATCACCGACGGATGGGCTCCGGCGGCGTTGTCGCTGGCAAAGGCTCGATTGGGGGCAGGAGGCATCGTGGTCACCGTCCGAGTCTGTCATCCGTTCGGGAGAGATGGGATCCCATCGGGCGAACCGAGCCGCATGGTACGGTTTCGTCATGACGCAATCACAAGCGCGTACACCGAAGGGGGAGCGGTGCCGCTGGTGTCGACGGGTCCTGGAACGGCGCTCGGGGCCGGGCCGACCGCGAGAGTTCTGCAGTCAACGCTGTCGGCAGTGGGACTGGGTCTCTCGTCAGCGAGCGGCGGATCTCGCGCTCGGCACCGATGAGATCGTGATCAGCCGAGTCGAACTCGACCGACTCCACGACGATCTGTACATGCTCGCCTGCGCGGTCGAGGACACCGATCGCGACCTGGCCGAGAGGGCGCCGCTCAGCAACCGCGAGTTGCAGGCCGCGCTCGATTGGCTGCTCCAGAGCGCCCGTCCGCTCCGCGACCGCGAACTCTCCGCTGCCAGCCCTCCCCCCGACAAAACGTCATGACGAAACACTGCGGGGAGGCCCGATCGGAGAGTGCGCGACACGTCGCGATGTCTCGGGCGGACTCCCGTCCCGGTCCGCTGCACCGCTGGCGCAAGCCCTGAACGGGGGTCGACCGGACGTCCGGAGCACCCATACCGCATCATGCCAGCGTGAGCACCGAGAACTCGGGAGCGCCATCAGCCGAGCGCGTCGTCGAGCGCCGGCGGCAGACCGCTCGACGGCGTCGTGGTCGGCGATGACATCGAGGCGACAGCGAGCGCATCGGGAGCACGATCTTCACCGACCGATACCGCCGATAATCTCCGTTATGTCAACCATACGTAACTGAACGGACACACCGAGGGAAATTCACCCCGGTGTCACGCTGTTCTCGAAAACCGACCGTGAGCTGGGGTGGAGTGACAAAGTCTCAGTCTCAACTGTGAATTGAGGGTCGGGATGCAACCCTCAACCTCGACTAAAGATTTGTGTTGAGGGTTGGGAACGTTGAGGATGACCGACATGAACGGTGCAACTCAGACATCCGTCCGGATCCGCATGCTCCAGCTCTTCGTGGCGTTCGTCGTCGCGTTCGTGGGCTGGACGGTCGCAACACCTGCGGCTCATGCGGCGCCGGTGGCACAGGCTCCCGTCGTGTCGGCGGGCTTCATCGGCCTGCGGGTCGGAGCTCAGGGCAACGACGTGGTCGCTCTCCAGCGAGCACTCATCGACGCCGGCATCCCGCTGACCGGAGGTGCCGACGGCGTCTTCGGTGCGGTGACCCGGGATGCGGTCCGCATTTTCCAGCAGGGACGATCGATGCCCGTCACCGGAGAGGTCGACGAGGCGACATCCCAGGCGCTGATCGGAACGTCTGGCTCCTCCGGCTCCTCCGGGTCGTCAGCGTCCAGTGCTGCCGGCCTGACGCAGGGCGCCCAAGGATCGGCCGTCAAGGAACTCCAGGAGAAGTTGATGGCCCGCGGCGCCTACGTCGCGGGTGGTGCAGACGGGATCTACGGCTCGGCGACCGCTCGCGCCGTCCGCCACGTTCAGCTGTGGTTCGGACTCCCCCAGACCGGCACGGTCGACGGGGCGACGTCCAAGGCCCTCGGCCTGTCGGGCGCCTCCGCAAGTTCCGGCTCTGCACCGAGTCCCGCGGCAGGAGCAGCCACATCGTCGGGCAGCGGCTCGTACGTCGGAATGAAGCAGGGCGCCCGTGGTGCTGATGTCAAAGCGGTTCAGCAGGCACTCCAGAGTGTCGGCACCTGGATCCTCGGCGGCGCGGACGGTGTCTTCGGCCCGGCGACCACGTCGGCGGTGAAGAAGTTCCAGTCCGTCAACGGACTCGCCCAGAACGGTGTGATCGGGCAGCGCGAAGCGCAGATCCTCGGCCTCACCTCGGGTTCGGCTCCTGCACCGAGTGCCGCTGATACGAGCGCCTACCTCGGGCTGAAGGTCGGCTCGCGTGGGGCGGAAGTCAAGGAGCTCCAGTCGGCACTGATCAAGGCTGGAGTCACCGTGCGCGGTGGTGCCGACGGAGTGTTCGGCAGCGTGACCAAGTCGGCGCTCGCCCAGTACCAGAAGGCCGTCGGGGTCACCGCCAGCGGCACCGTGAATCAAGGGACGATCAACAAGCTGGGTCTCGGGTCGTCGAACGCCCCGCAAGCTTTCGCCAGCGGCGGTTCCTCCGGAGGTTCATCGGCAGCGGCCGCGGGCTACGTCGGCCTGAAGGTCGGCTCACAGGGCACCAAGGTGAAGGAACTCCAGCGAGCACTCCAGGAAACCGGCCTCGTCGTCCGCGGTGGCGCCGACGGGGTGTTCGGCTCGGCGACTCAGTCGGCGCTCAAGGCCTTCCAGAGTGTGAACGGGATTCCTCAGACCGGCGTGACCACCGCCAAGGGTGTCGCGATCCTGGCTCTCGGCAACGGTGGCGGACAGTCTGCGACGAACCCGAACGCCGGGTCCTTCTCGATGAAGCACTTCCCGGTCCAGGGTCTGTGCTTCTTCGGTGACACGTGGCATGCAGCCCGCGGCGGGGGTCGTCTCCACGTCGGAGTCGACATCATCGCCAACGAGGGCAACGAACTGTATGCGGTCGTCGACGGCACGATCTCGAAGAAGTACTGGGATCAGCCCGGTGCGCTCTCCGGCAACGGCGTCCGCGTCCAGCATGCAAGTGGCACCTACTACACGTACCTGCACATGATGGATTTCGCCCCCGGCATCAAGGTCGGAGCGAAGGTGAAGGCGGGCGACGTGATCGGTTGGGTCGGCAACACCGGCTCGAGTGCCACGCCGCATCTCCACTTCGAGATCCATCCGAACGGTGAGGATGCCATCAACCCGTACCCGCACGTGAAGGCGATCGACGCCTGCAGCAAGCGCTGACCACTTGGGCCCGAAGGCCGGCGTCGGTTGGTCGACGCACACATCGATGAGAACGTGGAAGGCGAGCTTCGGCTCGCCTTCTGCGTTCACCGGACGCGGCGGGGATCGGGAGATTCCGGCGGCCCTCCCCTGCCAGCGACGGCGGCGATCCGCCTCACGAACCTTCATTTCGTCATGCGGAAATGCACGTACCGGACGACCTTCGGCGCCGAGACGCTCGGCATCGTGGTCGTTCCGACGTTCATGGAATGATCGTGCGATGCCGAGCTTCACGATCGATCATCCGCTGCGATTCGGGATCTTCCTGCCGCCCATGCACAAGACCGGGGTGAACCCCACGCTTGCGATGCACCGCGACCTGGAACTGATCGATCACCTCGATCGACTCGGCTATGCAGAGGCCTGGATCGGCGAGCACCACTCGGCAGGCTCGGAACTGATCGCCAGCCCCGAGGTCTTCATCGCTGCGGCGTCGCAGCGCACGACCCACATCAAGCTCGGGACCGGTGTGAATTCGCTGCCGTATCACCATCCCATGGTGCTCGCCGACCGCATCGTCCAGCTCGATCATCTGACCCGGGGCCGGATGATGTTCGGTGCCGGTCCGGGGCAGCTCACCTCCGATGCCGCGATGCTCGGCATCGACCCGAACGATCAGCGGCCACGGATGCATCAGGCGTTCGACGTGATGATGCGGCTGTTCGCGGGTGAGACCGTCACCGAGAAGACCGACTGGTTCACGTGCGAGGAAGCCGTGCTGCAGATGCGGCCGTACAGCAACTTCGACGTGGCGCTCGTGTCATCGGTGTCGCCGTCGGGCTCGAAGCTCGCCGGTCGGTACGGCACGGGGTTGATGTCGATCGCCGCCACGGAGCCGGCGGGTTTCGGTGTGCTCGACTACAACTTCAACGTCTGGCAGGAGGAAGCGACGCTGAACGGGCACACCGCCGATCGGACCGATTGGCGACTGATGGGCCCGATGCACATCGCTGAAACCGAGGCGCAAGCCCGTGAGAACTGCAGGTACGGCCTGCAATGGGTGTTCGACTACCTGAGTCACATCCTGCCGACGGGCGACCCGAACGATCCCCCGCCACCGTCCGACTACGACGAGTTCGTCGACTTCCTGAACGAGACCGGGCGCATGGTGATCGGCACCCCCGACATGGCGATCGCTCAGATCGAGCGACTCCAGGAGAAGACCGGTGGCTTCGGTTGCTTCATGATGATGGGTGCGGACTTCGCCAACTGGCACGCCACGAAGGACCATTGGGAGCTGTTCGCGTACGAGGTGATGCCGCACTTCACCGGCCAGGCGGCGCCGGTCCAGACGAGCTACGACAAGATCATCGACGCCGGCAGCCGCTGGGTCGACGCCACGCTCGGTGCTCAGCTCACCGAGATCGGCAAGTACGAGGAAGAGCGCGCGTCCCGCTGAGCGTTGCATCACGGGCCAGACACGTCCTGTAACGTTCCGAGCACAACCGAAACGCCGTCGTCTTCGATCGGGAGAGCCGCAACATCGTCGTGAGACGATGCGGGCGGCGCCGAAGGAGCAACCACCCCGGAATCTCTCAGGCACCCGGACCGGTCGGAGCAGGCACGCTGGAAAGAGATCGGCTTCGCCGTCGATCCGCCGACGGGGATCAAACTCTCAGGCACGAACGACAGCGGGGGCCGACCCCTCCCGGAGGCCTGCGTGTCCACACCCATTGCCGAGCTGTTCGAACCCGACGAATTCGTCCGACGTCACATCGGACCGTCCGAGGCCGATCTGGCGCACATGTTGGAGACGATCGGCTCGTCGACCTCCGCCGAGCTGCTCGATGCGACACTCCCGGTCTCGATCCGTGCGACCGAACCCCTCGACCTCCCGGACGGCGTGCCCGAGCACGAGGCAATCGCCCGGCTGCGGGAGATCGCGAACCGCAACACCGTCGTGACCAGCCTGATCGGGATGGGCTACCACGCCACGATCACTCCCCCGGTGATCGCCCGCAACGTGCTGGAGAACCCGGCCTGGTACACCGCCTACACGCCGTATCAACCGGAGATCAGCCAGGGGCGACTCGAGGCGATCCTCAATTTCCAGACGCTGGTGACCGAACTCACCGGTCTCGACGTCGCGAATGCATCGCTGCTCGACGAGGCGACCGCAGCAGCCGAGGCCATGACCATGGCCCGCCGCCAGTCGAAGGTGAAGGGAGGAGCGTTCTTCGTGCACGAGGACGTTCACCCGCAGACGCTCGCCGTGCTGGAGACGCGCGCCGAGCCGGTCGGCATCGAACTCGTCATCGGCGACATCGGCGCCCTGTCCGACGACTCGGGCGTGTTCGGCGCGTTGTTCGGCCACCCGGGATCGAGCGGCAACGTGGTCGATTGGACGGACGAGATCGAACGGGTCCACGGCATGGGAGCGATTGCGATCGTCGTGACCGATCCCCTGGCGTGCGTTCTGGTGAAGTCGCCCGGTGCGATGAACGCCGACATCGCCGTGGGTTCGGCCCAACGCTTCGGCGTGCCGATGGGTTTCGGTGGGCCTCACGCCGCGTTCGTCGCGGCACGGGACAAGGCGGCGCGCGCGATGCCTGGTCGGATCGTCGGCGTGAGCGTCGACACGGCGGGTCGCCCCGCGCTCCGCCTCGCACTGCAGACCCGCGAACAGCACATTCGTCGGGAGAAGGCGACCTCCAACATCTGCACGGCACAGGTGTTGCTGGCGAACATCGCCGGCCTCTACGCGGCGTGGCACGGACGCTCCGGGCTCACCCGCATCGCCGAGCGAGTCCAGCGCCTGACATCGATCGCAGCGGCGGGTCTGACAGCCGGTGGTCTGACCGTCGAGAACGACACCTGGTTCGACACGCTCTCGGTCCGGGCGTCGGATCGAGACGCTGACACCCTCGTCGCCGACGCGCTTGCGGCGGGGTTCAACATCCGTCGGATCGACGACGGCACGGTCGGTCTCAGCTTCGATGAGACCACCACGCTGTCCACCGTCGAGCAGATCGTTGCCGCTCTCGACGGCCGGCCGATCGACCGCGACGAGTGCGACGAAGCCCGTGACGGGCTGCCCACCGAGCTCCGGCGGACGGACGATTTCCTCACGCAGTCGGTGTTCGATCGGTACCACTCCGAACACGAGATGCTCCGCTACCTGCGTCGGCTGAGCGACAAGGACCTCGCGCTCGATCGGACGATGATCCCGCTCGGTTCGTGCACGATGAAGCTGAACGCGACGAGCGAGATGCTGCCGATCACCTGGAGCGAGTTCGCCGACATCCACCCGTTCGCTCCCGATGACCAGGCAACGGGCTACCGCGACCTGATCCAGGATCTCGAGCATCGACTCGCCACGATCACCGGCTACGCGGCGGTCAGCGTGCAGCCGAATGCCGGGAGCCAGGGTGAGTTCGCCGGACTTCTCGCGATTCGCGCCTATCACCGAGCGAACGGTGACGATGAGCGGACGGTCTGCCTGATTCCGGAGAGTGCGCACGGCACGAATGCGGCGAGCGCGGTGATGGCGGGTCTCGACGTCGTCGTCACGAAGTGCGACGAGGGTGGCAATGTGGATGTCGCCGACGTCGAGGCGAAGATCGAGGAGTACGGCGACCGTCTCGCCGCGCTGATGATCACGTATCCGTCCACGCACGGCGTGTTCGAGAGTGACGTGACGCAGTTGTGCGCGATCGTGCACGATGCCGGCGGTCAGGTCTACGTCGACGGAGCAAATCTCAATGCCCTGGTCGGACTCGCCCGTCCGGGCCGTTTCGGGGCCGACGTCAGCCACCTGAATCTGCACAAGACGTTCTGCATTCCGCACGGAGGCGGTGGCCCCGGTGTCGGCCCGATCGGTGTCGGCGAGCACCTCGTTCCGTTCCTCCCGGGACACCCGCTCGACCCGAGTGCGGCGGTCGGCGCGGTGTCGGCGGCGCCGTTCGGCTCGGCGGGGATCCTCCCGATTCCATGGATGTACCTCGAGATGATGGGGAGCCCCGGGCTGACCCACGCCACGACCGTTGCGATCATCGCCGCGAACTACATCGCCGATCGTCTCGATCCCCACTTCCCCGTCCTCTACCGCGGTGAGAACGGTCGTGTCGCTCATGAGTGCATCATCGACCTCCGCCCGCTGACGAAGACGACCGGCGTCACCAACGACGACGTCGCGAAGCGGCTGATGGACTACGGATTCCATGCTCCGACGATGAGTTTCCCGGTCGCCGGGACGCTGATGATCGAGCCGACCGAGTCCGAGACACTGCGCGAGGTCGATCGCTTCGTCGATGCGATGATCGCGATCCGCGGCGAGATCGACCGGGTCGAATCCGGCGAGTGGAGCGTCGACGACAGCCCGCTCCGTCACGCGCCGCACACTGCGGAGGATCTGCTCGGTGAGTGGGATCGGCCGTACGCGCGGGACTTCGGTGCGTTCCCGGTCGACGGGTTGCGTGCCGCAAAGTACTTCCCGCCGGTGTCCCGGATCGACGGCGTCAGCGGCGACCGCAACCTCGTCTGCAGCTGTGAACCCCTGGAAGCACTTGCCATGGCCTGATGGCACCTCGTCTCATCGGTGAGAATGTCTCCGTGACGCTGCACGTACCGGACGCCGAACCATGGGTCCACCCGAGTCTCGAGGTCCGTGAGTCGGCGATTGCGGGTCACGGGTTGTTCGCCGGCGAGTTGCTTTCCGCTGGTGACCTCGTCATCCGGTTTGGTGGTCGGATCGTCAGCGATGTCGAACTCGCCGAAGCCTTCGCCGACGCAGATCGCAGTGGTCGATACGTCGACACATTTCATCTCGAGACCGACCGTCATCTCGTTCTTCCCCAAGGCTCGACCGCTCACTTCGGCAATCACAGCTGCGACCCCAACGTGTGGCTCGCGGGTCCGTTTGAGCTCATCGCGCGGCGCGAGATCCGACCCGACGAGGAAATCACCGTCGACTACGCGACGTTCTCGATCCTGCCGGACTTCATGATGACGTGCCATTGCGCATCGTCATCCTGTCGACGCCGAGTCAGCGGCAACGACTGGCAGCTGTCCGAACTTCAGGACCGATACGGCGAGCA
The DNA here is from genome assembly GCF_000350145.1 of Ilumatobacter nonamiensis YM16-303. GTDB lineage: Bacteria > Actinomycetota > Acidimicrobiia > Acidimicrobiales > Ilumatobacteraceae > Ilumatobacter_A > Ilumatobacter_A nonamiensis. The sequence goes on along the minus strand of NZ_BAOL01000030.1, from coordinate 18,679 downwards.
CTGGGCTCCGGTGGCATGGGGCCTCATCTCATCTCAGCGTCGAGCAACCGCACCCGACGACGACGGGGGGATCGTCGTGTGACACCGGCACATTTCTACGTACCTCCTCGCACGAGCGGTACGCGCTGCTCTCAGTCTGTGTGTTCCCGTCAACCGTCGGCCGGCGCCCGCCAGAAGAACTCGAGTTGGATGCTGTCCGGGTCGCGGAATGTGACCATCGAGTTGGCCGTGTAGTCGAACTCTTTGACACCCGAGTGCTCGACTCCCAATGCGTCGAGCCGAGCAGCCCACTCGGCGAGATCCTCACGTTGTGCGACGACGAACTCGAGATGGTCGAGTCCCGTCCCGGTCTCGTTGAACTCGTCACCGGGATTGTCCGCGTGACCAACGAGGCACAGCACGAGCTCACTGCTCGGCTCGCGGAGGCAGATGTAGCGCATGCGGCCGTCGTCCGAGGTGTGGTCGTAGGTCTCTTGCATACCCAGAAGCTCCGAATACCAAGCAGCGCTGCTCGCCGGGTCGCGAACTGAGAGCGTGATTTCAAGGCGACCGGTGATCGAGGGCACCACGACATTGTTCCAGCCGGGTCCCCGCCGATGTGGCACCTTCCTGAGCATCTGGCCGCTCTCGGTCGTGCCGTTCTCGTGCGGAGGTCGGCGCAACGCGTCGTGAGCTTTCTGGAGCGGCTCAGCTGGTCTGGCTGGACCGGATCCGAGCGTGTGAGCCCATGTCGCCCGGTGCGCCGCCGACGCCATGCAACTACGGAAGTGGTGTCCCCTGATGGAAGCGGAGGCGCCATCCCTCGGAGAGTTCCTGCCAGATGGAGACTCGCCGACAGCTCCGGTCGGGCTGGTGTGCGATGTAGGTCAGCATCCACGTGTCGGATGCGAGCTGCTGCAGGCATTGATCGGCGAGTGGAAGCCGAATCATGATCTCTTCGTCGACCCGTGTGTTCACGATCCGGTCGCGAGTCCACAAAGCACCGGAGCAGCCGTGCTCGACGAAGTCTGCGTGGAGGTGATGGTCGAACCAACGAGCATCACCGCGGTAGTCGTTCAACCACATGCGGCTCTCGAGCGGGCCGATGTGACCTGGCTCGGGTCGGCCCGGGCCGTACGACCAGACCGTCATCGGACGGAACTCGTCGCCAACCCGCTCCCACCTGTCGTACGTCGTCTCCTGCTCGAGACCCGCTCGCTGTGCCGTGCGGAGCGACGGGGCGTTGTCCGGGTCGATGTACGAGGTGAGCCGGTCGGCACCGAGGTCGGCGACCGCCCACTCCCGCGCCGCACGCAACGCGTTGGCTGCGTGTCCTCGCCCACGGTGCGACGGTGCGACCCAGTAGCCCACTTCGATCGCGCCGAGTTCCAGTGAGTTGCACGAAACGAAGAGGTTCCCAACCGCGTCGCCGGTGGCGCGGTCGACGATCGTGAGTGACCAGCCGCGCCCTGCGCGCGGGCGATCTTGCTGACGGCGGATGAACTCCCGCGCCTGGCGAACCGTGCAGTTGGCGGGAATGGTCGTGATGAGCGGGATGAGCGTGGCGGTCGAGGCGTCGAGCACCAGGCCGACGTCGTCCTCATCCGGAATCCGTAGCTCGACCCACTCCGACGACGGGAACTCGGCGACGTCAGGAAGCACCATCGCTCAGCCCACACGACTCGATCGATCCGTCTCCATCTGCTCATTCTCCCACTCGGCTTCGACCGCACGCCCCGAGGTTTCGAAGCGCCGGCCAGCGGGTGGTCGAAGGGCGAGATGTCAGCCACACCACCACCGGTTTGTCCTCGACGCCGCGACAATCCGTCGCTGGCCAGACGGGCACATCGATCAGACTGCATGGATGGTTCCACCGACGATTCGCGAGTTTCGAGAATCCGACCGGGCAGCGGTCGTCGAGCTGTGGACCGCGTGCGATCTGGTGCGTGCCCGGAACGATCCGGGTCTTCGTGGCGGCCCTCGATGATGCCGTCGTCGGCAGCGTCATGGCCGGCTACGACGGTCACCGTGGATGGATCAACTACCTCGCCGTCGCGCCGTCATGCCAGAGCGGCGGAATCGGCGCATTGCTGATGCGACATGCTGAACACCGCCTTCGCTCCGTCGGCTGCCCGAAGGTCAATCTCCAGGTCCGCACGACCAACGCGGCGGCCGCCGGCTTCTACCGCGCGATCGGTTTCCTCGAGGACGACGTGATCAGCTTCGGCAAACGCCTCGTCGACGACACAGCCGCCGAAGCGGACGGAGATCAGCGACCAGCGGTTGGCTGATCCTGCTCTGCGGCCTGGCAGGTTTCGGCAAGGCGACGCTGGCGAAAGAGTTCGAGTGAGGTTGCCCCTCGGTGATGGACACTGCCGTCGGAAGCTGTCGAGCTGTTCTTGACGAGTGAGCGGCGGCGATGTCGGGTGGCCGAGTCGCGGTCAGCCGTCGCTCGGACCCTGCGGGCCGGCCTGACTGTCGCATGGCGTTCCGAGGCCAAGCTGGATCGTTCGTTCCTGGTCGTCGCTGCGTACGACGAGGTCGGCGCAGAACGGTTCGGTCACCCAATAGCCGCCGGGCAACCCAACCCATTCGGCGGCGCCGTCGCAGTTCATCGCGACCGAGTGGGCGTGCGGAGCGGGTCCGCCCCATCTGATCGCCATTCGCGATCGTTGGTCGTCGGGAACGATGAGTTCGAATGACGAGTCCGTCTTCCAGATGAGGCCGGTCTTGGCGAAGTAGTACGTGCTCCCGTCTGATGCCGTGCGAGCACTGGTCTGCAGCGCGGGGTGATCGGGGCTCGACGGCAGGGCGACCGCGTCGTGCACGACTTCGAAGTCCTCGGGCGGACCATTCGTGCGTGTTCCGGTGCACTCCAGTTCGAGATCGGTCTCGACATCGAGTTCTCGAAGGAACCCCGCGTTCTCGGAGGCAGGGCGACTCGAGGGCGGGTCGACGGTTTCGGGCTGGGAGCTGCATGCGGCGAGGAGAGCCACGAAAACGGCGAACGAGCCCGTCAGGCCGGAACGTCGTCGAAACACGCCTTCCAGGATCGCGCAAGCGCTCGCCGGCCGGCGAGCGCTCGGCCCCGGACGAGCATTTGCCCGCGCACCGTCGGTTGCCGGTGTGAATCGGTGGCGACAGACGGGAAGCCGTGGACGTCGACGCTGGGAGCCGTCAGCCACCGGTCGCGATCACTCGCAACGCCGTCGGCGTGGGACCGCCGATGGCCCCGCGCCCCGCGGGTGGGAAGTAGCTTGGCCTCATGGCTGATTCCGACCCGTTGTCGCAGATGTTCAACCTGCTCGCCGCCCCGATTGCTGGTGCGGTGCAATCGGTCGAGCAGTTCCGCACCGGGGTCGACCAGTTCCAACGCGGGGTCGAGAACTTCAACCGCACGATGGAGAACCTGAACGAGACCTCCGAGCGGATCAACGTCCTGCTCGCCGAGGTGGAAGAGCCGTTGCGCGCCGCGGTCCCCCAGGTGACGCGCACGGTCAAGGCGGCCGACGACATGATGAAAGTCGTGTCCGGCCCGGCGATCGCCGTTGCTCCAGGGCTCCAGATGCTCGCCGAGACCCTCAACAATCCGGCAATGAAGCAGATGCCCGACCAACTCGCGCAGATGAACGCAGTGCTCGCCGAGGTCACCACACGACTCGCTCCCCTGGGTCAGTTGGCCGACACCGCCGGCGGACTGTTCGGCGGGTTGAAGATCCCCGGTTTCAGCGGTTCGTCTCGGCCTGCCACGCAACCCACAGCGACGACTGCGGCAGCGCCCGCCGACCCTGCTCCGTCCGAACCCGAACCGGAACCGGCGAAGAAGACACCCGCCAAGACGTCAGCCGCGAAGCGCTCAGCGCGCAAGTCGACGGCCGTGCGGAAGAAGGCGTCGGCGAAGAAGACCCCGGCCAAGAAGAAGTCGGCGACCAAGAAGAGCTCGTAGCGACCGCTACGAACTGCCGGTCAGCGTGACGTCGGCGGCGCCGGCACGCCCGATCGGGTCAGAGGTGCAGCCCGCACTCGGTCTTCTCGGTCCCGGCCCAGCGGCCGGAACGAGCCCCGTCGGTGGGCAGCGTGGTGCACGGTTCACAGCCGATCGAGTCGTAGCCCTGATCCAGCAGTGGATTCGTGATCACCCGTCGCTGCTCGATGTAGGCCAGACGGTCGGCCTCGCTCCACTGCGCGATCGGGCTGATTTTGGTGGCACCACGGCGGTCGACATCGATGATTCCGGCGTCGGCGCGTTCGGCTGTCTCGTACCGCTGCAGTCCGGTGATCCACGCATCCCGGCCGTGGAGCGCACGTTCGAGCATGTCGGGCTTCTCGGCGCAGCACTCCCCCGGTTCGACGTCGGCACGATACGGCCGGGTCGGCGTGATCCGCTCGACGCGGATGCCGTACCGGGCCTCGACGCGACGAACGGTTTCCAGCGTCTCCTCGAAGTGATAACCCGTGTCGAGGAAGACCACGGGGATGCGCCGGTCGACCCGCATCGCAAGGTCGGTCACCACGGAATCCTGCATCGACGACAACACGCACACTCGACCTTCGAACGCCGACCACGCCCACTCGATGGCCGCGGTCGCCGTTGCCGCGAGGACATCGACGTGAATACTCGACTGATCTGGTCGGGTTTGCATGATCGCAACCTAGCGGACAATACCTGACCGTCCAAGTCATGTTTCAGATCACTTGGGAACGAACGGCATCTCCACGACGGAACCGTCGAGTTCCTTGCCCCGGACGTCGACCGTGACAGGTCGCCCGATCCCGATCTCGGGCGGCACGAATGCCATCGCGATCCCGTGGCCGAGCACCGGCGAGAAGTTGCCGCTCGACACGACGCCGACATCGTCACCATCGACTCGCACGACGGACCCCTCCCGCGCCGGTCGCCGACCTTCGGTGGCGATCCCCACCAGGTGTCGGGTGACTCCTCGCTCGCGTTCGGCCACCGCGGCGTCACGACCGACGAAGGACGGTTTGTCCCAGGCGACGACCCAGTTCAGGCCCGCTTGCAGTGGGGTGATGCCGGGGCCCAACTCGTGTCCGTGGAGCGGAAGCCCGGCTTCGAGGCGCAACGTGTCCCGGGCACCGAGCCCGGCGGGAGTGATTCCTGCGACCATCAGTGCGTCCCAGAGTGGCCCCGCGGCATCGGCGGGAACGGCGATCTCGAGGCCGGGTTCGCCGGTGTACCCGGTGCCGCCGACCGTGCAGGGAGTCGATTCCCAGGTGCAGTGAGCGACACGGAACCGGCCGACCGCGCCCGCTTCCGGAAAGACGGTGGCGACGATCGCTCGGGCGTCCGGCCCCTGCACCGCGATGACGGCACGGGACGCCGTCGAGTCGACTCCACCGAGCGCGTCGACGACCCGCTCGGTGTTCGAAGCGTTCGGCATCACGTCGAAGACATCGGGCTCGTCGTCGGCTCGCGGATGCCACCACACGATGATGTCGTCGCGTACCGACCCGTCGTCGGCATCGAGCAGGTGCGTGTACTGCGCCCGACCGGGAGAGACCTTGCCCAGGTCGTTGGTGAGCGTCGACTGCAGCCGAGCGAACGCGTCGTCGCCTTCGACACGTATCGATCCGAGATGCGACACGTCGAACGCGGTGGCGGACGTACGACACGCCATGTGCTCGGCGATCGTGCCGGTCGGATACGAGATCGGCATCTCCCAACCGCCGAAGTCGACGAACTGCGCATCGAGCGCTCGGTGCTGGGCGACCAGTGGAGACTGGCGTGCGGTCATCCGATTCGGCGGACCGGTGCGGCGTCGTCGAGCGTGGCGTCCGCCGGATGCAGGTCGGCCTCGAGTTCACTCTTGACGCCGCCCATCGACAGCACGTTCAGCACGCCCTGTCCCCGTTGCAACACGTCGATGAGCTGGCCGTCGTCGTACAGGTTGACACTGCCACCGTCGATGACGATGTGGGCCGCGGCGATGTCGGTCGACACGTGTTCACGCAGGTAGTCGAATACCTTGCGCACCTGCTCGAGTTTGATCCCGGCATCGAGCAACTTCTTGATCGCCTTCAACTCGAGCAGGTCGTTGTACGAGTAGCGCCGGCGGCTTCCGCTCCCGGCAGCGTCGTTGAGCGATGGCCGGATCAGGTCGGTGCGCGCCCAGTAGTCGAGCTGACGGTAGGTGATCCCGACGACCTTCGCCGCTCGGGTACCGCTGAAACCGACATCGACCGAGGGTGCGGTGTCGTCGGTCGTAGGGAGATCGTGCTGTTGCGCCATCGTCTGCTTCGTTCTCGACGCCCCGCGCCGTTCGATCGAGGACACGGTCGTAGTTACGAGCGTGTGAGGGTTCGACACTACGCACCTGCGGCGCGTGCGTCAACCTTCACTTGAGGGTTCAGACGAAGTCTTCGGGATCGACGTTCTCGAGGAAGTCCTTGAACTCGTCGATGATCTCCGCAGCGTCCTCCTCGGGCTCCTCCGGCGGTTCCTGGCCGTGCTCGTCGAGCAACTCGTCACCGGCGAACAGGTCCGCTCCGCAGCGCACGGCCAGGGCGATCGCATCGGACGGTCGTGACGAGATGACCTTGTTGCCCTCGCCGGTGGTCAGGTGGAGTTCGGCGAAGAACGTGCGATCGCGGATCTCGGTGACCACGACCTTGTCCAGCGACGCCCCGAGTTCGTCGATGGTCGTCAGAAACAGGTCGTGCGTGAACGGACGCGGAGGCTCGATTCCTTCGAGCGCATAGTGGATCGCCGACGCCTCGGGGCTCCCGATGTAGATCGGCAGCAGCCGGTGGCGGCCCTCCTGCTCGCGCAACAACACCATGGGTGTGTTGGCGGGCACTTCGACCCGGACACCGACCAGTTCGACAGGGATCACGGTTCCGATGGTACCCCTTCGGAAGCGACCACGTCCGGCCGCGTTCGGCGATTCACGCGTTCGTGCGCGTCGGAGTCAGTGCTCGAGATGGCGACGCAGCAGCGTGCGCATCATCGCCCCGCGCAGCTGCCCACCCAGCGTCGCCAGTTCGGTGAGTTGCGCGACCGCGTGCTCGTTCGACTCCGGGTTGCGTTGGCGCAGCAACGGCTGGATCACCTGCTCGAACAGCCCGGCCTCACGGTCGGCGGCGACCTTCCAGCCCCGAATGTGTCGGGCATCGACGCCGAGGGTGAGAAACCGCTTCGCGATCCGCGCGATCTCGAGCGCGTCCTCGTCGAACGTGCCGTCGTCGGCCGGGACGATCACGCCATAGGACCGGACCTGCTCGAGCTGTTCGTTCGAGAGCCCCGACATCGAGCAGATCTCGGCAGCGTCGAGCACCACTCCTGACGGCAAGTGGAAGTCGCCGGTGTCGTCGCCCGCCTGCGGAGGGTGAGCCGCTCCCCCGCTCGAAACCGAGTGATTCGTGTTCGCATTCGATGCCGCGGCGGGATGACGCGACGCTCCGAGCGACCCGTCCACCGGAGTTCCCGCGGTCTGGTCGTCGGCAACGTTCACGAGGCCTGCGGGACGTTGAGTCTCGTTCGTCGGATCGATCTCGCCGGTGTCGAGACGATCCTTGATCACCTTGAGCGGCAGGAAGTTGTCCTTCTGCTCGCGCAGGATGCAACGCAGCAATTCGACGTCGGGTTCGTAGAACTTCCGGTAGCCCGAGGCCGTTCGTTCCGGTTCGATCAGACCCTGGCTCTCCAGGAATCGGATCTTCGAGATCGTGATGTCGGGAAACTCCTCGAGGAGCAGACCGAGCACTTCACCGATCGACAGGTGCGAACTCGTCGTGGCGGTGGACTCCTCAGGCATCGGTCCGCTCGAAGAAGACGAGGCGGAACTTGCCGACCTGCAGTTCGTCGCCATGCTTCAGGAGGATCCGATCGATGCGCTCCTGATTGACATAGGTGCCGTTCAGTGAACCGCCGTCGGTGGCGACATAGCCGTCGGGTGTCCGCTGGATGTCGACGTGGCGGCGCGACACGGTGATGTCGTCGAGGCTGATCTCGCTGTCGGGATGACGCCCCAGACGGGTCAGGTCGTTGTCCAGGTTGAACCGGTCGCCGGCCTGCTCGCCGGCGCGCACGATGAGCACCCCGGTTTCGCTCGGGAGGTCACCGACGGGGATCACCAAGTCGTCGTCGGTACCCGGTGCGTCCTGCAGCGGGTCGATCCGGGTGAGATTGATCGTGCGGTCGTCGAGTCGGTCGAGTGGCGAGCCGCAACTCGAACAGAACGCGCTTGTCGGCGGGTTCCGGTGGCCACACTGATTGCAGAAGACGTACTCGCTCATCTGGGTGCACTCAACCTTCCGTGAGGTCCCGGTAGGCGGCGGCGTCGAGCAGTGCGTCGTACTGCGACGGGTCGGACATCTCGATCCGACAGATCCATCCTTCGCCATACGGGTCGGTGTTCAGGAGTTCGGGCTGGTCCTCGAGCGCGGGGTTGGCTTCAGAGATCGTACCGCTGACCGGCGCGTAGATGTCGCTCACCGACTTCGTGCTCTCCACCTCGGTGAACGTGTCACTCGCCGCCAGGTCCTGGCCGACCTCGGGGAGTTCGACGAACACGACATCGCCGAGCGAGTCCTGCGCGTAGTCGGTGATTCCGATGGTGACGGTGTTGCCATCACGGGAGATCCACTCGTGATCGGAGGAGTACCGAAGTTCGTCAGGAATGTTCATGGGCCTTCAGTTCGGGTCGAGGTTGACGGTGAGGTCGAGTGATGCCCGGCGGCGATGCCCGCACGGATGAGTGGAATATAGGCGAAAGCCGTCCAGTAGCTGAGAACGAGTCCGGGAATGCCCAGCACCCAGGCCAGAACGGCGAAGAAATCCGCCTCCCACACGTCGGTCGAACCGATGAGAAAACTGGGCACCGCACCCATCAACATGAAGGTCGCGCACTTGCCGAGCCAGGTGACATCGAAGCGTTGCATTCCCAGGAACAGCGTCGAGAACGCGATCACCCCGCCCACGACGATCTCGCGAGCGAGCACGGCGACACCGAACCAGAGCGGCATCGAACCGTCGATGATGATCGCGGTGATCGCCACGATGAACAGGAGGCGGTCGACGGTCGGATCGAAGATCTTGCCGAACTCGCTCGTCTGGTCGAAGCGCCGGGCGATGTACCCGTCGACCCAATCGGTGCTCCCGAGGAGCGCGAGCAACCACGCCGCGCCGGCGGCATTGTCCTGGGAGAAGAGGAGCCACAGGAAGAGCGGAAGGCACAGGAGACGAATCAGGGTGAACAGGTTGGGGACCGACCAGATGCCGTCGAGGATCCCCTCGGCGGGTTCGTCCGTCGGCCCATCGACGGTCGTCTCCTCGGCGCTCACCGTTTCAGCGTACGCGGAGGGGTGTCGAGATGCGGCATGATCGGAGGTGATGAGCACCATCTTCACCAAGATCCTCGACGGCGAGATCCCCGGCACGTTCGTCCACCGAGACGAACGCTGCGCCGTGTTCATGTCGATCAATCCGATGGCGCCGGGTCACGCCCTGGTCGTGCCGGTTGCCGAGATCGAGCACTGGGTCGACGCGTCCCCCGACCTCGTCGCCCACCTCTTCGCGGTGTCCCACCGGATCGGACGCGCGCAGCAGCAGGCGTTCCCGTGCGAGAAGATCGGGATGATCATCGCCGGCTACGAGGTCCCGCACGCGCACATCCACCTCGTCCCCACCAACCACGAGAGCGAACTCAGTTTCGCGAACGCTGCGGCGTCGGTGGACCGGGATGATCTCGAAGCGTGGGCGGACGCGATCAGAACAGCGCTGAAGTCGCTGGACTGAGCGGATCGATCTCGTGAATCAGGTCGGCGCGGTTGTTGCTGACCTTGTTCACGTCGGTCGAGACCGGGTGCATGTCGAGCGAGGTGTCGCCGCTCATGTCGAACAGCGTCGACAGCGATTCGATGTCGTCGTTCGACGGATCGAGCCATTCCGACCAGCGTGACTGCGGGACGAGCACCGGCATGCGATCGTGCACAGGCGTCATCGTCGCGTTGGCGGCCGTGGTGACGACCGTTGCACTGTGGAGCCAGCGTACTGCGCCGTCCTCGTCCGGCTCGGCCTCGGTGTCCTTCCAGGCCGACCAGAGTCCGGCGACGGCGAGCGGCTCGTCGTCCTTGCGATGGATGAACATCGGCTGTTTCGCCGGTTTGCCCTTCGCGGTGACCGGGCCGCCCTCGACGCCGGCCCTCCATTCGTAGAAGCCGTCCATCGGCACGAGCAGACGCTTCTTCTTGAACAGCCCCTTGAACGCCGGCTTCTCGGCGAGCGTCTCCGACCGGGCGTTGATCATCCGTGACGCGATCTTGCGATCCTTCGCCCAGCTCGGGATCAGACCCCAGTGAAACGCTTCGAGCTGCGGAGTGCTCGTCGCGTCGCCGCTCTTCGGCATGACCACTCCGTACACATCGTGGGTCGGAGCCACGTTGAAGTTCTCACCCAGCGTCTCGACGGCGACGTCGGCCCCGAAGTACGCGGCGATCTGATCGGGCGGACTCGTGGCGACGAAGCGGCCGCACATGTCAGGTCGTCGCCGCGCTCTCGGCCACGATCGCACCGAGCGATCCGGCGAGGTCATCGATGGCCGACGGGCCGAGGCGATACCAGATCCAGCGCCCGCGTTTGTCACCTTCGACGAGGCCGGCTTCGGTGAGCACCTTGAGGTGGTGCGACACGGTCGGCTGAGACTTCCCGAGCGGTTCGACGAAATCGCAGGCACACACCTCGCCGCCGGGCGCGTGGGCGATGATCGACAGCACCTGGAGGCGGACCGGATCCGCCGCAGCGCTCAGTCGAGCCGCCAGCTCGTCGGCGGTGTTGCGGTCCATCCACCCGGTGCTGCCCGAGCAGCATGCCTCGGACCCGTCGATCGCCGTGGCGGTCTCCGTGGTGTCGCTGTCGTCGATCAGGTCGGAAGTCATATTGATGAATGTCGATGAGTCGTGCTACGGTGCGTCCTCTGTGTCCACCGTACCGCTCCGATCGCGCCGTCTGTCGACCCCGGTGATGAACCCCGCATCCGCATGAGCGCGCCGACCACGACGGACCTGCGAGCCGACACCGGACTCGGCGGTTTCGAGCGGTTCCTGACCCTTTGGGTCACCCTCGCGATCCTCGCGGGGATCGGCCTGGGACTCCTGGTACCCGGGGTCTTCGAACAGATCGCGGACCTCGAGGTCGCCCAGGTGAACCTCGTCGTGGCCGTCCTGATCTGGCTGATGATCTATCCGATGATGCTCAAGGTCGAGCCCGACTGTCTGAGCGATGTCCGCCACCAGCCGAAGGGTCTCTTCCTGACCCTCGGGATCAACTGGCTGGTCAAGCCCTTCACGATGGCCGCGCTGGCCTATGTGTTCTTCCGGTACGTGTTCTCCGAGTTCGTTCCCACGGCCGAAGCCGACGAGTACATCGCCGGGATGATCCTGCTCGGCGTCGCTCCCTGCACGGCCATGGTCTTCGTGTGGAGCCAGCTCACGAACGGCAGCGCCAACTACACACTCGCCCAGGTGTCGATCAACGATCTCATCCTGGTCTTCGCATTCGCTCCGATCGCCGGTCTGCTCCTCGGCGTCACCGATCTCACCGTTCCGTGGGCGACGCTCGTCGCGTCGGTCGCGATCTTCGTGGTGGTCCCGCTCGCTGCCGGCCTGTTCACCCGATCGTCGTTGATCCGTACGGGCGGACCGGCCGCCGTGGACGGGTTCGCGGCTCGGTTGAAGCCGACGTCGATCATCGGCTTGCTGTTGACCGTCGTCCTGTTGTTCGGATTCCAGGCCGAGACGATCATCGACCAGCCGGCGCGTGTCCTGATGATCGCGATCCCGCTGCTGATCCAGAGCTACGGCATCTTCGCGATCGGGTACGGCGCAGCCCGCTCCCTTCGGCTTCCGTTCGACATCGCGGCGCCTGCCGCGATGATCGGAACGTCGAACTTCTTCGAACTCGCCGTCGCCGTCGCGATCAGCCTCTACGGCCTCGGTTCCGGAGCGGCGCTCGCGACGGTGGTCGGCGTGCTCATCGAGGTTCCGGTGATGCTCTCGCTCGTCGCGTTCGCCAACCGGACCAAAGGCTGGTTCCCGGCATCCTCGGAGTCCACGGACGCCCGACCGGGCGCCGTCCCGGTCGAGTGACGCCCGGACTCGCGAGTGTCACCGCGATGGGATCATCCCGCTGACGCTGTGACGTCGAGTTCGAGCGTCGCGATGAGCGCCTCCACGCGGGCCCGGACGTTGTCACGAATCTCGCGCACCACCTCGAGCGGCTGATCGGTCGGATCGATGAGATCCCAGTCCTCGTAGCGCTTGCCCGGATAGATCGGGCACGCGTCGCCGCAGCCCATCGACACGATCACATCGGCTGCCCGGGCGATTTCGTCGGTCCACGGCTGCGGGAGTTCCGAGCCGATGTCGATTCCGACCTCGGCCATCGCTTGCGCGGCGGCACCATTGATCTCGATACCCGGGTCGGTCCCGCCCGAGAACACGTCGACCCGATCGCCGACGAGATGTCGAAGCCAGCCGGCTCCCATCTGCGAGCGTCCGGCGTTGTGGACGCAGAGGAACAGCACAGCCGGCTTGCCGAGCGTTCCGACCTCGAGTCGTGCCAGCGCCCGCAGCCGGTCCCGGGTGACGCGCTCGATCAGTAACGGCAGCCACATCGAGAACTTCGCTTTCGCCTGCAACAGTTCCTGCGAACTGTGCATGTAGCGCTCGATCGTCTCGGCGTTGAACGTGCCGTCGAACTCGTGGCGCAGGCGTTCCGCCCCCTGGCGCACGAGCAGGATCTGCTCGGTCGTCAACTCCACGCGTTCGGTGTTGTCCTCGGTCATGCTGTTTCTCCTCATGTCGTGACCGCGCCGTTGCGCATGTCGAGAGCGGGTGGATCGCTTCATGTCCACGACGACAGCATGACCATTCAATAATTCTTGAATCAACTGAGAGTGAGTGAATTCATCCGAGGTTCACCGACGGCCGGGCAGAAGCGGTCGCCGGCACGACGCCTGGCCGAAAACGACGAAAGTCCCGATCAGAAACATCTGACCAGGACCATCGGTCGTCGGGCTGACAGGATTTGAACCTGCGACCCCTTGTCCCCCAGACAAGTGCGCTACCAAGCTGCGCCACAGCCCGTGGCGGACGGAACTCTATCGGCCGACGCCGACCGAACCGCCGCTGAGTTCTTCAGATGCCATTGCCGCCGGGCTCGGTCACCATCAGGATGATCCGCCCCCGTCCGCACTGATGAACGGTCAGGCGAACAGCTGGATCAGACGCCACCCGAGATACGTCACGACCGCAACCACCATCAGCTTGAAATGCCACGGGGTCGACTCGTCGACCTCGCCACCCTCCTCGTGGGTGTGCTCCGCTCCTTCGCCCAACTGCAGGATCTCACCGCATTGCGGGCAGCTGCCGTCGGTGTTCACCGAGTTCGGTGTGTAGTACTTCGCGCAGTCCTCGCACCACGGCACGATCAGGACTTCTTTCGCACGCGCATCTTGATCGCGGTCGAGCCGAGACCGAACTCCTCCCGGATCGTTCGTTCGATGTACCGCATGTAGGTCGCAGGAATCTCGCGGTTGACGAACAGCGTGAACGTGGGCGGATCGGTCGCCCCCTGCACGGCGTAGAGGATCTTCGCACCCTTCGGGCCCGGTGCCCGCTGCTGTGCGGCGGCGATGATCTTGTTGATGTCCCGGGTCGGCACGCGGGTGTGGTACTGGGCGATCGATTCCTGCAGGTGCGGCAGCAGGCGGGACACGTTCTTCCCGGTGAGCGCCGAGATCTTCAGGATCGGCGCGTCGCCGACGAATGCCAGGCGTCGGTGCAGTTCGGCCATGCGATCGGGCCGCTCCTCGGCGGGCACGAGCTCCCACTTGTTGAGCACGAGCAGGATCGGGCACCCGGAGGCGTCGACACGCTCGGCGAGGCGCTGGTCCTGGCTGGTGACGCCCTCGGTCCCGTCGATCACGAGCAGCGCCACGTCGGCGTCGTCGATCGCGCGCAGCGCACGGACCATCGAGTAGTACTCGGCCGAGTCGTCGATCTTGCCCTTGCGACGCATCCCCGCGGTGTCGATGAACACCATCGGGCCGTCCTCGGTCTCGACGAGCGTGTCGATCGAGTCGCGGGTCGTGCCGGCCATGTCGTGGACAACGGCGCGCTCCTCCCCCACCAGACGGTTGAACAGCGTGCTCTTTCCGACGTTCGGGCGGCCGACGATGGCGATGCGCGGCGCCGCGACCTCGTCGTCGCCGTCCCAGTCGTCGCCGCGTTCGTACTCCGGGAAGTCCCGGTGCTGGCGGGCTTCTTCGGGGAAACGTGCGATCACCTCGTCGAGCAGGTCGCCGGCGCGGCGGCCGTGCAGCGCACTGACCGGAATCGGATCGCCGAGTCCCAGCGACAGGAACTCCCAACGGTCGGTCTCGCGTCGATCGTTGTCGGCCTTGTTCGCGATGACCATGACGTCGCGGCGCGTCCGTCGCAACCAGTTGGCGATCATCGAGTCGTCGTCGGTCAGCCCGACCGACGCATCGACCACGAACATGACCACATCGGCCCCGTCGACGGCTTCTTCGACCTGCTTGCTGACCTTGTCGTCGAGGGACGAACCGTCACCTGCCGGCATCCAGCCGCCGGTGTCGATCACGAGGAAGGGCACCTCGAGCCAGGATGCCTCGAGCACCTTGCGGTCCCGGGTGATACCCGGGCGGTCCTCGACGATCGCCTGCTGGCTCCCGATGATCCGGTTGAAGAGCGTGCTCTTGCCGACGTTGGGGCGGCCGATGATGACCACGGTCGGCAGTCCGCCGGTGTCGACTCCGGCGATGGTGTTCTCGGTCATTTCGATCCTTCCAGGGCGGCGCGCAGAGCGGCACCGTCGGTCGCGACGACCTCGACAGGTCGCGGCAGTTCATCGATGGACACGCCATCGAGAAATCGTCCGTCGTCGGACAGGCACACATCGGGCAGCAGGTACCGATGGCCCGCAGGCTGGTCAGCCAGGACCCTGGTGACGTCCTCACCCGTGATCAGCCCGGTGACCCCGGTGTTGCCACCGAAGAACTCGTTCTCGACCGCGAGTATCCGAACATCGGCGCGCCCGACGGATTCCACGAGCGGCCGGATCACGGGTGCACCCAATGTGCCGGTCAACACGCCGACCGACGCGGTGCGACGGGGCTTCAACGTGACGCCCTGCTGCACGGGTGCATCGATGTCGTGCGCCGATGAACACTTGTGGAGGCCCGTGTAGGCCGCGGGGTTGGGCGGGGCGTCGACCGAGGCGAAGAAGCCGCGTTGGACGCCGGTGACGGAGTCGGTGTGGCCGTGGAACTCGGCCTCGAACGTGCGCGCCATGCCGATGCCGTCCTCGTGCATGTGGAAGCCGTCGTAGCGCTCGGCGTCCGGGAACGGGCGCTCGGCCATCAGGTAGTACTCGTCGGCGGCGTACACCATTCGCTTGCCGAGTGCGGCCTGGAACACGTCCTGCCAGTCGGCAATCGTGTCGACGACGTCCTGCGCCTCCTGCAGCGAATGGAAACGCATCGCATCCTCACGGTTGAATTTCGAGATGCCGAGCGGAACCACGGCGACCGAATCGAGTTCGGGATATCGGTCGAGGATGCCGGCCATCGTGTCGTCCAGGATCGCGCCGTCGTTGACGCCGGGACACACCACGATCTGGCCCTTCACCACGATGTCGTGGTCGAGCAACGCCCGCAGCCAACGCAGACTCATCGCACCCCGCGGGTTCTTCAACATCTCACTGCGCACGTCCGGATCGGTGGAGTGGATGCTCACGTGCAGTGGCGACAGTCGTTCGGTCACCACCCGTTCCAGGTCGGCCTCGGTGAAGCGCGTCAGCGTCGTGAAGTTGCCGTACAGGAACGACAGCCGGTAGTCGTCGTCCTTCAGGTACAGCGACCTCCGCATCCCCTTCGGCAACTGGTAGATGAAACAGAACTCGCAGTGGTTGTCGCACGTGCGGACGCGATCGAACACGGCGCTCGAGATCTCGATCCCGAGAGGTGCCCCCTCGGGCTTGTCGACCGACATCGCGAAGTCCAGTCCGCCGCGCGAGACATCGAGTTCGACCTCGGCCTCATCGGTGGCCATCTGCCATTCGATGATGTCCCGCGGCATGTCGCCGTTGACCCCCACGATCTCGTCACCTGGCAGCACCCCGACGTCGTCGGCCGGCGATCCGGGCGCGACCGACACCACCAGCGGTGCAAGTGATCGGGAGAGGGTCTGGGACATAGCCGCTCCACGCTACCGCCGCGGTCGAGTCGGTAGATTGGGGTCCAGATGAGCACCGACGACCCGTCACCGACCGGATCCCCCACTGGATCGAGCGTCGAGCAGGTACTGCTCGCCGAGCCCCGCGGATTCTGCGCCGGCGTCGAAATGGCGATCAAGGCCCTGGCCTGGATGGTGCGCTCGTTCCCGGCTCCCGTGTACTGCTACCACGAGATCGTCCACAACAAGCTGGTCGTCAAGCGGTTCGAGGACCAGGGCGTGATCTTCGTCGACGACATCGACGAGGTCCCGTCCGGCAGCCCGATCATGCTCTCGGCACACGGCTCCGCTCCGGAGGTGGTCGAAGCCGCTCGGGCCCGCGGTTCCTACGTGGTCGACTCGGTGTGTCCGCTCGTCACCAAGGTGCACCACGAGGTGAAGGTGCGGGCCGGAAAGGGTTTCCGCATCGTGTACGTCGGCCACGAGGGTCACGAGGAAGCGGTCGGAACGATGGCGGTCGCCCCGGACTCGATCGACCGGGTCGAGTCCGTCGCCGAGGTGGAGGCGCTTCCCCCGACCGATCAGCCCGTCGCTCTCCTGGCCCAGACCACCCTGTCGCACCGTGATTGGAACGGTGTGGCCGTGGCCGTGAAGGACCGCTTCCCCGACGTGTGGACGCCCGGCCGCAGTGACCTCTGCTTCGCCACCACCAATCGGCAAGCGGCGATCGAGGAGCTGGCCCGACGCTGCGACGCAATCGTCGTCATCGGATCCGCGAACTCATCGAACACGCTCGCTCTGGAGCGGCTCGCTCATGCTGAAGGCTGTGAACAGGTGTACCGCGTCAACTCGGTCGACGAACTCCCGGCCGGGATCTCCGGCGTGGTCGGTGTCACGGCCGGGGCCTCCGCCCCCGAGGAGCTCGTCGATGCGGTCGTCGAGTTCCTCGACCCCGCGAAGGGCGTGGAACTGGTCATCGTCACCGACGAGGACGAGTACTTCCCACCGCCGCGCAACATCCGTGAACTGCAGGCGGCGATCGAGGATGCGGCGACGGTGCTGCTCGGTGGGAGCCTGCTCGACCGTCCGGGGATGGACGACCGGAACCTCGGTGCCAGCGAGGTCCTGGCGAACCTGACGACCTGAACAGATCCCTCGATCAGTTGCGCGGGATCTCGCTCCACGGAACGTCACGATCGACGCGCACGTCACCCGGAAGGCCGAGCACCCGCTCGCCCAGGATGTTGCGCATCACCTCGGACGTGCCACCCTCGATCGAGTTGGCGCGCACGCGCAGGAACGCCTTCTGTGGCGTGTCCGATCCCATCGCGGTCTCGGGACGGATCATCTCGTAGCTCCCGTAGAGCATTCCCTCGGGGCCCATCAGGTCGATCACCAGCTCGTAGATCTCCTTGTTGAGGTCCGCCGAGGCCATCTTGCCGATCGACCCCTCTGGTCCGGGGTCGCCCATCTTGCGGTTCTGGCTGGCGCGAATGTTGGTCAGACGAGCCACCTCGGCGCGTGACCACAGCGCCATCACCGCGTCCTTCGTCGCCGGGGACTTCAGGCTCTCGTCGGCGCTCTGCCAGGTTCGCACGAGCTCGGCAATCATCCCGGTGCCCTTCTGCGGAATGGCGCCGCCGATCGAGACGCGCTCGTTCATCAGCGTCGTCATCGACACGCGCCAGCCGTCGCCCGGGCTACCGAGCATCTCCGACGTCGGGATCCGGGTGTCGGAGAAGAACACCTCGTTGAACTCGGCTTCGCCCGTCATCTGGCGCAGCGGGCGGATCTCGACGGTCGGGTCCTCCATGTCGACCACGAACGCCGTCAGACCGGCGTGTTTGACGGCCTGGGAATCGGTCCGCACGACGAGCAGGCCCCACTTCGAGAGGTGTGCGAGGGTCGTCCAGACCTTCTGCCCGTTGCAGATCCATTCGTCACCGTCGCGCACGCCGGACGACGAGAGCCCGGCGAAGTCCGACCCCGATCCGGGCTCGGAGAACAGCTGACACCAGATCTCCTCGCCGGTGAACAACGGGCGGAGGTAGCGAGCCTTCTGCTCGTCGCTCCCCCACGCCACCACGGTCGGACCGCACATGCCGTGACCGATCGGGTTCCGGTGCATCGCGTTCGGTCCACCGGCGGCGAACACCCGCTCGTTCACCAGTCGCTGCAGCTTCGGCGTGAGGCCGAGACCGCCATGCCCCTCGGGAAAATGGATCCACGCGAGGCCGCGGTCGAACTGGGCACCCAGGAAGTCGACGGTCGAGGTCTCGGCCGGTGGGAAGTTCTCGAGCAGGTCGTCGATCAGCGCATTGACCCGCTGCTCGTCGGCGGACATGTCGGTCGCGGTCTCGGTGACGGTCATGTCCGCGAACGTATCCGCCCCGCCTTCCACCCACCGAACCCGCAACCGCGAACCATCCGGTGTCAGACACCCGATGGCTCACGGTGCCATCCGGTGTCTGACACCGGATGGTTC
>NZ_BAOL01000031.1 GCF_000350145.1 Ilumatobacter nonamiensis YM16-303 | reverse complement strand
GCCATCGGGTGTCTGACACCGGATGGCACGCTCAGGCGCCGAGGGTGGCGAGGCGCTGGGCGACCTTCTTGGAGCTGACGGAGCCGCGGGTGCCGATCGGTTGGGCGAAGACCTGGATCCGGAGTTCTTCGAGCAGCCATCGGATCTCGGTCGCCTCGGCGGGGAGGCCTCCGGGCGGAGCGTGGTCGACGAACCGGTCGAAGCGGGCCTCGAGCGGCCACACCTCACCCATCCGAACTCGATCGCGATCGGCCGCACCGCCGAGGTGTTCGAGCCGATAGCGGATCCCGCGGACGTAACGGTCGACGTCGTCCAGCCGGTCGATGCCGTGGGCGGACACGAATCCCGGTCGCACGAGTCGGGCGAGGTGGAGGTTTGCGTCGTGGACGGTGTCGGCGAAGGCGGGCGCGCGCAGGCGAGCCAGCAGTTCGTTCACCGATGCTGCTGCCGCCACCGCGGTCACCGCGCGCCCGAGGGCCACGCCGGCTCGGTTCGGGGCCTTCGCTCGGACGGCTGACTGCAACGCGGCGAACTCGCGCTCGGTCCACGGCAGCGACCCGTGCTCGGCCATCACCACATCGAGCGCGGCCTCGATGCAGTCGTCGACGAGCGTGTCGACACCGATGTCCGCGTTCGCGAGCGCGATGCGACCCGCATTCGTGATCAGCCGCTCGATCGAGCGGCGCGTCGGCGCACCGTCGAGCATCAGGAGCCGCCGGACTCCTCCACGCATCGCCCGCTGTTGGAGCTCCGGCGTCGTCACGACCCGCAGCGACACACTGTCGCCGGCGTCGAGCAGCGTCGGATACGCGCGAACGTCGAGAGCCCGCTCGCTGGATTCGACCACGCGGGGCAGGTCTCCCACGTCCCATGTCGTGATCCCGCGTCGTTCCTCGATCGGTGCGGCGGCGGCGATCGAGGAGCGCGCCGACCCTGCCAATCGCGACTTGATCGCGGTCAGATCCGTCCCGGCGTCGTGCACCTCGCCCTCGTCGTCGGACACGACGATGTTCAGCTTCAGGTACGCGTCGATCACGGTCGGATCGAACGCCGCGGCAGTCACCCGGACGTCCGCGACCTCGCCGACGACCGTGGCCAGACGGTCGACCAGCCGACCGGTGGGAGGCCCCAATCGATCGAGTACATCGTCGACGGTCTCCGCGAACGGGATCAGCTCGCGACGGATCGCCTTCGGAAGCGAACGCATCAGCTGCTCGACGAGTTCGTCGCGGTGACCGGGGATCTGCCAGTCGAATCCATCCTCGGTGATCTGGTTGAGTCCGTTCAGCGGAAGGTGGATGGTCACCCCGTCGAGCGGTTCACCCGGTGCGTCGCGATAGGTCAACGGCAATTCGATCTCGCCCTGACGCCACACGTCGGGGAAGAACTCGGATCCGACCCCGTGATCGCCGAGCACGTCGGCGGTGAGATCGAGCAGGGTCGCCTGGTTCTTCCGGGCCTTCTTCCACCACCGGTCGAAGTGCTGCGTGCTGGTGACGTCGTCGCCGATGCGCTCGTCGTAGAACGCGAACAACGTCTCGTCGTCGACGAGTTCCGCTCCCCGGGTCCGGGCGCTCATCGACGCGAGCCGATCGAGTTCGTCCTGATTGCGTGTGAGGAAGCGGTGACGTCCAGCCCACCCGGGCGGAAGCTGGTCGCCGCCCTCGACGAAGACCTTGGTGATGAACCACGCCCGCGCCGCTTCGGGATCCACCCGGTCGAGTCCGATCACCCGATGACTCACCAGGGGCAGCCCGTACAACGTGACCTGCTCGGTGACGACGGCACGGCCGCCCTTCACGTCCCATCGCGGTTCGCCGTACGACTTCTTGACCAGGTGCGCACCCGCTCGTTCGGCCCATCGCGGGTCGATCTCGGCAACGCGTCGGGCGTAGATCTGATTCGTCTCGACGAGTTCGGCCGCCATCACCCAGTCGGCGGGCTTCCGGGTCAGGACCGACCCCGGGGCGATCACGAATTCGGCCTGGCGGGCGCCCTTGAACATGCGGGTCTGGCGGTCACGCATCCCGATGTGCGACAGCAGGCCGGCGAGCAGCGCCTGGTGGACGTGGTCGGGATGACCCTCGTCCGTCCCGGCGCGGATGCCGATGTCGGCGGCCACACGCTTCAGTTGGCGGTGCAGGTCGACCCACTCGCGCACCCGCAGGTAGTGGATGAACTCATCGCGACACATGCGGCGGAACCGGTTGCCCGACAGCTCCCGCTGCTGCTCGCGGACGTAGTCCCACAGCTTCACGATCGACAGGAGGTCGGATCCCTTGACCTTGAACCGATTGTGGAACTCGTTCGCCTTCTCGCGTTTGTCGGCCGGGCGCTCGCGCACGTCCTGGATCGAGAGCGCGGACACGATGACCAGCACCTCACGCACGCAGTTCCGTTGTTCGGCCTCGAGCAACATCCGGCCGAGACGGGGGTCGACGGGCAGCCGCGCCAGGCGTCGTCCCATCTTGGTGAGCCGCACGCCATCCTGCTTCTGCGTGTCCGACGCGATCGCGTTCAGCTCTTCCAGCAACATCTCGCCGTCACGGATCGAGCGGCGTTCGGGAGCTTCGACGAACGGGAAGCGGCCGAGGTCGCCCAGACCGATGTTCGCCATCTGCAGGATGACCGACGCGAGGTTCGTCCGCAGGATCTCCGGCTCGGTGAAGTCCGGTCGCTCCTCGAAATTCTCCTCGGAGTAGAGCCGAATGCAGATACCGGGCGCGACGCGGCCGCACCGGCCGGCGCGCTGGTTCGCCGATGCCTGTGACACCTCCTCGATCGGGAGTCGCTGCACCTTGAGGCGACGCGAGTAGCGCGAGATCCGGGCGGTTCCGGCATCGACGACGTAGCGCACGCCCGGCACCGTGATCGATGTCTCCGCGACGTTGGTCGCCAACACGATCCTGCGTCCCCGGTGCGGTTGCCACACCCGCTTCTGCTCGGCGGACGACAGCCGCGCGTACAGCGGGAGCACCTCCGTGTTCGGGAACCTCCGCTGCTTGATCGCGTCCGCGGTGTCGTGGATCTCGCGCTCACCGGACAGGAACACGAGGACGTCACCGTCACCCTCGTCGGCCAGTTCCTCACACGCCTCGACGATCGCGTCGACCTGGTCGAGGTCGTCGCCGGGGTCGCGGTAGCGCACCTCGACGGGATACATCCGGCCGGACACGGACACGATCGGCGCGGGGTGGTCCTCGCCGTCGGCGAAATGGGTGGCGAACCGCTCCGTATCGATGGTGGCGGACGTGACGATCACCTTCAGGTCGGGCCGTCGAGGCAGCAGCTGCTTCAGGTAGCCGAGAATGAAGTCGATGTTCAGGCTGCGCTCGTGCGCCTCGTCGATGATCAACGTGTCGTAGCGGCGGAGCATCCGATCGCGCTGGATCTCGGCGAGCAGGATGCCGTCGGTCATCACCCGGATCAGCGTCCCGTCGGAGATGTTGTCGGTGAAGCGCACCGAGTAGCCGACGTCCTCGCCGACCTCGGTCTCGAGTTCGTCGGCGACCCGTTCCGCGATCGTCCGTGCCGCGACTCGACGCGGCTGTGTGTGTCCGATCACTCCGTCGACGCCACGGCCCGCTTCGATGCACAGCTTCGGAATCTGGGTGCTCTTTCCGGAACCGGTCTCCCCCGCGACGATCACGACCTGGTGATCCCGGATGACGTCGAGCAGCTCGTCGTGGCGCTCGGTGATCGGGAGATCGGGCGGGTAGTTCAGCCGGTCGTCGGCGAGGATCGCAGCGGCTGCGGCTCGGCGTTTCGGTTCGCCTCCCTGCGCTCCCACCAGCACAGGATGCCGACGTTTCCTCTAGGTTCCGCCGTGTGCAATACCGCTACCGCGTGATGGTCGTCTACATCGTCGGGCTGTTCATGACCATCATCGATGGGACGATCGTCAACGTCGCACTGCCGACCCTGGCTCGCGAGTTCGACGTCTCCTCGACGGACATCGAGTGGGTGTCGATTGCCTACCTGCTCGCGCTCGCCGCGATGATCCCCGCTGCGGGTTGGCTCGGCGACCGATTCGGGACCAAGCGGATGTTCCTCGTCGCATTGACGATCTTCGTCGTCGCTTCCGGCTTGTGTGGTGCCGCTCCGAGCCTCGCCGCGCTGATCGGTTTCCGCGTCGTCCAGGGTCTCGGGGCCGGGTTGATCACACCGATCGGGAGCGCGATGTTGTTCCGTGCGTTCCCGCTGTCGGAACGCTCGACCGCCACCGTCGGGGTGCTCAGCGTCGCCGTCGTGGCTCCCGCCATCGGACCCGTACTCGGAGGCGTGATCGTCGACAACACGTCGTGGCGGTGGATCTTCTTCATCAACCTGCCGGTCGGCATCCTGGGACTGGCCCTCGCCGCGATGTGGCTCCGTGAGGAGATCCAGGAGGCTGCCGGACGACTCGATCTGCGCGGCCTGCTGCTCTCGGCGACCGGCGTGTCGCTGCTGATCTACACGCTGTCGACCGGACCGGAGAACGGTTGGCTGAGCGTCCAGACGATCGCCACCGGCCTGATCGGGGCGGTCGCGATCGTCGGACTGATCGTGCTCGAACTCCGGATCGATGAACCGATGTTGCAACTCCGGTTGTTCACCAACCGCCTGTTCCGCACGATCAACATCTGCGCGTCGATGGTGTACGCCGGCTTCTTCGGGTGGATCTTCGTGCTGCCGCTCTACATCCAGACGCTGCGCGGATTCAGCGCGACCGAGTCCGGACTGGTCCAGGCCCCACAAGCGGTGGCCATCTTCATCGTGTCGAACCTGATCGGCAAGCGCATGTATCGGGCGGTCGGCCCGCGCCGCCTGATGATCGTCGGCTCGGCTGCCACGGCGGTGTTCACCGGCGCGTTCGCGCTGGCCGACCTCGACACACCGCTCTGGGTGATCGCGACCGGATCGGCCCTCCGCGGCGCCGCGGTCGGGATGCTCTTCGTGTCGATCCAGACCGCCGTGTACGCGACCGTCTCGAACGCCGACACGGGACGCGCGACTTCACTGTTCAACACCCAGCGACAGGTCGCATTCGCCGCAGGCGTCGCGATCGCCGCCTCGGTGATCGCGGCACAGGTGTCGTCGGTGGGAGGCGACAGCGCGCCGGCGATCGATCGGCTCCCCGCTTATCAATGGGGTTTCCTCACGATGGGGTTGATCATGCTGCCCGCCGCGGTCGCCAGTTGGTGGGTGAACGACGACGATGTCGCCGCCACACGCGGCCTCGTTCCCGCCGCCGACGAACCCGTTCCCGCCTGAGTTCCTTGCGCGCGCAATAATTCTTCTCGCGGTTGGTATCCTGGAGCCATGGAATCTCCCGTGATCCAGACCGTTCCACTCGGCTTCCAGTGGCCGACACTCGACCCGTTCCTGTTTTGTGTCCACCACCTCGACACCTACCCGGCCGGAGACGGTCGACTCGGTCCCGCCGCGTCGCTCGACGGCCGCTCGATCGGCAACGACTTCGAGCCCGTCGACGGCTGGCGGATGTACCACGGCTCGCACGTGCCCGGCTTCCCGCAGCACCCTCACCGCGGATTCGAGACGATCACGTTCGTCCGCCGCGGGCTGATCGACCACTCCGACTCGCTCGGCGCGACCGCACGGTTCGGGCGAGGCGACGTGCAGTGGATGACCGCCGGAGCCGGGATCCAGCACGCCGAGATGTTCCCGCTGCTCGACGACGACGGACCGAACACCGTCGAGATGTTCCAGATCTGGATGAACCTCCCGGCGGCCGACAAGATGGTCGACGCCCACTTCACGATGCTGTGGGACGACGACGTTCCGCGCCACGTCGCTGACGGGACGACGGTCACCGTGATCGCCGGGCGCCTCGCCGACCCGACGGGAACCGTCGAGCCTCCGACTCCCCCGCCCGCGTCCTACGCATCACGACCCGACGCCGATGTCGCGCTCTGGCACGTGACGCTCGAGCCGGGAGCAACGTGGACGATGCCCGCCGCTGCCGGTGACGGCGTCGCACGCGTGCTCTACGTGTTCGAAGGCGACGGGATCGATGTCGACGGAACCGCCGTCGAGGGATCAACCGGTGCCGTCGTCGACGCAACGCGCGACCTGACGATCACGAGCGCCGGTCCGACCGAGATGTTGGTGATGCAAGGCCGTCCGATCGGCGAGCCGGTCGCCCAGCAGGGACCGTTCGTGATGAACACCGAGGACGAGATCCGCCAGGCGTTCACCGACTACCGCGCCACCCAGTTCGGCGGCTGGCCCTGGGACACACCCGACCCCACGCACGGCCACGACGGCACCCGTTTCGCCCGCCACGCGGACGGCCGCATCGAGTACGCCGACAAGACCCCCGTCTGAGATTGCGCGTCGGTGACGGTCACCGAATCGCACTTCTCCTACTGCTGCTTCGTACGGTCCTGGGCCTTGCCCTTCTCGGCCGTCTCCGTGGCCTTGTTCATCAGGTTGGTGAGCGCGTCGGCCGCTCCCTTCACCGCGTTCGCCGCGGTCTCGGTCGCCTGCGATTGACGGATCTTGGCCTCGGCGGAGTCCTGGGCGTTCATGGTCTGACGGGTCTCGTGATCGACATCGAACTCGGTGCTGTACTTGGGCGACGCGCCCTGTGAGTACTTCTGGGCGGCATCGGACGCCTTCGCGGTGACCGACGACGTCTTGCCCTTGCTCACCTTGTCGAGTGTGCCGCCGGCCTTCTCGACCACGTCGCCGACCTTGTGACGGTTCTTCTCGAGGAGGGCCTTCGCCTTGCGGAGGTTGCGTGTGTTCAGGATTCCCATGCATCCAGAGTAACGAGCCGCCCCGACCGACAGCGGGGAGTTCGCTGCGGGCACGCGCGCCTCGTGGGTGCTATCAACGGGCCATGACCTCCTCGATCGCACAGTCCACCCGCTGGCTCGACGCCACCGCCCAGGCCGAACTCGTCACGAGCGGCGAGGTGTCGGCGATCGAGTTGGTCGACGCGGCGATCGAGCGGATCGAGGCGTTCGACGAACCGTTGAATTCCGTGGTCATCCGATGGTTCGACGACGCCCGCGCCAACGCCGCCGAGGTGGATCGACGACGCAGCAACGGGGACGAGCTGCCCACCTTCGCCGGAGTGCCGACGTTGCTGAAGGATCTGTGGGCTCACTCGACCGGACACCCGATGACGAACGGCAACCAGGCGTTGCGTTCGGAGATGCCGATCTCGGATCACGACACGACCCTCGTGGCACGCTTCCGCGACGCGGGCTTGATCACGCTCGGTCGCACGAACTCCCCCGAGCTCGGGTCGCTGCCGGTCACCGAGCCGCTCGCGTTCGGACCCACCCGCAACCCGTGGTCGACCGATCACACACCCGGCGGCTCCTCCGGCGGTGCGGCCGCGGCGGTCGCAGCCGGACTCGTCCCGGTTGCGAACGCGTCCGACGGCGGCGGGTCGATTCGCATCCCGGCAGCGTGCTGCGGGTTGATCGGCCTGAAACCATCCCAGGGTCGGATCACGATGGGTCCCGAGCGCGACGAATCGGGCCTCAGCGTGGCATTCGCCGTCACCCGTTCGATGCGCGACACGGCGGCCATGCTCGAGGCCACCTGCGGACCCGGTGTCGGCGACAACGTGATCGCGCCGGCACCCGAACGGCCGTACATCGACGAGGTCGGCGCGGATCCGGGGCGCCTGCGCGTGGGCCTGCTCGCCCGTCATCCACTCGGCGCGGAACTCGACCCCGAATGCGCCCGGGCCGCGCAGGCCGGAGCTGCCCTGCTGGAGGGCCTCGGTCACGACGTGTCGGAGGCACACCCTTCCGTGCTGGAGGACGCGTCGTTCTCGAACCGGTTCATGGCGATCTGGGCGACGAACATGTCGCTGAGCATCCAGAAGCTCGGCGCGACGCTCGGGCGGGAGTTGACCGAGGACGAGGTCGAGCCGGTCAACTGGACGATGGGACAGTTCGCTCAGCACATGAGCGCCACCGAGTTCGCCGGCGCACTCGCCGCGATCAACGAGTATCGCCGGGCGATGCAGTCGTGGTGGGCGGACGGCTGGGACGTGCTCGTGACTCCGACCCTCTCCCAACGGCCCGTACGGATCGGCGAGCACGACGCCCGGCCGGACGACCCGATGGCCGGGATGAAGCGAGCCGGCGAGTTCGTGTCGTTCACGCCACCGTTCAACACGAGCGGACAGCCGGCGATCAGTCTCCCGCTCCACGTGAGCGACGACGGCCTGCCGGTCGGCGTGCAGTTGGTCGCGGCCTACGGACGCGAGGACCTGCTGATCCGGGTCGCATCGCAGATCGAAGCGGCCGGAGCGTTCCTGCTGCCGACCGGCGAGTCGATGGCACCTACGGTCGGGGCATGACTCCCGCCGAGACCGTGACCGCCTTCATCGACGCCGTCGAGCGCAAGGACTTCGACGCGGCGATCGCGCTCGTCGGCGAGGAGTGCGAGTACGACAACGTCCCGATGGGCAAGGTCCACGGTCCCGACGCGATCCGGAGTGTGCTCGAGCCGATGCTCGGCACGGCGGGCACCGTCGAATGGGTCGTGTACCGCCAGGCGGCGGAGGGACCGCTCGTGTTCAACGAACGGCTCGACCGGTTCGAGATGCCGTTCGGTTGGATCGACATGCCCGTGACCGGTGTGTGGGAGGTCCACGACGGCAAGATCACGTTGTGGCGCGACTACTTCGACCTCGCGACCTACCAGCGGCAGCTGCCGGAGTCCTGACGACGACGTCGTGAGTCAGGAGTCGCGGCGCAGGACGAGCACGCGGTCCTGGCTGTGGTGGGAATCGGCCGGAGCGTTCGGACGCTCCCGAGTGTCGTCGACCTCGATGCTGAAGTCGCGGGGCAGCAGGTCGACCATGTCGTCGAGCAGGAGGTAGATCGCCGGATCGAATCCGTGCTCGTGTGCGTGCTTCAGCGCCTCCTCGTCGAGGACGTGTCCGATCACGAACAGCGCTCCGCCGCGAGCGACGGAGTCGAGGATCGAGCGGAACGTGCGGGCTCCGTTGTCACGCTTGAACGACGGGTACGCGATCGTCACGAGATCGAACGAGGCGGCCGGCGGCGGATCGACCGCGGCGTCGACGGCCTCGAACGAGACGTCCACCGCGCGGGCTGACGCGGCGGCACGGGCCCGAGCGATCGCCGTCGTGGAGATGTCGGTGGCGGTGACCTCCCAGCCCTGCTGAGCGAGCCAGATCGCGTCGGCACCCTCGCCGCATCCGACGTCGAGCGCGCGACCCGGAGCGACGCCACTCACCTCGGCGACGAGCGAGCCGTTGGGGTTCCCACTCCACATCTGGTCGCCGCGTCCGGCGTACCGGTCGTTCCATTCGGTTCTCTCCTCGGCGGATCGACGGGCGTCGTCGAGATCCTCCTCGATGAGGCTCACGTTGAGCATCGTGGCCACCCGTGATCCGTGCGCTGCTGCGTGCAGCACCTGCTGCATCGGGTCGGCGACGTTCCCCGCGGCGTGGATTCGGGGGTGGCTGGTCAAACCTGTGAGCGCGTCGGCAGCGACGACGCGACCGAGGTCCGACATGTGATCGGCCACGTCGACGAGGTGCTCGACCACCGTGGCGTTCGGCTCGAAGCGCGGTGCGACAGCGGCAACGTCCACGTCGAGTCGGCCGCTCGCCGAGTCGTCGACCGCGGCGCCTCCCAGGTTCAGCGTGAGGTGGTCGTCCTGTGCGTCGATCGCGATCACCGACCTGTCCTCGACGGCGACCCCGGCGAGTTCGAGCCGTTCGCGCTGCTCGTCCGTCAGCGTGGCTTCGGTGTTGACGACGAGGGTCACCCGGGCGGACAACTGAGCGAAGATCAGCGCCTGATGGGTTCCCATCCCCGTGGTGTCGATGACCGCGATCCGCTGGTCGCGCACTTCCCACCCATGACACCACGGGCAGTGGATCACGCGATCGCCCCAGTTCTCCCACACGCCCGGAATGTCGGGGAGCAGGTCGCGGAGGCCGGTCGCCAGCAGGATGCGGCGCGCTCGGAACGTCCGACCGGACTCGGTCGTGCCGACCAGTCGGTCCTCGTCATCGGTGACCTCGATGATCCGATCGACCACGATCTCGGTGCCGTACGCGCGAACCTCGTCGTGCGCACGTGCCACGAAATCGGCGGGGGCCATGCCGTCGTGACCGAGGTAGCCCTGCATGTGCGCCGCCGGAGCGTTGCGCGGTTCGCCGGCGTCGACCACGACGACCGAGCGTCGGACGCGACCCAGCTGCAATGCCGCTGCCGAGCCAGCGGCGCTGCCACCGATCACCAGCACATCGATGTCTGATCTGGTTGAGCTGTTCATGGATTCGACGGTACGCCTTCTTTGGCGTATCGCAACAAGGGTTGCAGTATTCGCAAGCACTTGCCAGACTCCTCGTGATGGAAACCGCGATCGACGATCTCGTGCGCTCTCGCCTGCGGGCGATTCGCCGGCACCTCGGATGGTCGCTCGACGAGCTCGCCACCCGGTCGGGCGTCGGCGCCTCGACGATCAGTCGGATCGAGACGGGTCACCGCTCGATCAGCTTCGACGTGCTGATTCCGCTCGCCCGCGAGCTGCACGTGAGCGTCGACGAACTCGTGGCGACCGACGAACCGGCCGACGTCGTCATCCGGCCCGAACCACAGCACTCCCCGGGGGTGACGAGGTGGCAGCTGTCCCGTCCCGGAAGTCCGATGGTCGCGGTCAAGATGCGCTTCGAACCCGGCGCTCACCGGCCCGAGCCGCAGGTGCACCCCGGGCACGACTTCATGTTCGTCCTCGACGGAACGGTGCGACTCACCCTCGGCGAGCGCGAGCTCGTCGTGAACGCCGGCGAGTCAGCCGAGTTCTCGACGATGACGCCCCACTGCGTCGCGGCGATCGACCGACCGGCGGACGTGCTCATGGTGCTCGACCGCGCCGGAGCGGAATCACACCTCGACGACTGATCGATGTCGATGCGCGGCGATCACTACCGTTGGTCCTGATGATCATCGTGTCCGGCTGGATCCGCGTCGACTCCGAACAACGGGACGCGTATCTCGCGACGTGCACCGAGGTGATCGAACTCGCTCGGGCAGCGGCGGGCTGCGTCGACTTCCACATCGCCGGCGATCCGCTCGAAGCCGACCGGATCAACGTGTTCGAGCAGTGGGAATCGACCGCAGCGGTCGAGGAATTCCGCGCGTCGGGGCCGAGCGACGACCAGCAGGACATGATCCTCGGAGCTCACGTCGAACAACACGAGGTCGCGTCGACCACGTCGCTCACGTAGATCACGACCGAAGATCGCAACCGAATGTCGCGACAGAAGAGACAAGCCGGTGCAACCGGATGGGAGGCGTCGATGACGGATCAGGAACGCGACGAGAGCGCGTCGGACGAGGATGCGGGCGACGTCGCATGGGTCCCGGTGACGCTCGAGCAATGCGACCACGTCGAGGGACCCTTCTACCACGGGACGAAATCCACCGTGGAGATCGGTGAGCAGCTCGTCGCGGGTCACGGCTCCAACTTCCAAGAAGGCCGCATTTCGAACAACATCTACTTCTCCGCGTTGGTGGAGACGGCGGTGTGGGGAGCAGAGTTGGCGACCGCGCTGGCCGGGAGCAGCGAGCGCGGCCACATCTACGTCGTCGAGCCCACCGGCCCGTTCGAAGACGACCCCAACGTGACCAACAAGAGGTTCCCCGGCAACGTCACGCAGTCCTACCGGACGCGCGATCCGCTGCTGGTCGTCGACGAGCTACCGAGCTGGGACGGTCACACTCCCGACGTGCTGAACGCGATGCTCGACAACATCGCGCGGCTCCGCGAGCAGGGACTCGACGTCATCGAGGACTGACCGAGGATCCCCCGCCCCTTCTCCGACGGGGGGAGATCACGTCCGCGGGACGTCGTCACCGAATCATCGCCACCGCGCCGACGGAGCCGTAGGGTCGCTCGAGTGACCGGGACCGAGTTGACCATCGTGCTGCTCGCGGTGATCATCGGGTCGATCGCGAAGGCGGTCACCGGGATGGGTCTGCCACTGATCGCGATCCCGATCGCTGCGCTGTTCGTCGACCTCGACGACGCCGTGGTCACGATCGCGTTCCCGAACATCCTCGCCAACGGGGTCCTCGCGTGGCGCGAACGAAGCCACATCGCGGAGACGCGCGATCTTCCGACGCTCGCGACCGCCGGAGTGATCGGAGCCGTCGTCGGCGCGATCGCGTTCGTGTCACTCCCGGAGGAACCGCTCGTGATCCTGCTGATCGTCGCGATCGCGATCTACGTCATCATCTTCTTCGCCCATCCCGACTTCCGGGTCGGACCGGCTCGGTCGCGACGGCTCGCTCCGGCGATCGGCGGCCTGGCCGGGGCGTTCCAGGGAGCGATCGGGATCAGCGGTCCGATCGTCGGATCGTGGATCCACAGCTACCGCCTGCCCCGCGGTGCACACATCTTCGCGGTGACGTCGCTGTTCCTGGTCTCGGGGACCACGCAGTTCGTGGTCCTCGTGTTCTCGGGTGAACTCAGCGGTCGGGTCGGCGCGTCACTCCTCGCGTGCGTTCCCGTGCTCGCATCGATTCCGATCGGGTCGGCGCTCCGCAACCGCGTGTCGGCGCGCGGGTTCGACCTCGCCGTCGTCGGCATGCTCGTCGTCTCGATCGGTGCGCTGGCGATCCAGACGGTAGGGTGAGCGCATCAACCCGACGGGGAGTCTGCGGAGCGGCAGGCTGAGAGGGTGACACGCCGTCACCGACCCGAGAACCTGAACCGGATCATGCCGGCGTAGGAAGTCGACACCGTGAACGAACACATCGTCATCATCACCGGAGCCTCTCCGCTCGACGATCATGTCCTCGAAGCGATTCCCTCGTCGGCGATCCTGCTCGCGGTCGACGGTGGTCTCGACGTGGCACTCGCCGCCGGGCTCTCACCCTCGGGCCTGATCGGCGACCTCGACTCGGTCTCCGACGACGGCCTCTCGTGGGCCGAGGCACACGCGACCATCGCGCGCCACCCGGAGGACAAGGACCAGACCGACACCGAACTGGCGCTCGCCTTCGCCGCCAACATGCAACCGGACCGGCTCACGCTGATCGGCGGCGGAGAGCGACTCGACCACACGATCGCCGCGCTCGGAGCGCTGCGGGCACCGACCCTGACCGGGATTCCCGTGCTGGACGGCTGGTGGAACGGCCAACATCTCGACGTGATCCACGGGCCGGGTCGGCGCGAGCTCCATCTGGAGGTCGGCTCGCTCGTGTCACTGCTCGCCATCGGCAAGACCTGCCATCGCGTGGGCGTCTCCGGCGTCCGCTGGCCGCTCGACGACCACGAACTCCAACCGGTGGTCGGCCTCGGTGTGAGCAACGAGGTCACCGCCGACGACGGCATCGTTCCGGTCACGGTGTCCGGCGGCGTGCTCACGGTCTTCGACGTCCCTGACCCTGTACATCTCGATCCATCCCCCACCCCCACATCCCCGGAGGCCTGATATGACCCCCACCCACACCCGTTTCGCCGCGCTCGTCGCTGCTGCACTCCTCACCGTCGCCGCATGCGGCAGCGACGACGACGCCTCGACCGACGACGCATCTGCGGAGTCCGAAGCGCCCGGCGATACGTCCGAGACGGAACCGGCCGACACCGAGGCGGAGAGCACCGAGGCGCCGAGCACGGAGGCGCCGAGCACGGAGGCACCGAGCACGGAGACGTCCGACAGCACCCCCGCCGAGTCCGAAGCGGATGACGCAGAGGCCGAGAACGCGGACACGTCGATCACGCTCGTGACCTACGAGTCCTTCCCGTCGGAAGGGACGCGGGTGAACGACGAACTCGCCCGCTTCACCGCCGAGACCGGCATCGACGTGGAGATCCTGATCGCCGGTGACACCGGGACGATGCTGTCGAAGGCCGAGCTCACTGCGGGCAACCCCGAGGGCGACGTGATGTGGGGGATCGACAGCACCTTCATCTCGCGCGCGATCAACTCCGAGATCTTCGAGCCGTACACCGCCGACGGACTCGACGCGATCCCATCCGATCTCACCGACCTCGTCCCGAACGGTGAAGCGACACCGGTCGACTTCGGCGACGTGTGCATCAACTACGACATCGCCGCCCTCGACGACCTCGGCGTCGACCCGCCGAACTCGCTGGAGGATCTCACGCTCCCCGAGTACCAGGACATGCTCGTCGTCCAGAACCCGGCCACGTCGTCGCCCGGGCTCGCGTTCCTGCTCGCCACCGTCGACCAGTACGGCGAAGACGAGTGGCAGGACTACTGGCTGAGCCTCCTCGACAACGGCGTCGAAGTCGTCGACGGATGGACCGCCGCCTACTACGAGCAGTTCAGCTACGCCGGTGGCGATCGGCCCCTCGTGGTCAGCTACGGATCGAGCCCGCCGTTCGAGGTGCTCTACGCCGAGACCGAACTCGACACCGCGCCCACCGGCGTGGTCGAGTCGACCTGCTATCGCCAGGTCGAGTTCGCGGGAATCCTCGCCGGAACGGACCAGCCCGATGCAGCCCAGCAGCTGATCGACTTCCTCGTCACCACGGAATTCCAGGAGGCGCTGCCGCTGGACGTGTTCGTGTTCCCGGCCAACGCCGACGCCGCTCTCGATCCGGTGTTCACCGAGTACGCGGTGATCCCCGAATCGAGCCGTGAGATCGATCCGGACACGGTCGACGCGAACCGAGAGGCGTGGATCGACGAGTGGACCGATCTCGTGCTCGGCTGACCCGGGTCCCCGAGCGCCTGCGATGACGGACCGGCTGCGATGAACCGGCTGCCCGGCTGGCTGGTCGGGCTGCTCGTCGCGGCGCCGATCGTCGGGTTGCTGGTCTTCTACGTCTGGCCGTTCGGCAACCTGATCGCCACGGCCGTCGACGGCGAGTCCGTGCGCACGGTGTTCGGCCGCTCGCGCACATGGTCGATCGTCTGGTTCACGACGTGGCAGGCGGTGGTGTCGACAGCATTGACGCTCGTCGTCGGGCTCGCGCCGGCGTGGGTGATCGCACGCTTCGACTTCGCCGGTCGGCGGCTCCTGCTCGGTCTCCTGACCGCGGTGTTCGTGCTGCCGACCGTGGTCATGGGCGCCGCGTTCCTGGCGCTGCTCCCGGAGTCGCTCGACCGCACGGTCTGGGCGGTGATCGGTGCGCACGTCGTGTTCAACCTGGCGGTCGTCGTGCGCACCGTCGGCACCGTCTGGGAACACCTTCCCCCGGACATGGAGCACGCCGCAGCGACGCTCGGCGCCTCGCCACCGATCGTGTTCCGCGAGATCACCCTGCCGCTGATCCGACCGGCCGCTACAGCCGCGGCGGCGATCGTGTTCCTGTTCACGTTCACGTCGTTCGGCGTGATCCGCGTGCTGGGCGCTGCGGGAACTCGGACGATCGAGGTCGAGGTGTGGCGTCGTGCAACCCAGCTCGGACAGGTCGATCAGGCGGCGGTTCTCGCCCTGCTCCAACTCGCGATCCTGGGAGCCTTGGCCGTGTGGTCGTCGATCTCGGCACGCCGTTCGTCGCGTGCGCTCCAGTTGCGGCCGCTCTCCGGACCGCAGCATCCGCGCACGAGAAACCAGCGGCTCCTCGTCGCGGGGGTCGCCGGCGCGACCGCGGTCGTCGCGATCACGCCGATGATCGCGCTGGTCGTGAAATCGATCTCCACGCCCTCCGGGTGGAACTTCACCGCCTGGACCGACCTCGGTTCGGCGGAGGTCCGACCGGGGATCAGCCTTGGCCTCGATCCGATCGACGCGCTCCGGAACTCGCTCGAGACGGCGGCGTGGACAACGCTCTTCGCGACCGTGATCGGGGCCGTCGCCGCGCTCGGGATCGCGGCGGCGCGGCGCGGCGGAAAACTGCTGGATGCCGGGCTGTTGCTGCCGATCGGGACCTCTGCCGTGACCATCGGTTTCGGCATGCTGATCACGTTCGACACCACTCCGTACGACTGGCGCTCGACGTGGTGGATCGTTCCGGTCGGCCATGCACTCATCGCCGTTCCGTTCGTCGTCCGCGCGACGCTCGGCGTGCTGCGAGCCATCGATCCGCAGCTGTCGTACGCGGCGCTGACGCTCGGAGCGTCCCCGGCACGTGCATGGCGGGAGGTGGTGCTCCCCCATCTCTGGCGCCCACTCGCGGTGGGCGCGGCCCTGGCTGCCGCGATCTCGCTCGGTGAGTTCGGAGCGACGAGTTTCCTCTCGCGCAGCGGCGGCGAGACGCTCCCGATCGCGATCGAGCAACTTCTCGGACGCACCGGTTCGCTGCTGCAGACCAAGGGCTATGCACTCGCCACGATCCTCGCGGCTGCCACGATCGGACTCGTGATGCTCGTCGACCGCACCGGTGCCCTCGTCGGCGGTCGCTCGGGCGCCCGCTCCGATCCCGAGAATCGAACCAGCCGGAGCGAACGTGCCGGGCGCTGAGGTCGAACTCGCCGGCATCCGCGTCGCATTCGACGAGAACGTCGTCCTGGACGATGTCGACCTGCGGGTGGCCGGGAGCGAGGTCATCGCCCTGCTCGGCCCGTCGGGAAGCGGGAAGAGCACCCTGCTGCGGGTCATCGCCGGCATCGTCGCACCGGACGGTGGCACCGTCACGATCGACGGCGTCGACATGACCGCGACACCGACCCACCGGCGTGGCGTCGGCATGGTGTTCCAGGACAACCAGCTCTTCC
Organism: Ilumatobacter nonamiensis YM16-303; assembly: GCF_000350145.1. GTDB lineage: Bacteria > Actinomycetota > Acidimicrobiia > Acidimicrobiales > Ilumatobacteraceae > Ilumatobacter_A > Ilumatobacter_A nonamiensis. The sequence goes on along the minus strand of NZ_BAOL01000031.1, from coordinate 2,073 downwards.
CACATCGCAGCACACTCGACAACGTCGCGTTCGGCTTGAAGATGTCGGGCGTCGGGCGCACCGAGCGCCACGAACGTGCGGCGACGTGGCTCACGCGGGTCGGGCTCGAGGGATTCGGATCGCGACGCGTCACCGAACTGAGCGGCGGTGAAGCGAAGCGTGTGGCACTCGCACGCACGATGATCGCCGAACCCTCGGTCGTGTTGCTCGACGAGCCGCTCACCGGACTCGACCGGGATCTCCACGACCAGCTGGTCGACGAACTCGCCGAACTGCTCCACGGCTCGGACGCCACCGCGATCATCGTGACCCACGACGTCGCCGAAGCAACCGCGATCGCCGACCGCACCGTGTTGCTCGACGACCTCCAGCCCCACGGAACGGCGCGGCGGTGACGGGCACCGACGCGCAGCTTCCGGTATGGCGCGCTGACGACCCCGTGGTTCCGTAGACCTGAGTTGATCGGCCCGCGGTCCCGGCCCGAACATCGAACCGATCCGGGAGAGACCGATGTCGCACCACGAGGCAGCTGCCGTTCGTCAGCGCGCCGCGCACCTTCGATCACTGGCGAGACGCATGCGTGACAGCCCCTCGATGTCGCTCCACCTCCACGCCGGTGTCGACACCTGGTACGGCCCGCGTGCCGAGGAGTGCACCTCGGAACTGACCCGCGCGCAGCAGGCGATGCACCGGGCGGCCGACGAACTCGACGACCAAGCGTGTCGCTACGAGGCCCACGCCGACGAACTCGTCGCGGTCGCACTCCGCGCCGAACGCGCAGAACGCGCCGCCGCGGAGGAGCAACGATGACCGCCGGATACGAACCGCATCGCGTCGCAGCACTCGGCGACCGGACGACCGCAGCGCTCGACAGCCTCGCCGGAATCGGGAGTACCGACCCCGCTGCGGACGAAGCGATGGCCGCCGTGCGCCGGATCCGCCACGCGCTGGAGGATCGCATCCTCCCGGCGGTGCGCGCGATCGAGTCGACGGACCCGCTCGCCAGGCCGGCGCGCCGGGCGAACCACTCGCCGGGCGGCCTCGGCACCTGGTTGGCCAACCTGATCGCCGTGCGCTACCGGGCGATGACCGACGAGGAGTTGCTCGCCGAGTTCGTCCGCCTCGAGTTCGACGCCCCGTACGACGACGAGTTCCAGCCCGACATGGGTGACCCGTTCTGGGTTCGATTCGAGGCGCTCGCGCACGAACTGGCCATGCGGGCAGCCGACGACGCGGGTTTCGTCGACGAACTGGTGGTTGCCTCGAGTCGCTCGTTCCTGGTCCCGATGGCGGTCGGGTTCGCCACGTTCGATCCGCGACTCGTCGCCCGGATGCTGGAGGAGGCCACCCGCTCCCCGTCGGCGATGGTCGACCTCCGGTCCAACTACCAGGCACGCGGGGCCGAGGTCATGCTGACGTTCCTCACGCAGCATCCGGATCATGCACTCCGCGTGCTCGATGAGTCGATGCTGAAGGAACTGATCGAGTGGCCGACGCTCGACGGTGCCGTCGTCGGCAGGTTCCTGAGCTCGGCGATGCAGCTCCCGTTCCGCGACCGGACGCGCCTCCCCGAGGCGCACGGCGTGCTGCGAGATCTCGTCGCGCTCTCCAACCGCCGCCTCCACGACACCGGCTTCCCTCCCCATCTCAGCCCGGAGATCGCGCGGATCGTCGTCCAGTACGTTCCGTTCTTCACGACGTCGCTCGGCGGCTACGCCGACGTGCACCTGAAGGACTTCGACTTCCACGACGTCGGCATGGAGTTGGGCACCTATCCCGAGGTGCTCGACCTCTTCGGAGCGCTGATGCGGGATCCGACCTCGCTCGACATCCTGCTGGCATCGATTCCCGGACTCGCCGTGATCGGGGCGGGCGACAACGGACCGCTCGGCATCGGTCCGAGTGATGTCGCCGACTACGTCGACACGCTCGGCAAGGCTGCCCGGAACGAGCAGATCGAGGAGCAGATCAGGGCCGACCGACACCGGCGCGATGCACTCCTCGCCGCCGACATCGCGTTCGATGCGCTGCGGGTTGCGAGTTCGGTGATGGGGCCGATTGCGATCGGCGGGG